>JAHJTW010000277.1 GCA_018829565.1 bacterium | reverse complement strand
GAGCGGGCGCGCGCAACCGCCCCGGACAATTTCGAGGTCAACCTGAACCTGGCCCAGGCCCTGGCCCGCTCGGGCCGGGAGGATGAGGCGGCCGCCCTTTATCGAGGCCTGCTCGTCTCGCATCCGGAATCCATCGCGGCGTGGGAGGACGCCGCGACTCTCGCGGAGGTCCGTCAGGATTGGGAGGAGGCGGTCCGGCTTTACCGGGAAGGGCTCGAGGTCCATCCCGCCTGGCTGGACGGGCGGGCCCGCCTGGGGAGGGCCCTCCTGCTCCAGGGCGAACCCCGTGAGGCCGAGGCCATCCTGCAGGCGGTCCTCGCCGAGGATCCCAGGCATCCGCGCGCCCACCTGTTCCTGGGCGAGCTCCAGGCCCGGCAGGGCCAGGACGCCCGGGCTCTCGCATCCTGGACGACGGCCCACGCCATCGAGCCCGCGGACCCCGGGACGGCGGTCCTCCTGGCCGGTCTGTACGAGAAGCAGGGGCGACTGGACCAGGCTCTCGCGGTCCTGGGCCGGACCCGGGATCTGGGCGGCCGGGGGCAGGGGCTCCTCGCCAGGCTCGGCGGGGTCATGCTGAAGGCCGGAATGGTCCAGGAGGCTCTGGTGATCCTGCAGGAGGCGGTCGAGGAGGACCCCGCGGCGGTGGACGCCATCGGCAACCTGGGGATGGCTTGCGCCATGTCCGGCGATCTGCCCGGCGCGGTGGCCCGGTTCTCCCGGCTGGTCGAGCTGGATCCCGGCGACGCCGCCGCCTTCGACCAGCTTGGGTCCTTCTATGCCGGCATGGGCCGGCTCCGGGAGGCACAGGAAGCCCTGGAGCGGGCGGCGGACCTTGATCCCGCCAACGCGGGCACCCAGCTGCGTCTGGGCCTGGCGCTGCACCGCGACGGCAAGCTCGGCCGGGCGGCGGCGGCCTATCGTCGGGCCATCGAACTGGACCCCGGCCAGGCGACGGCCTTTTACAACCTCGGCATGATCGAGCGCAAGCTGGGGCACGCGGCCCGCGCGCAGGAATTCATCGACGAGGCCCTGCGCCTGGATCCCGACCTTTCGCGGACCCAGGGGGCGCCCTGATCCGCGCAGGGCGCTCCTTGGATCCTGGAAGAGGGAAGGCGGGAGGCGGGCCAGGCCTCCCGTTTCTTCATGTTTTCATGATAATTTTGTAACAACAAAATCCCCTTGATTCAATTTATATTATTACGGTAGGATATTTCATCCTCGCATGACGGGGTCTCGCCTCCACCCAACACTCTCTAGGGAGGACCGTCCAGATGAAACGCCAATCCATCACCCGCCTCGCATCCCTGCTGATCCTCACGCTGGCGCTTGCGGGCCTGTTCATGTTCCAGGGCTGTTCGGATTCCGAGGTCTCGCCGGTCTCGCCGGCCTCGCGGGAAGCCGACAGCCTCGTCCGTGAATTCGGCTCTCTCAATCCCCGCCTCCGTGAAGTGATGACCATCCAGGAAAGCTACACCCCGTCCTTGATGTCCTCGCCCGAGGTCATCGGCACCGCCACGACCTTCACCGAGGACGGCGAGCCTGCCGTTCTGATCCTGGTCACCTCCGAGAAGGCCGTCACCCGGATGCCGGCGAACCTCGACGGTGCGCGGGTCGAGATCCTCCTGACCGATCCCATCGTGGCCATGAAGGGCAGGCCCGGCGGCGGCGGGGGGGGCGGCGGCGTGAGCCACACCGCCATCCAGACGCCGCCCATCCAGCTGGGCTGCTCCGGCGGCTGGCGCCATGACCTGGCCAACGGGTACTGCTGCGGCGGCACCCTGGGTTCGCTCATCCAGGTCGGCGGCCAGCTGCGGATCCTCAGCAACTACCACGTGTTCGAGGCCGACATCGTCAATGGCGGCAACGGCCGCAGCGCGTCCACGGGCGATCCCATCATCCAGCCCGCCCTGATCGACATCGGCTGCAACGCAGCCAGCGGTCAGGACGTCGCGACCCTGGTGGTCTCCCGTGCGCTTCCCAACTCCAACGTGGACGCCTCCACCGCCAACATCATCAGCGGCATGGTCGATCCCGGCGGGGCGATCCTGGAGATCGGGACCCTCTCTTCCCAGACCGCGGGCGCCTTCATCGGCCAGGCGGTCAAGAAGAGCGGCCGGACCACGGGCCTGACCCGCAGCTCGATCAGCGGGTTGAACGCCACCATCAGCGTGGCTTACGAGAACGAGTGCGCAGGCGGGTCGGCCTTCACCAAGACCTTCACCGGCCAGATCGTCATCAAGAACAAGGCCAGCAAGTTCCTGGCCGGCGGCGATTCCGGCTCCCTGATGGTCGAGGACGTCACCACGAACCCCCGTGCGGTCGGTCTGCTGTTCGCCGGGTCGAGCACGACGGCCATCGCCAACCCCATCGACGAGGTGTTGAACCACTTCAACGCCACCATGGTGGGCAACTGAGACCTTCCCCGGGAAGGTTCTCGAGGTATGATGACGGCCGGCGCCCTGCGCGCCGGCCGTTCCCTTGGGATGCGGGCGAGGGGAATCGAAGGATGAAGGGAAGACGCTTAGCGAATGCGCTGGTCATCCTGATGCTGGCCGGGGGCCAGGCCGCCGGCCCGGGATGCAGCGACAAGGAGGCCGGGACCGTGGAAACCTGGACCATCGCCGAGGTCATCCGGGACCGTGCGGCCGAACTGATGGCGATCCCGGGAGTGACCGGCGTCGCCGAGGGCCGCACCGCAGACGACCGGGTCTGCCTGGTGATCTACGTCCACACCTTGACCCCTGCCCTGGAGCGGGACCTGCCCCGCGAGGTCGGGGGATTTCCGGTCGTGGTCGAGGAGAGCGGCGAGATCAGGCCCCTGGGACAGGGTTGACCTCACCAGGCCAGGCCGTTCCTGCCGAAGAAGGAATGGAGTTGCCGGCGGGCCGCGTCGTTGATGCGGTTGGACCACAGCCCCGCCGGGTTGCGGTCGTCGGTCAGGATGGGACCGCTGCCGGCGGGGGTGAAGCGGTTGTCCCAGGCATGGGCGAGGTTGTATGGCCCGGTCCAGCGCGAGTCCGGCGGGGCGGGATCCTCGGCGAGCGCGAGGTCCTGGTCGCTCGCCAGCAGGATGAGGTTGCCGAGCCGGTCGGGGGGCTCGGCGATGGGCAGGATGAGGACGTCGTTGAACCGTTCGGCCAGGGTGGTGGCCACCGCTTCGGCCAGGGGATCCCGCCAGCCCACGGTCTCGAGGTTCATGGCCAGCAGTCCGCCGGGAACCAGACGCGACCGGATCAGGTCGAAGACCTCCCTGGTGACCAGGTGGAAGGGCACCGAACTGCTGCCGAAGGCGTCCAGGACGATCAGGTCGTAGGTGAACTCCGGCGCATCCCTCATAAATCGCCTGCCGTCGGCCTGGTGGACGGTCGCCTCTGAATCCTGGAGGTGGAAGAACTTCCGGGCCAGGTCCGTCACCACGGGATCGATCTCCACCGCGTCCACTCTCCAGCCCGCCAGGGCGTAGGACTTGGCCACCGATCCTGCTCCCAGGCCCACCAGCAGCATCCGGCCCGGCTCGGGCCGCAACAGCTTGCCGATCTCCAGCACGTCGGCGTAGGGGTAGGTCGACCGCCAGGTGAGAGGATCGACGATGGAGTGGGGGGCGCCGTCGATGAGCATGTACCGCAGACTCTGCCTTTCGAGGACCCTGACCTCCCCGTAGGCGCTCTGCTCGAGGGCCAGCAGGCCCCGGCCGGGTTCGGCGGTTTCGCGGGGGACCCATCCCTGGATCAACGGCAGGCCGATCGCCAGCGCCAGGGCGGCCCCCAGCACCCGCGGGGATTTCCGGTGGAGCATCAGGCCAAGCAGCGCGGTCATCAGAAGGGCCGCGCCGGTCAGGACCAGGATCCGCCGCACGCCCAGCCCGGGAACCAGGACGAAACCCGTGCCGATGGCGGCCACCACGCTGGCCAGGGTGGAGACGGCGTAGAGGTTGCCGGCCGTGCGGCCGACGCGGTCGAAGGTGTCGGCCTTCAGGCGGAGCGCGAAGGGGGTGGCCATCCCGAGGACCAGCAGGGGAGGAAAGAACAGGATGGTCGCTCCCGTCAGGGCGGCGGTCTTCAGGCCCAGGGGTTCGAGCAGGTCGAGGACCGGCCGGACCGCGAAGGGCAGGGCCAGGACGAAGAGGCCAGCCAGAAGGTAGAACAAGCTGAACCGGCCGAGATCGGCCCTGCGGTCGGCAAGGTGGCCCCCGAGGGCGTAACCGAGGCTGAGGGCGGCGAGGGTCACCCCGATCAGCGCTGACCAGAGATAGATGCTGACCCCGTAGTAGGGCCCCAGGACCCGCGTGCCCAGGATCTCCAGGATCAGGACCGAGGCGCCGCTGACGATGACCGCGAGATAGAGGAATGCCGATACCATGGACGATGACCCCGTGGCTGCGGGTTAAATCCCAGCGAATCGATCGGATTCATCCTACCACGAGATCGCTCAACCGAGAACCTCGTCGTAGACGTCCTCGTTGAAGCCGACCAGCAGGACCTTGCCGGCACGCAGCGAGGGGGCCCGCAGGTTGCCGGTGGAGCCCAGCAGGTGGGCCAGGAGTTCGTCGTCGGACGGCTTGTCCTTCGCCAGGTCGAAGTCGGTGACCTTCTTGCCCTTCATGACGATGATCCGGCTGGCCGTCCGCGCCAGCTCCCGGGCCTTGTCCGCCCCGTACTTCAGGCGGGCGTTCTCTTCCAGTGCGACCGCGAGGCCATGTTCCGCAAGGTACCCCTGCGCCTTTCCCGCGCTCGTTCACCCGTTGCGGTGGTAGTACCAGTCGATGCGCTTGGCCATGAAGATCCTCCTCTTGGGGACGTCACCAGGGAACGGTGAGGTTGAGCGCTTGCAGCTTGGCCTCGCACTCCTGCCGCTCGCGATTGCGCAGATAGCCCCCGTTCCGGGCGGGCTGGAGCCAGCCGGCGTCGCGGGCCACGGCCAGGGCGCGGTCCGGGTCGCCCGCTCCGAGGGCGGCCAGGATGCCGGTCTCGAGGCGGGAGAAGGAGGATGCGCCCAGGCGGTAGTCCTCGAAGGCCTCCCAGACCAGGGGCACCCAGCGGGAGACGATGTCCCGCCCGATCACGTTGGCGTACTCGCGGATCTCGAGCTGGGCGTGGGGGTCCATGCGCAGGGCCAGGAAGTGGAGCAGGTTGTGCAGGTCGATCTTCCAGTAGGCCTCGGTGTACGTGCACAGCGGCAGGTCCTTGCGGGCCTGCTCCCGGGCCACCCCGGCTTCCAGGCGACCGTTGTACACGGCGCGGGCCCGGTCCTGGAGCTCCGCCTCCTCGGCGGAGAGTCGGGCCCCGAGTTCCCCGGATGCGAAGCCGTCGCTGCCCTGCTTGTTGTTCTCTGCCTGGATGCGCCACTGGTCGGGGGCGGTCCGCTGGGCGGCGTCGATGGCCACCGAGTAGCGCGTGCTCGTCTCGTTCACCGAGGCGGTGCGGTGCCTGATCCACTGCCGCCAGGCGTCCATGGGCACCCGCACGTGCAGCTTCAGCTCGCACATCTCGAACGGGGTGGTGTGGCGGTGCCGCAGCAGGTAGCGGATGAGGCCCCGGTCGTCGGAGACGGCCTTGGTCCCCTGGCCGTAGCTGACGCGGGCGGCCTGGACCACCGCGGCGTCGTCGCCCATGTAGTCCACGACGCGGACCAGGCCGTCGTCCAGGACCTTGAAGGGGCGGCCCAGGACGGCATCGAGCTCCGGAACGCCGGGACGGGGTATTCTCTCGGGGCGCGGGTCCATGCGATCTCCGTGTTGGTCAGTCGAAGGCCTTGCCGATGGCCCGGGCCACCAGCTGCGGGTCGGCGTGCTGCGCCAGGGTCACCTGCAGGCGCGGTTCGTCCTGCATGGCCTGCCGGATGGCGAATTCGGCACCCGAATTGCGGGCCCAGGCCCGGCGGGCGATCCCGTTGTTGACGTCCCAGTGCAGCATCATGTGCAGGCGCCGGTCCGCATCGGCGGAGCCGTCGAGGACCATGCCGAACCCCCCGTTGACGACCTCGCCCCAGCCCACGCCCCCGCCGTTGTGGATGCTGATCCAGGTGGCGCCGCGGAAGCCGTCCCCGATGACGTTCTGGATGGCCATGTCGGCGCAGAACATCGAACCGTCGGTGATGTTGCTGGTCTCGCGGAAGGGGCTGTCGGTGCCCGAGACGTCGTGGTGGTCGCGGCCCAGCACGACCGGCGCAGTGATCTCGCCGCTTTTGATGCCGGCGTTGAAGGCGGCGGCGATGGCACGCCTGCCCTCGGCGTCGCTGTAGAGGATGCGGGCCTGGCTGCCGACCACCATGCGGTTCGGTCCGGCCTGCCGGATCCAACGCAGGTTGTCCAGGTACTGCCGGCGGATCTCTGCGGGCGCCTCGGCGGCCAGCTTCTCGATGACGTCCCCGGCGATGCGGTCGGTGGTCTCGAGGTCGCGGGGGTCGCCGCTGGTGCAGACCCAGCGGAAGGGGCCGAACCCGTAGTCGAAGCACAGGGGGCCCATGATGTCCTCGACGTAGCTGGGATAGGTGAAGCGGCCGTCGGGCTTGCGGATGTCCGCGCCGGCCCTGCTGCATTCCAGCAGGAAGGCATTCCCGTAGTCCCAGAACCGGGTGCCGCGTTCGATGCAGCGCTCGACGGCGGCGAGGTGGCGCAGCAGGGAGGCCTGGACGCGCCCCTTGAAAGCCGCCGGATCGGCCGCCATCATCGCGTTGGCCTCCTCGTAGGTCATCCCTGCGGGATAGTAGCCTCCGGTGTAGGGGATGTGCAGGCTGGTCTGGTCGCTCCCCAGCTCGACGGCGACGTCGCTTGCGGCCAGGGCCTCCCACAGGTCCACGACGTTGCCCTGGTAGGCCAGGGCGACGGCCTCCTTGTCCGCCTTGGCCTTGCGGATGCGGTCCAGCAGGCCGGGCAAATGCGTGTGGACCTCGTCGACCCAGCCCTGCTCGTGCCGCTTCCTCACCGCCGCGGGATTGATCTCCGCCAGGACCCCGACGCAGCCCGCGATCACCGCGGCCTTGCCCTGGGCCCCGCTCATGCCGCCCAGTCCGCTGCTCACGTAGAGCTTGCCGGCCAGGGGATTCCCGCCGCCGGCATCTTCGCCCAGGTACAACCGGCCCGCGCCCAGGATGGTGATGGTCGTCCCGTGCACGATGCCCTGGGGACCGATGTACATGTAGCTTCCCGCGGTCATCTGGCCGTAGCTGGTCACGCCCAGGGCCGCCATCCGCAGGTAGTCGTCCCCGCTGCTGTAGTTGGGGATCACCATGCCGTTGCTGACCACGACCCGCGGGGCGTCCCGGTGGGAGGGGAACAGCCCCAGGGGATGGCCCGAATACACGACCAGAGTCTGGTCTTCGGTCATCTCGGCGAGGTACCGCATGGTCAGGAGATACTGGGCCCAGTTCTGGAAGACGGTGCCGTTGCCCCCGTAGGTGATCAGTTCGTAGGGGTGCTGGGCCACGGCCGGATCCAGGTTGTTCTGGATCATGAGCATGATGGCGGCGGCCTGGGGGGTGCGGGCGGGGTAGTGGTCCAGGGGCCGGGCGTGCATGGGATACGCGGGGCGGTACCGGAACATGTAGATCCGCCCCCATTCGGCCAGCTCGGCGGCGAATTCCGGGGCCAGCAGGCCGTGCAGATCGGCCGGGAAGTAGCGCAGGGCGTTGGCGAGGGCCAGCTCCATCTCCCGGCGGCTGAGGATCAGGGGCCGCCGGGGGGCACGGCTAACGGCAGGGTCGCAGGCCGGAGGTTCGGGGATGGAGGCGGGGATTCCCGCCTGCAGCATCTGCTGGAACTGGGTGTTACCGACGTCGGCGCTCACGGAACGGCCTCCTGGTCATGGTCCTGGGACGAAAGATAGCATATGGCCGGGACCATCCCAAGGACCAAGGGGCGGGACCGTGCATTCGGACGGAGGTGCGCCGTACTTCTCCCCTCTCGGTGGGAATCCGCATGCAAAACAGGACCAGGAATTATTACCATTTAGTCAGAAATATTGTTATTTACATGACTCCGCATTTGCTCGATAATGGTCTGAGGGATGATCAGCCGCCCGGATTCGGGCAGGCCTCATCCTGCTCCGGACCGCTCTCGCCCAACTACCCCCTGGGTCAGGTCCGGACCATGCGATGGGGCGGGTCGTCCTCGACCCGCCCCATCCTTGTTCTCGGTTCCCGGAGTTCACGTTCCGGCCTCTTCACCAGCTCGAGAAGCCCTGAAGGAATGGTCCCCTGATCAGCTCTCCTTCAGGGTGAGCGAGATCCGGCGCCGGGGCAAGTCCACTTCCAGCACCTTGGCCTCGACCTTCTGGCCGACCTTGACCACCTCGTTGGGATCCCGGACGAACCGGTCCGCCAGCTGGCTGATGTGGGCCAGGCCGTCCTGGTGCACG
>JAHJTW010000030.1 GCA_018829565.1 bacterium | reverse complement strand
GTGCTTGAGGCGACGGATCTGCAGGAAACGCAAGGTCACGGTCATGACCAGGCCGGTCACCAGCAGGGCCGCCACCATCAGGGGGAAGACCTCGGGCCAGCCCCAGACCGTCCCGGACAGTCCGGCGGCGAATTCGTTGATGGAACCCATGGGGGCCTTTCGGCATGTCCGGCTCAGGAGAAGCGCCGGATCCGGTAAGATTGCTGAACTGACGGTCTACGAATACACGACCGGAGGGTGGGAAATCAACCATTAAGGAACCGCCCGGGCCTGAGGCGCCGGGCGGTTCGGGATCGGTGGGATCCGGCAGTTGTCAGACGTCGATCAGTTCGTTGTCGTCCAGCGGAATGACCGGCCCGTGGTCCCTGGCCCTCCGCGGAGCCGCGCCCAATCCCAGTTCCTGCAACCAGTCCTGCTCTGGCGATGCCTTCGGCGATGACCGGGTCGCCTGGACTTTCCTCACCGTCCGTTGGGCGCCCGCGGTCCGGACCGCGGACGCGGCCTCCGGGTATCCGCTCGCCCGGCGGCCCCCCTGGACGACCTGCCGGAGGTCCGCCACCAGGGCGTCGAGTTCCCGGGCCTGCCCCGAAAGCTCCTCGCTGGCCGAGGCCGTCTCCTCGGCGTTGGCGGCGTTGCTCTGGGTCACCTGGTCCAGCTGGCCCACCGCCTGGTTGATCTCCGCCACCCCGCGGGTCTGCTCGCCGGTGGACTTGCTGACCGTATCCATCAGTTCGCTCACCCGGTTGGCGCCCTCGGTGATCTGGGCCAAGATCGCCGTCACCTCCTCGGTCACGGTCACCCCCCCGTCCGCGTTCCGCCGGGACTGGTCGATGAGATCGGCCGTGTCCTGGGCCGCCGACGCGCTGCGCTGGGCCAGGTTCCGCACCTCCTCGGCCACCACCGCGAAGCCTTTGCCCGCATCCCCGGCCCGGGCGGCCTCGACTGCCGCGTTGAGGGCCAGGAGGTTGGTCTGGAAGGCGATTTCGTTGATGGTCTTGATGATGTGGGCGGTCTGGTCCGAGGACTCCTTGATCCGGCCGATGGCGTCGGTCATCCGGACCATGGCCCCCTGGCCCGTGGCCGCCACGCCCTTCAGGCTGGTGGTCAGGCCGTTGGCCTCGTCGGTGCTCGCAGCGTTGTCCCTGGTCATGGCGGCGATGGTCTCGAGGGTGGCCGAGGTCTCCTCCAGGTTGGACGCCTGCTGGCTGGCGCCCTCGGCGAGCTGCTGGCTGGCCTGGGAGACCTGGCTGCTGGAGACCGAGACCTGCTCGGAGCCGCGGGACAGGGACTCCATGATCCGGCTGAGGGCCTTGACGATGCTGCGGGTGGTGACGAAGCCCAGGGCGAGCCCCGCCACGATGGCCAGGGCGCCCAGTGCCGTGACCACCGCCTTGGTCCTCGAGGCCGCCGCCAGCATCTGCTCGTCGGTCATGACGTTCTTGCTGACGTGCTCCGCCGCTTCGCCGAGCAGCGAGGTGGTCTCCCTCATGGAGGGGATGATGTCGTTCGTGTAGATCCGCTGGGCTTCCTGCATCCCCGAGACGTCCTGCGCGTCGATCGCGATCATGCCGGCGATCCCCTCGAGGACCGCGGTCGCCGCCGGCCTTGTGACGTCCAGGTAATAGGACCGCCCATCGTCCTTCTCCCCGATGGCCAGGTACCGGCCTATGGTCTCGGCGCTCTCGTGCAGCGTCTTGTGTTTCGCCTCGACCTCCTTCCAGACGGCCGCGAACTCCTGGTTCTCCTGCAAGTAGGCCCGGGTCGCGTCGCTGTAGAGCCACTTCCCGAAGCCGCAGAGGGTCGGATCGGTCTGCAGGCTCCCCAGATCCGAGGCGAAGGGATCCAGGAAGAGGTTCCCCAGCCGGTTCATCCAGTCCAGGTGAGCGGTCTTCGATTCCCTGAGGAAACTGCCCCGCTCCAGATCGGCCTGCTTGAAGACCTCTCCCATGCGGGCCGCCTGCTGGTGCATCGTGGCGTGGGGATCCTCCACCCGGGCCATGATCTCGGCCAGGCCGGGCACCATGGTCTCGGCCTCCTGGCGACCCTCGCTGTAGTACCACTTCCCGAACTTGCAGGTCCGGGGATCGGTGTGCACGTCGAGTTCCGTCACCTGGTCGTCATTGAGGACGTCGGCGACCTTGCTGCCCCAGTGCAGATGATTGACTTCCATCTGGGTCATCAGGGCCTTGAGCTGGTTCCCGGCGATGACCTCGTCCGCGTTGTCGACGATCGCCCCCACCCCGAAGTAGGACCACGCGACCACGATCCCCAGCAGGAACAGGACGACCCCGAACCCCGCCCCGATTTTCCTTCCCAGCCCCCACGTTGAGAACACGGTGAACCTCCCCGCAAACCCCATATCCCGGAACAAGGAGAACGACCCCTGAGGTCGACTCCCTTCATGTCCATGGCCTTTTCGGGTTTTCTGAGGAATTCTTTAGTGAAAAACGCATGGGGTTTTCAAAATAACGGAAGACCGCGACGGTATCATCGCCGCAGCCGGGGGGACCGGAGCTCCCTCAGAAGGACCAGGTCTTCCTTGCCGACGACCTTCAGGGCGACCAGCCCTCCCGTGTAATAGAGGAAGGTCAGCCCCGTGGCTCCCAGGAAGGGCCCCCATCCCTGGTCGAGGGGCAGCTCTTTCCAGGTCATCCCCCACCCGGGAGCGAGAAGGGTCGCCGTGCCGAAGGCGAGCAGCCAGGCCCCGGCCGTGGCGACGATGGGGCCCCACAGGGAACGGCCGAGGGCTGGCCGGAACCCGGCAACCGACAGGTACCGGATGTGGAGGATGAAGCTGGTGAGCATGCTGACGATCGTGGCCACCGAGGCCCCGAAGTATCCGTACCGGGGAATGAACAGGGTGTTGAGGATCACGTTGACCAGCATGGAGAACAACCCGATGAACACGAAGGCCCGTTCGCGTTCCGCGGTGATCAGCAGTCGGTTGAAGATGATGTTGGCGGCCTGCAGGGGCAGGCCCCAGATCACGATCATCAGCACGGGCACCGAATCGGCGAACTGGGGGCTCGCGTCGAACCAGCGGATGATGGGACCGGCGGTGAAGGTCAAGAAGAGGGTGAACGGGATCATCGTGGCGTTCATCAGGCGCAGGGACCGTTCGCCCAGGCGGATGGCGTCCCGGGCCGTGCCCAGGCCGTAGCGGGCCATCGCCGGGAACATCGCCGTCCCGAACAGGTTGGGCAGGATGATCATCATGTCGAGGGCCCGGTGCCCCAGGACGTAGACCCCCGCGGCCGAATCGCCGATCATCTCCTTGAGCATGACCGTGTCGACCTTGTTGTAGATGATGCCGAAGGTCGTCGAGAGGAACAGGGGCCAGCCCAGCTTGACCATCCAGAGCACCCCGGGGGCCTGGCCGCCGCCGGGATCCCGCCGTCGCCAGGGACCCGTCCGCCAGAACATCAGGGGGGCCATGACCGCCAGGCGCACGACCCGGCTGGCAAGGTTGGCCCAGATCACGCCCATCAGGCCGTGACCGGCATCCAGCCAGATCCAGCCCAGCCAGAAGTACACCACGGCGGAGAGGATCTGGCCCACCGACTGGTACTGCACCTTCTCGTGGGCCTGCAGGACCGCATCGCACGCCATGGCTGCGGCCTCGATGAAGATGGCCGCGCCGATCACCAGGGTGGCCTGGCGCGCGAGGGATTCGAAGCCGGAAACGTCGACGTAGATCAGCAGCAGGACGTAGCAGATCGCCCCGATGGCCCAGCGCACGCGCAGAGTGTTCCAGAACAGGGGCAGGGTCATGCCCCTGTTGCGGGTGATCTCGCGGGTCAGCAGGGTGCCCAGGCCGAAGTTGGCGATCACCTGCAGGATCGCCGACAGGTCGATGGCCGCGCCCCAGACCCCCATCCCGTCCGCACCCAGGACGGGGGTCATCTTCCGGATCAGGAAGATGCCGAGGGCCCGGCCGGACAGCAGACCGAGGGTCAGCCACAGGGTGTTGCGCGCGACGCTGCGAGTGGCTCCCACCGTTCACCTTTCGGGTCAGAACAGTCCGCGGGTGGTGGCCGTGAAGACCGGCCCGCCGCCGTCGAGGTCCCAGGCCAGATCGATCCGGCCGACCCGGGCGTTGCGCGATCTCGTGGGACCGAACCTGATGCCCGCGCCCACCTCGTGCCGGGTGCGGCCCGGCCCCCGGATCTCGTCGTTCCACCAGGCCGAACCGCCGCTGTAGAATAGCGCCCCACCCATTCTAAACAAGCCCAGAACCTCGCCGGGCAGGACCTTTCCCTGCTCGAGGTTCCAGCGGGCCAGGCGGTCGCCCGCCATGCCGTCGAATTCCAGCGTGCGGACCCCCCTCTCCAGACCCAGCACCAGGGCCCGGGAGCCGTCGAGCAGGCTGCCGTGGGCGTATTCGGCGAACGCTCGGGTCACCCACGGAGCCGATTCCCCACCCATCAGGCCCACCCAGCCGGCCACCCCGGAAACCAGGTGGTTGGCCACGCCCGCCCCCCCGGACTCGCCCTCGCCCTCGGCCCGCAGCATCAGCAGGCCGGAGCCCAGGGGCAGCCATTTCTCGACCCAGCCCTCGGTCCGGATGCGGTCCCGGCCGCCGGCCGCGGTCGAGCCCAGGAACTCCGGGATGGGACCGACCTTCACGTCCGCCACCAGGTCCAGGGACAGATCCTCCACCGGCCCGTACTGGAGGATGAACCGGCGCTCGTCCCACCGGCGGCCCTCGGTGCGCAACCACAGGTAGGTGAAGACGGTGGTCCCCTCGATCCGGGCCGGGGGCCGTCCCGGATCCTGCAGCCAGCCGAGGTCCACGAAGCGGTCGTCCGAAAGCTCGTAAGCAGGTTGGTCCAGCACGTAGCCGGTCTCGGTCACCTTGACTCCGGCTCCCAGCCGCCAGATGCGGCCCGCCCCCGCGCCGTGGACGCGGCGCTGCAGGCTGGCCTCGATCCCCTTGTCGCGCAGGGGCAGCAGGACGTGCAGGCTGGCCGGCCGGGCCGGATCCAGGCCGGCGGGGCTCGCGTTGCTGAGGAAGTACTTCCTCTCGAGCCGGGAGTCCCAGGCCTGGAGGTTCCAGCCCCAGGCATCGTCCTGGGCCCAGAACGGCCGGCTCAGGAAGACCCCCCGGCTGTGGCCGCTCTCCAGCTCGGCGAAGTCGACGCCGAACCACACCGCTGCGCCGAACATACGGCGCTGCCGGTACCAGAGGTTCCAGAAGGAACTGGTCTCGTCCGCTCCCAGGCCCGCTCCCAGGGTCAGCCCCCTGCCGAGGAAGTTGTTGTCCGAGAACCGGACGTTCCAGCGCGTTTCCCCGCTCGAGGCGCGGGCGTACGCGAACGAGGTCTCCAGGGTCCAGGATTCGCGGGCCCTCACCTCCACCGTCACCCTGCCGTCGAAGGTGGTGTCCACCGGGACCACCTCGATGCTGTTGAGAAAGCCCAGGGTCCGCAGGTTGCGCTCGGTTTCCTGCAGCCTGGCTGGATCGAAGGGATCGCCGGGGCGGAACAAGAGCTCCCGAGCAATGACGTGCCGGCGGGTGCTGGTATGGACGCCGTTCATGGCCTGGCGGAACATCCGCATGGCGAACCCCGCACCCTCGATCTCCTCGGGCGCGTAGATGTCCCGGGTGACGATCCGGACCTCTCCCACCGAAAGGGGCGCCGGTTCCGCCCCCGCGGGGCAAGGGCGGATGGGGATCGAGCCGAGAACAACCAGGATGAGGACCTGACACACCTTGTCATGTCGTCGCAAATTCATGACATAATGACAGAAATCGGCTGTCATGAATCGTCTTGCAAGCATCGCAAAATCGCGGATCCAACTGTGCCAATGGTAATTCAAGTTGTTTGATGATAATAGCTTGAAATTATTTTTCACGACATCGGGTCCTGCGGGCACAGCCATTGTAATGGGTGGGGGCGAAAGCAACAACAGGGGCCGGCCGCCCGGAATGCCTGACCAGAGAAGATCGGCCCCACTATTTAGCATACCAACCCGAGGAGGACCAGAAATGAATAACCTGATTCCCGTGAGCCGCATGCTGACCGCCGCCCTGAACGGCGAACTCGATCCCTGGAGCGACGGCGAGGCCATGACCCGCTGGACTCCCCGCGCCGACATCCTCGAGGGCGAGAAGGACTACCTGATCATGATGGATCTGCCCGGGGTCAAGAGGGAAGACCTGGAAATCAACCTCGAGAAGCAGAACCTGTGGGTGGCCACCCGCCAGGAGAACGAGGCCCCCGAAGGCTACAAGACCCTCCGGCGCGAGCGGGCCAGCCGCTCCACCTTCAGCCGGTCCTTCAAGCTCGGCGTCACCGTGGCCGAGGACAAGGTCTCGGCCAAGCTGGAGCAGGGCGTCCTGACCATCCGGCTGCCCAAGACCGAGCAGAGCCTGCCCCGCAAGATCGAAGTGGTGCAGGAGGACTGACGCCGCCGCGCCCCGCCGGTTCCCGCCGGCGGGGCGCAGTCCCGGCGCATCCGGGCCGGAGCCCCGCTCCGGCCCGATTTTGCTGGTGGACGCGGGCAGCCGCCGAAGCGATAATGACCCCATGAAACTCATCACCTACCTGCAGGGGCCCATCCCCCGTCCGGGGATCGCCCTGAGCGACCGTGTCGGCCTGGACCTGCTGGCCTGCCAGCCGTCGCTGGCGTCCGCCTGGCCGAACCTTTTCTCCACCATGGACCCGGTGCGGGCCATCTTCGCCGAACGCTCCAAGGAACTGGAAACCATGACCCTGCGCGTCATGGCCGGGGACCCCCTGCCGCTGCCGTTCTTCGACCTGAACGAGGCGCGGCTGCTGGCTCCGGTGATCCTGCCCTCGAAGATCATCGCGGTGGGGCTCAACTACCGGGACCATGCCGAGGAACAGAACAAGCCCCTGCCCGAGCGCCCGCTGCTGTTCAGCAAGGCCCCGTCCTGCCTGCAGGCCCCGGACCTGCCCATCGAGCTGCCCGACGACCTGAAGCAGGTGGATGCCGAGGCCGAGCTCGCGGTCGTCATCGGCAAGCCGGGCCGCGCCATCCCCCGGGAGAAGGCGGCCGAACACATCGCCGGCTACACCTGCATGAACGACGTCTCGGACCGGGAAGCCCAGTACTCGGACAAGCAGTTCTTCCGCGGCAAGAGCATCGACACCGGCGGCCCCTGCGGTCCCTGGATCGTCACGCCTGAGGACCTGCCACCCTTGGCCCACGGCCTGGCCGTCACCTGCCACTGGAACGGCAAGCTGATGCAGGAGAGCAACACCGACCAGCTCATCTTCCCGGTCGACCACCTGATCAGCTACATCAGCCGCAACATGACCCTGCTGCCGGGCGACATCATCACGACCGGGACACCCGGCGGCGTGGGCGTCTTCCGCGATCCCCAGGTCTTCCTCAAACCCGGGGATCTGGTGGAAGTGACGGTCGAGGGCATCGGCACCCTGAGCAATCCGGTGAGGCGCTGGAATCCCGGTTCCTGACCCGTCGCGGCCGGCCTTGCAGATTCGGACCCTGATCCCGGACCGGTATTGCGGAATGCCACCCCTGAGCGGAGAGCAGCGTAACGCCGGCTCCTCCGCTTTTTTTTTGCTCCTTCCCGACCTGCCCCATCAGGGCCTCTGATCCCCGGGAAATGAGGGTTCTTTCTCCGATGGGCCCATGATCGCCGGAGGTTCCCCGCCGCGGCGGAACGCTCCTTGCGGTTTCCCGGGAAAACGGGTGGCAAAACGGGCAGGACGCAATCCGGCCCGTGCGCTCCTGGCCGAGAAGACCCTGATCGACCAGTGAAAGACGGAGAAGCCCCAACATGTGCAACGCAGCGACCGTCAGTGTCCCCGAATTGATCAGCCTGCTGGAGAAGATCCCTTCGTACAACGAGTACCGGTCCTGCGACGATGCTGCCGGCAAGGAACGGGAGTACCGGCGCGCCCTGGGCCTGCTGCTCAAGGACTGCGGAGACTACCTGCTGAACATCGCCGAGAAGAAGTCCCAGATCCTCAACGGGGACATGCAGGCCATGATCGACGGGCTGGTGGACCGGATCAGCGTGATCTTCCGCCGTCTCGATCGCGATGGCATGGTCTGCCTGGTGGGCGACCACGACACCACCATCGCCGAGCTCGAGGATCTGGACGTCCGCCTCATCCTCCTGGTCGAGGAGACCATGGAACTCGTGCACAACCTGGAGGCGGACGTGCCCGCCGCCAGCTGGTTCCAGTCCGAGGCGACCCGGCTGTCGCGTGACCTGGCGACCTTCAGCGAGATGACCGAAGAGCGCAACTACCTGCTCGGGCTGGGCTGGGAATCCGAATTCGCCATGAAGTGAGATGCACCATGAGGACCGGACGTCAGACAGTATCCCCCTTGCCGGCGGCCTCCCCCGCCTCCCGGGCCGGCGAATACCCTAATCCGGTGGAGTGGTCGCTGGACCCCGCCCAGGGGACGATCCAGGGGCCCCTGGACCTGACGTTCTTCCGCGATCACCAGCTCTTGCTGCATCTGGAGGCCGACCAGGTCGGCCTGCTGACCCGGGAGGGTCATCTGGACAGGATCCTGCTCGGCGGCCGCCATCTGCTGGACATCGGGCAAGGGAGAAACCGGATCGCTCCGGAACATGAGCTGGTCCTGATGGTCCTCGACCAGGTCTTCCCCCTGAACTGGACCCGCCTGAATCCCGTCTCCTGGGGACCGGAACCCTGCCGACCCCTGCTCGGGGAATGCACGGTCGGCATCCGGGGTCCCGCCGCCTTCTTCAACACCTTCATGGCCGGCAGCCGCCACCTCGAACCGGCGTTCCTGCAACGGTTGATCGACCAGACCGTGCGCGGCCTGCTGGAACAGGTCCTGACCGGAGCGGATTTCGATCCCGCGTCCGTGGCCTTCCCCGAACTCCAGGCACGCATCACCCGGCTCGGCCCCGACCTGCTCCAGGACCAGCTGGCTGTGTTCGGCCTGACCTGCACCGGGCTGGCGGTCTACACGGCCGCTCCGGCGGGCCCGGGGGAGGGCTTGCTTGCCGACCCCACCGAGATCGCTGGACAATTCTCGGGCATCGCCCAATAATTGCCGGGACAGCCCATCTCCGGTCCAACCCGTTCGGGGAGCGTTCCGACCCTGTGTTTGCCCATCTCTTCCAGCCCGCGTGCGGCCGCCCATCGCTCGCCGCCCTCGCCCTGATCACCCTCGCGGCCGTCGCAGCCGTCGGGGGACCCGCCGCCCGAGCCCAGGAGTTCACCTTCCCCTCGCGCAGCGACGAGGTCCCCGTGCTGACGGCCATCGAGATCAGCGGCAACGAACACAGCGACCGCTCCCTGGTGCTGCGGATCATGGCTCTGGAAATCGGCCGGCCCCTGACCCTGGACGACATGGACCGGGCCTGGGACAGCCTGGAGGATTGCGGGTTCTTCCGGTTCGTGGAGATGGAATACGACGACGAGGAGCCCGGCGAGGTCGTCCTGCGGGTCATCCTCGAGGAGGACCTGTCCACCTATTACGGGCCGTTGCTCCGTTACGACCGGCGATTCAAGTACCTGGCCGGCGGCCAGGTGGAGCTGCGCAACCTGAGAGGCAAGGGCGAGAAGCTGCGCATCGAGGCGGCGCCCGCCTACATCCAGCACGCTCTGGTCTCCTGGGACCGGCCCTGGTTCCTGGGCCGGAAGGGCCTGCAGGCCCGGGTCGAGGTGTCGGGCCGGCAGGGAGGGTTCGTCCACCGGCCGTTCCGCTTCCGCAAGTGGGACGCCGCGGCCGAAGTGCGCTGGAGCTCCTCCGGGGGGCTTTTCCTGGACGCCCGCTTCGGCGTCGGCCAGTTCGAGCGGCGGGACGGGTTCGCCTGGCCCTCGCCCGTGCGGGGCGACGAGCCCGCCGGAGCCACCGACCTTTTCCTGCCGGGAATCGACGACCTGACCGTGGTGGAGCTGGCCGGCGGATGGGACTCCCGGGACAACGCCTACTATCCTCAGGGCGGGATCTTCTGCGAAGGCCGCGCGCGGCGCTGGACCAGTGACGCCACGCCCACCTACCTGGAGACGAGCCTGGACGCCCGGGCCTTCCTGCCGCTGCCCTGGAGCGGGCACCTGCTGGCCCTGCATGCCTGGGGCCGCACCACCGACCGCCCCGCCCACCTGGACAACCTCCTGTTCCTCGGCGGGCCGGGCTCCGTGCGGGGGCTGCCCCTGGGAGTGCGCGAGGGCGACAGCGGCTACCTGCTGTCCGCCGAGTACCGCATCCCCCTGTTCCTGCTGCCCATCTCGCCCCAGGGCGAGCTGGTCGGGTTCGGGATCCACTTCTTCGGGGATGCGGGAGATGCCTGGTTCCACGGCGACGAGGCGGGCCGGGCCATCCAGAGCCTGGGGGCGGGGGCCCACTTGAACCTGGACACGCTGCAGCTGCGGTTCGAGGGGGCGCGCACCAGCGAGGGCGACTGGCGCTTCGAATTCATGGACACGTTCAACTTCTGACCCGCCTGGATCAGCCGGCCGCGCTCCGGGGCGGGAACGGCGAGGGTTCCCCCGCCAGGAAGGCGGCCTGCGCCCGCCTGAACTCCTCCCCCGTCCAGGACTCGTGCCTGAGCTCGGCGATCTCGGCCAGAACCGCGGGCGGCAGGGTCTCGTGGTCCTCCAGCAGGTTCAGGATGCGGCGCGTCCCCCGCAGGGCGGAGGGGCCGCCCCTGGCCAGGGATTCCATCACCCCCGCCACCGCTGCGTCGAGGTCCTCCGGAGCGACCACCCGGCTGAAGAATCCCGTCCCTGAGGCGCGTGCGGCTCCGACCGGCTCGCCGGTCAGCAGCATCTCCCTGACCAGCGGCGAACCCAGGGCGCGGATCAACCGCCGCAAGCCGGTGTGGCTGTAGATCAGTCCCAGCCGCACCGGAGGCAAGGCCACCCGCACCCGGTCGGTCGCGATGCGGATGTCCGCGCAGGCCAGCAGCTCCACGGCGCCGCCCCAGGCGTCCCCTTGCACCCGCGCCACGATCGGTGAAGGGTAGGCGGATAGCAGATCCATGACCTGCTCGAAGGGGTGGGATGCACGCACCCGCGGATCGCGATGGAAGATGGCCTCGGGGATCTCCCCGATGGGATAACCGGTCGAGAAGTGCTTGCCGCGCGAGCCGATCAGCAGGATGGGAGCCTCGCCCGCCGCCAGATCCCTCAGGTGGGCGGCCGCGTCCTCCAGCAGGGGGGCGTGCAGGACGTTGCGGGGCGCGTCGTCG
>JAHJTW010000029.1 GCA_018829565.1 bacterium | reverse complement strand
TGGCGGAGGCCCCCGAGCTGTGCCGCCTGATCGAGCGCTGCCTCGAGCGCAATCCCAAGCAGCGCCTGCGCGACATCGGAGAGGCCCGGATCTTCCTGCAGGACGGGGGAGCCAGCGGATCGAGTCTGAGCTTCTCCCGCCTGGACCTGCGTGCCGCCGGTTCGACCGAAAGCCGCAGGGGCGCGCCCGCATGGCTGACGGCCGTGGTGGCGGTGGCCGCTCTGGCTCTGGGCGGAGTCCTGGGCTGGCAGGTGCTGGCCCGCCCCGCGCCTGCGCCCCTGCTGCACACCATGATCCCCGCGCCCAAGGGGACCGATTACGACCTGCGGGGCACGGCGCCGGGACCGGCCGCCATCGCCCCTGACGGGACCATGGTCGCCTTCACCGCCGTGGGGGAGGGCGGGACCTCCCAGCTCTACCTGCGCCACCTGGATCAGGGCGAGTCCGTTCTGCTGTCGGGCACCGAAGGGGCCGCCTATCCGTTCTGGTCGCCGGACAGCCGGTTCATCGGGTTCTTCAAGCCCGGCGAGGGGAAGCTGCAGAAGGTCGCGGTGGCCGGGGGGCCGCCGGTGACCCTGTGCCAGGCCCCCAACGGCAAGGGCGGTTCCTGGAACGAGCAAGGGCAGATCATCTGCGCCCCGGACTTCAACAACGGGATCTTCATGGTGCCGGACATCGGCGGGGATCCCGTCCAGCTGACCAAGGTGGGGCCGGACCACGATTCCCACCGGCATCCCCGCTTCCTGCCCGGAGGCAAGGAATTCATCTTCGTCGGGCGGGCCAGTGCGGGGAACGCCCACAGCGTTTTCCTGGCCTCCACCGACACCTCGGTCACCCCCCGGATCATCGGTCAGTCCCAGGCCAACGCCGAGTACGCCGACGGCCGCCTGATGTTCGTGCGGGAAGACGTCCTGATGGCCGCTCCCTTCACCCCCGACCAGGAGAAGGTGACCGCGGGGGCCGTCCCCCTGGTGGAGAACGTCCTGACTCTTCCCGGGGCCGTGGTCGGACTCTTCAGCGTTTCCCGCTCGGGGATGATGGTCTTCCAGACCGGGATCTCCAGCCAGGTCGGGCAGGTCATCTCCTTCGTGGATCTGGCCGGCGGAGCGATCGAACCCATCGGCGAACCGGGACAGGTCTTCCATCCCTTCATCTCGCCCGACGGGACCCAGGCCCTGCTCGAGGTGCAGAACGCCTCCAACGAGGGCATCGATCTGTGGCTCATGGACCTGACCACGGGACTGCGGACGCGGTTCACCTTCGCCGCCGGGGACGAGAAGCGCCCGGTCTGGTCGCGGTCGGGCGCGGACGTGTTCTACGCATCGGTCGAGAACGGTTCGTTCAGGATCATGCAGCAGCCGGTGGAAGGGCAGGGAGGCGCGGCCATCCTCCTCGAATCCGCCCGGGAGATCGTTCCCACCAGCGTGAGTCCCGGCGACCGCTTCCTGTTGTTCGAGTTCGAGCGGGAGGACGGTGACGCCGAGGTGCGCCGCATGTCCCTGGAACCCGGCGCCGAGGAGGTCGTCACCCTGGCCTCGGTTCCGGACATGACCGTGGCAGGGGGGGAGTACTCGCCCGATGGCCGCTGGATCGCCTACCACACCGAGTCGGCGGCCGGCTGGGACATCTTCGTCATGCCTGCCGAGGGCGGCGCCCGCAAGTGGCAGGTGACCAACGACGGCGCCGTCTACCCGAAGTGGAACGGGGACGGCACCGAGCTGTGGGTCTCGAAGTTCAGCGGGGACCTGCGCGTCTATTCGGTGGACGGCTCGGGTCAGACCTTCCGGATCGGCGGATTCACCCAGAAACTGACCGTGACCGACCCCTCGGCCGAGGGCTGCAACTACGATCTGCATCCGGACGGCCGGCGCATCCTCCAGACCGGGGCCGACCCCAGTTTCCGCTCGGAGGTCTCGCACCTGCATCTGGTGACCGACTGGCGGCGGGGGCTGGCGCGGTAGCGGTCGCGCATGCCGCCGTCGGCCCGGGGCGCCGCCCTGGACCAACGACGGGGACCGATGACGGGGACCGTTGACTTGAACCCGGTCCTCGCCTACCTTGTCGATACCGTTGGGGGTGGCCGCCTCCGCAAGAGAGCCGCGGCCTGAGATACACCCTTGGAACCTGAACCGGATCATGCCGGCGTAGGGAAACGGGCCGGAATCGGCGCCTGACGGAAGGCGCCTTTTTTTTGCCCCCCGCTTCCTCTGCCTGGCCAGCCCTACGAGGTCTGCCATGCGCACCATCATTTTTCTCCTCGTCGCCGTGCTCGGCGGCGCCCTGTCCTCGCTCGCCCTGGAACCCGCTCCCGCCGACACCGCCGTGGCCAGGCTGGACAGCGTCACGGTGACCGCCAGCCGCTACGACCGCGGCGCCCTTGTCAACCTGACCAACATCACCGCAGCGGAACTGAAGCTGCGCGAGCCCGACCTGGAACTGCCCATGCTGCTGCAGTCGGTGCCCGGGGTCTTCTCCTACTCTGACGCCGGCAGCGGCCTCGGCTACACCTACCTGCGCGTGCGCGGCTTCGACCAGCGGCGCGTGGGCGTGCTCTTCAACGGCATCCCCTTCAACGATCCCGAGGACCACCAGGTGTGGTGGGTCGACCTGCCCGACCTGGCGGCGAGCATCCAGGACATCCAGGTGCAGCGAGGGGTGACCAATTCCATCGGCGGGATGACGGCCATCGGCGGGACGGTGAACATCGTCTCGGCCGCCCTGACCGAGCGCCCCGGCGGTTCGTTCTCGCTGAACACCGGCAGCTACGGGTTCTCGCGCCAGATGGTCGAGTACCAGACGGGCGAACTCGAGGGCGGCTTCCGCTCCCAGGTGCGCCTGTCCCGCCAGGAGAGCGACGGCTACCGGCAGCGCAGCGGCCACGAGGGCTGGGGGATTTTCTGGTCGGGGCAGCACGCTACCGGGAAGATGACCACCCGCATCAACGTCTACACCGGCCGCGAGCTGACCCACCACGCCTGGGACGCCGTGCCGCAGTCCATGCTGGACCAGGACCGCACGGCCAACCTGGAGACCTACCACAACGCGGTGGACGACTTCCGGCAGCCCCATTACGAGCTGCACAACACGATCTACCTGTCGGAGGCCTGGACCCTGACCAACCGGCTCTACTCCATCCAGGGCGAGGGCTTCTACGAGAACTACAAGGACGACCAGGAGGCCTCGGCCTACGCCCTGGACCGGGCGCTGGGCCTGGATCCGGCCGATACAGCCGACGTGATCCGCCGCAAGTGGGTGCGCAAGGACCACGTGGGCTGGGTGCCGTCGCTGCGCTGGGAGCAGGGCCGGGGCCGGCTGCTGGTGGGCGGGGACTGGTACACCTTCCACTCCGACCACTGGGGGGAGGTGCTGTGGGCCGAGGGCTTCACGCCGGCCGACTTCACCACCCCCCTGAAGTACCACGAGTACACCGGCGACAAGGACGCCTGGTCCCTCTACGCCAACCAGCGCGTGGAACTGGGCGGTGGCGTGTCCGCGACCCTGGACCTCCACTTCCAGCACAAGAGCTACAGCTTCATGCAGAACGAGGTGGGCAACTTCACCGGCGATCTGCGCAACGCCTACACCGTGGACTGGGACTTCTTCAACCCCAAGGGGGCGTTGAACTGGGCCGTGCCGGGGGCCGTGGCCGGGGGATCGCTTCAGACCTGGGCCGGCATCGGCCGCAACCATCGCGAACCCACCGACAACGAGCTGTTCGACACCTGGCAGGGCGGGGACGACCTGGGCGTTTCGCCGCTGTTCCGCAACCGTCGCGAGGTCACCGGGCCCGGAGGCGAGGTGCAGTACGTCGAGTGGTCCGACCCCTACGTCAGCGAGGAGGAGGTCACCGACTACGAGGTGGGATTCGCCTGGGCGAGCGACGGGGTCAGCCTGACGGTGGGCGGCTACTGGATGGACTTCACCGACGAGATCGTGCCCTACGGCGGGGTGAACGACGACGGCAGCAGCATCCGCGGCAACGCCGGCACGACCCTGCACCGCGGCTTCGAGCTGGGCGCGCGGGTCCGGGTGGCGGCGGGCCACGAGCTTTCCGTGGCTGCCTCCCGCAGCTGGGACGAGTTCGACGAGTTCGTCTTCCACGACTGGGACGGCTCGGTGTACGACTACAGCGGCAACCCCATCGCGCTGTTCCCCGCCCACCTGCTGCAGGCGGCCTGGGAGGGGCAGTGGGACCGGGGCGTGCGCACGCGGGTGCGGGTGCGGAACACCGGACGGCAGCATCTGGACAACTCGGGCGACGAGGCCCGGACCATCGACCCCTGGACCACGGTGGATCTTTCCCTGTGGCTGGAACCCGGGGCCCTGGGCCTGCCGGGACTGGACGGAGTGGCGGCCTTCGTGCATCTTAGGAACCTGGCCGACGCAGAGTACGAGACGTGGGGTTACTGGTACGGCGAGAACTACCTGACCCCGGCCGCCGGCCGCAACTTCGTGGTGGGATTGGATTACGACTTCTGATGACGCCTTATCCCTACGAGCGCGGCGGGGCCGAGAACCTCGTCTTTCCGAAGAAGGGCCCCCGTGCGGTGGTCCTGTGCAGCGGGCCGGAACCCGATCCGGCGGTCCTGCACTACTGGCTGCACGGCGCCGACCTCTTCATGTGCACCGATGCGGCGGGGCATCCGTACGACCTGCTGCCCCGCACTCCGGACGTGGTCATCGGGGACTTCGACAGCCTGGCCGGGCGCCTGCTGGACGGGCGCCTGGGTCCACGCTATCTGCAGGTCATCGACCAGTACACGACCGACAGCGAGAAGGCCCTGCTGTTCCTGGTGGACCAGGGCTTCGAGGAGGCGGTCCTGCTGGGCGCCACCGGCTGGCGGCTGGACCACACCCTCTTCAACTGCCATCTGCTCGAGCGCTTCGCCGACCGGCTGCGCATCTGTCTGGTCGGCCGGGAGACCGACACCGTCCGTGTGGGGCCCGGTTCCCACATGTCCTGGGATCTGCCCGAGGGGATGGCCTTCAGTATCCTGCCGCTCAGCGGAACCGTCACGCGCGTGACCATCGAGGGCGCCGAATATCCCCTGCTGGGCGAGACCCTGGCGCCCGGCGGCCCCGCGACGATCAGCAACCGCATCGCCATGTCTCCGCTGCTGCTCTCGACGGGCGAGGGGTCGCTGCTGGTGTCCTTCTTCCGGCATGCCGGCATCGACGACGACGAAGACGAGACATGATCCGGAGAACGGGATGACCTGGCTGGCCGGGGCCGTCTACGCCGCCTTCCTGGTCTTCATGGTCCTGCGCCTGCTGCGCAGCCCCGTGGGCGACTCCGCCGACTACATCGTGGCCGGACGCCGCCTCACCCTGCCCGCCTTCACCGCCTCGCTGGTCTCGACCTGGTACGGGGGCATCCTCGGCGTCGGCGAGTACACCTGGCGCTTCGGCGTGAGCAACTGGCTCGTCTTCGGGGTCCCCTACTACATCTACGCGGGTGTGTTCGCGCTGGTCCTGGCCGGACGCGCCCGCCGCAGCGAGGTTCTCACCCTTCCCGATCTCCTGGAACGCCGGTACGGCCGCACACCCGCACTCATCGGAGCCGGCACCCTGTTCGTCATGACCGCTCCGGCGGCCTACGTCCTGATGATGGGCGTGATGGTCGGGTTCTTCACCGGCTGGCCGCTGTGGGTCGGCGTGGTGATCGGAACGGCCCTGTCTGTGGGCTACGTGTTCAAGGGCGGATTGCGCGCGGTGGTGGCCACGGACATGGTGCAGTTCATCCTCATGTTCCTGGGCTTCCTGGTGCTGGTGCCGGTCTGTGTGATCCGCTGGGGCGGCTGGTCGTTCCTGCAGGAGAACCTGCCGGCGGCCCACCTGACCTGGGACGGCGGCCTGGGGTTCCAGGCGATCGCGGTGTGGTACTTCATCGCCATGGCCACCCTGGTGGAGCCGGCCTTCTACCAGCGCTGCTATGCCGCGCGCACCGAGCGCACCGCCCGCCTGGGGATCGGCCTGGCCATCGGGTTCTGGATCGTGTTCGACTTCCTGACCACGACCGCCGGACTCTACGCCCGCGCCCTGATGCCCGATCTGGCCGACCCGGTCCAGGCGTTCCCCGCCCTGGGCGCTCTGGCCCTGCCGCCGGCCCTGCAGGCGGTGTTCAGCGTGGGCCTGCTGGCCACCATCATGTCCACCGTCGACAGCTACGCCTTCATCGGGGCGGTGACCCTGGGGCGGGACGTGATCGGCCGCTGGCGGGGTTCATCCGAGGAGGATGTGCTGCCCCTGATGCGCTGGGCCCTGCTGGCTACCGCGGCCGTTTCGATCAGTCTGGCGCTGTGGTCGGGATCGGTGGTGACGCTGTGGAAGTCGCTGGGCTCGGTGGGCACCCCGGTGCTGCTGCTCCCCCTGGCGCTGGCGCATTCCCCGTGGCGGGTGAGCGGTCGGCGCGTGACGGTCTCCATGGCTGCGAGCGGGCTCGTGGCGCTGGCCTGGCTGGCCCTGGGCCGCGGGGGGCCGTGGCTGGGGGTGGAGGCGATTTTTCCGGGGTTGGTGGTGTCGATTGCAGTCGTTGGGTCGGGTATTGTTCCGAACAGCGCTCATTCATGAATTGATCCATCCCGTTATTGGCCTCTATCCATTCGGATGCACGCTGTGGAATCTATGAGTCGTGGACGATTCGGCCTTGCCCTCATTTTCATCGTCATGTCGGTCGGATGTGCGGGGACCCATCCCCGCTGGAAGGATGTCGAGTTCATTTCTTTTCACCCACCCCGATTCGAAAAGGCCGCTTTGGAGAAACCTGTCCCATTCCTCGAATATTCGGGAATGTTCGGAATGAATTTCTGGGTTGGATGCGAGATGGAACAGGTTTGTACGCTGAGACTTCCCATCGGTCCTGATTATGGGGATGGACCCCCCGGAAGGGCAAGCGAGGAGGACGTGGAAGCCTTCCGTTACTGGGCGAGGAGGATGCGGGGGAGACGCTTTTCATGAATTCAGTGTGTGGGGTAACACCAAGCAGTGGTACCGGGATGTCACCGTTTATCGCTATGAGGATCCTGGATGTCAGCCGATCCTGGCGCTCCGTCTCCTGCCGGAGGATCCCCAATTCCTACTGCCCCCGGGATGCCCATTCGACAAGGTCGGGGATCTTGGCCGAGTGAGCCCCCAACTGGATTGGGAAGGGTATTCTTTGGATTCATTCTGGGTCATGAATTCCCTCGAAGCCTATGCGGATTCCAGCAGATCCCTGGGGGGCAATGGAATCCTCTACACCCTGGATGATCAGATGCCGGACCTGTGGATTTCCGCGGAGGCCATCAGGTTTCTCAATGGGGATTGCGTTCGGTAGCATTCCGTGTCCGACTCCCTGACGTGTGGGGATGATGAACTCGGATTCAGACAAGGATTATTTTGCGATCACAGGGTTGGGCCGTCGAAACTGACAGCCTCTTTATCCAGGCCTCGAGCCATTGATCGGATTAGGACCGGTCGCCGCCTCACGCTGGCCTGGGGCCCGGACGACTGATCAGGACCGACAGCAAGGCTTTCGTTGGCGCGGGGAATGGTCCGGTCGGTCAGGCCGTAGGTGGGGATGTCTTCAAGCTGTGACTCGGATGATGGGGGGCGTATCTCGGGGATCCGGGAAATTCCGAAAATCGGCTCCAATTGCCCATTTAGAGCTCAATTTCTGCAATGTAGGTCCCCCGGGGGGCCGGAAAAAATCCTGACTGTATCCACCGACCCCTCGGGCGAGACGGATCTTCGAACCAATTTCCCAGAATCCTACCGTCCCAGTATTGCCAATATTCTATTGGCCACGTCCTTGGCTAAGTTCAACGCCTGTGCGGCTTCCTCCCGGCCGACTTCGGGATCATCCCCGGGATATCGAACCTGGACCCCGTATACAGTCAAGGCCTCAGCCGGACGGAGGGTTTGACCAATTTCGCCATCAATTCCCTCCAGGGAGTCTAGCAGTATGGCAATATCGTGGGTCTTACTGAACTCAACCTGCAAGGAAGTAAGCATGGCCTTGAGATTTTTCTCTGCAGACTGCTGGCAGTGGAAAGCCACGATGGGCCACAAATCGCCCCCGTGATCGAACAAAGCCTGGGCCGCGTTCAGGTCGTCCCCGGCCTTGTCCAGCCACTGGTTCGTCAACTCCCGGATCAGATCGTCACGAGAGGGCATAGAGCACCCTCCCGTATCGGTTGGCAGGATATGCGACACTGCCGATGATGTCCTTGGTCTCGTCGAACCTGGCTGTGTCCATGACGAGGACATCGATCGGCCACCCCAGGCCCCGGAGTCGACTCCTGATCCGAACGCTTTCCTGCCGGGTGTTTCGGGGGGAATCCATCAAGACCAGCAGATCCAGATCGCTGTCGCGGTTCATGTCCCCGGTAGCAGCGGAACCGAACAGAATGATGCGATCCGGACCAACGGCTTCCCGAATCCGTCGTGTCACTTCATTCAGCAGGGTTTCATCGATCTGGAGTTTTTGGCCGCTCATGGGTACCTCCTTTGGTGGCCCATTGTAACAGATATCACCCTCGGTGGGTGATTGCACCCATCAATCGATTCAAGCCGGATTTCTCGCAAGTCATTCAGCCGATTGCAGGCATTTTCGGGCCGCGGCCTGACCATTTACGGGTTCCCGCACGTTACCCGGATGATGGGGGCGTACCTCCAGGACTCGGGAAAATTCCGAAAATCGGCTCCAATTGCCAAATAGAGCTCAAATAAAGCAATGTAGGCCCCCCGGGGGGCAGGAAAAAATCCTGCATAGGTGGGGGGGGGGCCTGGCGAATGGAGAGTCCACCTCGACGCTCGGTTCCTCACCCCGCGGGAGCTGCTGGATCGCCTGGCGCATCTGGTGACTCAGCCCAGGATCCACCAGCACCGCTGCTGTGGCGTCCTGGCGCCCGACGCGAAACTGCGCCTGGCCGTCACCGCCTACACCACCGGCGGCGGCGACTCCGGCCCCGATCCCCTCCCATGGGACCAGCCCCTCAATTTGGTCTTTCCCCAAAATTCGGATATAATGGGTCTTGTATGCTGCGGGCGCTGCCCGCCCATCCCCGCACCATGCCAAGGATGCGTGAATCATGGCTCGAATCGCTTTTCTCGTACTGATGATCCTGGCGGCCCTGCCCGCGGCAGCGCAGGTCAGCTCGCAGGAGATCATTTCCGGCCTGGACCGGCCCCTGCGCCTGGTCTCGCCCCCCGACGACCCGCGCCTGTTCGTGGTCGAGCGCTCGGGCACCATCCGCGTCTACAACCAGGACGGGACGTTCCGCGCCCTCTGTCTGGACATCAGCGACCTGGTCTCCATCGACTCCGAGCGGGGGCTGCTGGGCCTGGCCTTCCCCCCCGACCATGCCTCGACCGGACGCTTCTACGTCAGCTACACGGATTTGGGGGGCGATTCGCGTGTGGTCCGCTACACCATGGGCACCGATCCTGACCTGGCCGATCCGGCCAGCGCCCAGCTGGTGCTGCAGGTTGGGCAACCACAGGCCAACCACAACGGCGGGCACCTGGAGTTCGGGCCCGACGGCCTGCTGTACTTCGGGCTGGGCGACGGCGGCGGCGGCGGCGATCCGCAGAACAACGCCCAGAACGACCAGGTCCTGCTGGGCAAGCTGCTGCGGCTGGACGTCTCGGGCACCGGCCCGGGCTACGCGATCCCCGCGGACAACCCCTTCGTGGGCCTCCCCCCGCGGGACGAGATCTGGGCCAAGGGCCTGCGCAACCCCTGGTGCTGGTCGTTCGACGGCCTGACCGGCGACCTCTACATCGCCGACGTGGGCCAGAACGATCTGGAAGAGGTGAACGTGCAGCCGGCCGGCTCGAGCGGCGGCGAGAACTACGGCTGGCGCCTGATGGAGGGCTCGTCCTGCTTCAACCCGCCGGCGGACTGCCCCCAGGCCGGTCTCACCCTGCCGGTCCACGAGTACGGCCACGGCGGCACGCCGTTCCGTTGTTCGATCACAGGAGGGTACGTCTACCGGGGCGCGGCCATCCCTCAGCTTGCGGGGCGGTATTTCTTCGCCGACTTCTGCAGCGCCCAGATCTGGTCGCTGACCTGGACCTCCGGCCAGGGCGCGGGCGACGTGCAGGAATGGACGGACCTGATCGCCCCTGCGGGCGGCTTCGGGGCGATCGCGGGCTTCGGGCAGGACGCCTTCGGGGAGCTGTACGTGCTGGATTACGGCGGGGGGACCGTGCATCGGTTGGTTGCGGATTTGGCGGAGGTGCCCCAGGGGACTGGGCCGCAGCTTGACCAGAACGTGCCGAACCCGTTCAACCCCAGGACCCGCATCTCGTTCAGCGCGGAGGCTGCCGGCGGCCCAGTCAGGCTGGCCGTCTACGACCTGGCGGGGCGCCTGGTCAGGGTCCTGGCGGCCGGCGCGAGCCCCGAGGGTGCCGGCACCGTGGACTGGGACGGCACCGACGGGCAGGGCCGGGCGGTGGCGTCGGGGGTCTACCAGTACCGGCTGGAGCAGGACGGGCGGGTGGTCACGCGCAAGATGGTCCTGCTGGAGTAGTCCCCGTCTCTTTTCAGGTTTCTTCTACCGGTCGCCAAGCTCGAGTGAGACGGACCGGTCTGCCCCTCGGGAAAAGAGACCGCCCTCCGAAGCCCCAAAACTGGCCATGCCACGGCTCTTGCCTCCGGTTTCCCCTCTCCCGAATTGAAACTGGATGATCGCGGAGGTACAATCCCCCAGAGTCGAGCACGATCCAGGGTGTCAGAAGGCAGGACCATGCGGTTGGATTTCCTAATCCTGAACCACGCAAGCCGGATATTGGTTGTTCAGATATGTATGGCGCGCCATACAGCGCAGTCCTGCATCCTACGGCATTGCATGGCAATTATTACTCTGTTGGTCCTTGTAGTGACGCCCGGATGGGCGGTTGATCAAAATGAATCCTATAGGTTTCCCGACGTCATTGGAACGGCCGAGTGGACAAAATACACTTGGGCCGAAAAAATTGCTCTGACGACTGTTCCAGATAGTGTATTGGCAGGAATGAGCACCGACGAGGTTGCTCAATTGTGTCTTGAACATCCGTTTAGGCATATGTTTATGACCACGGATATCCCGGCACGAGGGATGGACTATGTGGTCGGCGTTTCCAATTGCTACCAGGTACTTCTCAGGCGAAGCGATGCAGGGCCGATCCTGGTGAGCCGGTATACCGAGGCGGTTGCCAATCGGCCGAGTCAAGGCCCATGGGATCGCGACCGAGTGCGGCATGCAATGGATCTCTCTGTTTATGAACTACTGCTGGCCAGGGATGAAGTGATGGCATCGCTTTCCGGTGAAGACCGGGAGAGTTTATTGCGATTCTGTATGTGCGATTTTGAAACGCGCCAGGGGTATTTGCCGAAAGGATTCATGGGAATATTAATATCTATATTGCTGGTTCAGCTGGAAGGTGGCGCAAACAAGGCTGCAGCGACGCCGGAATTCCGCCGACTCGAGGACCTGGCGAATGGCCGTTGCCCACTCTATCGGGATCTTGCGGCTGATATTATGAGCTTCAAGAACAAGTACTCCGAATCACAAGTGTCCCAACGTTAATCGAATAGTGACAACTGGTTACAGTTCTTACTTTCGTCACTATTCTGCTCCCAATCTGCAAGTAGTTGTGGGATAGGGGTTTTCTCGAACAGGGACAGGCTCAGAACCTGGAGAATTG
>JAHJTW010000276.1 GCA_018829565.1 bacterium | reverse complement strand
ATCCCCGCCAGTTCAGCCGCTGCGAGATCGGGAATCTCCCGGACGTCCGTGCTCCGATCCCAGCAGAAGAAACGCTGATCGGCGAACGCGGACCAGCGCCGGCCAGGCTCCCCCGAGGGGCAGACCAGGATGAGGTCGTCGGCCTGATGGCGCAGGCGGCTCAGGACCCCGGAGGCCTCCGTCTCGGTGATCTCGGTGGGCGTGTAGGATCCCACCCCCAGGAACCACCCGGCCCGGCCTGACCAGCCGATCCTCACGCCGGCGGCGGCCAGCGATGCTCCGTACCGCGCCATGTCCAGCAAGCCGTCCTGTTCGGCGCGGCCCGAGCGGCGGGTCAGCAGGCTCTCGTCCTCGTCGAGATCGACGATGACCGTCGACTGTTGTCTCGCGGCGCAGGCGGCAGCCAGGGCGGCCGCGGCGACGGCCGAGGCCTGTTCGCCGCCCGGCCGGTGCAGCAGGAGCCAGACGCGGGGCGCGGGCCGGTCCTGGAAGAGTTCGTCGAGATGGGGCTCCAGCGGGCGTCCGCAACCCGAAGCCGCGAGCGCGGCCCACAGGTCCTCCCCGTCCGGGGCGTCGGGCAGCCCGGCAGGCAACCCCTCTCCCCAGTAGCGCAGATCCGACCGGTTGCTCATGGCTGGCTCCAGGCCGCGACGAAGGCGGCCACGACAAGATCTTCCTCGTCCCCGGCGATCGTCCTGACGTCGATCGCCAGGCCGTCCTGGTTCATGCGCCCCACCAGGGCCGGGTCGCCCAGCCGGAGCTTCAGGTGGCAACGCTCCAGATCATCCTTCGGGCCGTCCCACTGGACCAACCTCGACTCCACGCTGGCGCTGGAGAAGGATCCGCCGCCCACGCTCGAGCGGCCGGGCGCCACGCTGCCGCGCCAGCCGGCCGGTGCGTGGGGCTCCAGGGCGGCCAGCAGCCTTTCCGCACGTTCCTGCAGGACATCCAGCGACAGGGCAAGCTGGGCGATGGTCGGCACCTCGGGCCGCCGTTCCCCTGCCAGGTACTGCGTGAGGACCGCGTCGAGGGCCGCCAGGGTGGTCTTGTCCACCCGGAAGGCCCGGCGCATGGGGTGCGTGCGCAGGCCGTCGATCAGGTCCCTGCTTCCCAGGATGATCCCGGCCTGGCACCCGCCCAGGAGCTTGTCGCCGCTGCAGGTCACCAGGTCCGCCCCGGTGGCCACGTCCTCGGCGAGTTCGGTTTCGCCGACCGGCAGGCCGACCTCGGCGAAGGGGAACAGCGCCCCGCTGCCCGCGTCATAGACCAGCCGCGCACCCCTGGCGCGGCAGAGTTCGGCGAGTTCGGCCAGACCGGTCTCCTCGGTGAAGCCCTCGACCGTGAAGTTGCTGCGGTGGACCTTCAGGACGGTGGCGCCCGGCTCGATGGCCGCATCGTAGTCCTTCAGGCCCGTCCGGTTCGTGGTCCCGATCTCGACCAGACGGCATCCGGTCTCCGCCATGATCTCGTTCATCCGGAACGACCCGCCGATGGCCACGACTTCCCCGCGGGAGAGGATGACCGGCCCGCCACGGCTCAGGAAGCGCACCGCGAGCCAGACCGCTGCGGCGTTGTTGTTCACCACGAGGGCGTCCTCGGCGCCGGTGAGCAGGGCGGCCTTGCGTTCCACGCCGCGCCCGCGGTGGCCCCGCGCCCCCTTCGCCAGGTCGTACTCCAGGTCGCTGTTGCGCATGGCGACGGTGCGCGCCGCGTCGGCGGCTGCGGCCGGGAGGTTCGAACGCCCCAGGTTGGTGTGGACCACCACCCCGGTTCCGTTGAGGACCCGCCTCCAGGCCGGACGCAACAGGGCCTCGTGACCGCGGACGATGGCCGCCACGGCCTGATCGGTCAACTCGTCGCGGGTGAGCACCGGCCCCCGATCGGCCTGCAGCCGCCGGCGCAGATCGGCCACCACCTCCTGCACCAGCCTGGTCATCCAGTCCCGCTTGCGCCCCTGCATGAGGGGAGCCACCCGCAGGTCGTCCAGCAGGACGCTGATCTGGGGCAATTCGCGCAGACGATTCTGGAGGTCGGTCATGTCCGGGGAACTCCACGGGAATGCGATCCCGCAAGCAGGGGCGATCAGGTGCCAGAGCAACGCAATAAGAGGGGCAAAAGTATCAGACCGGGGACCGAATGTCTAGGCGGCAGGACTCCAACGGACGGTAGGCAAAGGAAAATTCCTGGGTTATGCTCCATAATTGAGGCACTTCCCGACCGCAGCTACCCGTGAGGCCGCTCCATGATCCGAATATCCCCTGTCCCGCACCCGCGATCGGCATCCTGCCGGATGACCCTGCCCTTGGTCGCCATCCTGCTCCTGGCCCTGGTCATGACCGGATGCGGCGGGCCTCCCCGGCCGGGCGCCCCCTTCGGCGTACCCGGCTTCGAGGACCTGCAGGAGGATCTGACGGGAATCGACACCCGGCCCCTCCAGGGACGCCGGATCGTCCTGGACCCCGGCCACGGGGGCCGCTTCCGGGGCGCCGTCGGCCCCAACGGCCTCGAGGAAGCCGACGTCAACCTCGGGGTGGCCCTCTACCTGCGTGGTCTGCTGGAATGGGCCGGTTCCGAGGTCTTCATGACGCGCACCACCGACCGGGACTTCACCACGGCCGCCGATTCGACCCTGGCCGGCGATCTCGCCTTCAGAGTTTCCTTTACCGATTCACTACAACCTGATGTGTTCATTTCCATTCACCACAACAGCAATCCAGCCTATGACCCCGTCATCAACGAAACCCAGACCTACTATCCCCTGGGCGCGTCGGGGGCCTCGGTCGACCTGGCGCGGGCCGTTCACCGCCATCTGGCGGTCAATCTGCAGATCCGTCCAGCCCGCCTGCTGCCCGGCAATTTCCACGTCCTGCGCAACGCCACCGTGCCCGCGGTCCTGGGTGAACCCGCCATGATCTCCCATCCGGTCATGGCCGGGCGGCTGTCCCTGGCCCGCAGCCACCGCCTGGAAGCCGAAGCCTACTTCCTGGGTCTGCTGGAGTACTTCAGCCTGGGAGCGCCCCGCTGGTCCGGGGCCGCCCACGACACGGTCCACACCGACCTCTCGGGCCGCCCCCCGTTGTTGACCTGGACTTTCCAGCCCGATGCGCCGGGGACCGATCCCGCCACGGTTCCCGGCCCGGATCCCTCCAGTTTCCACCTGACGGTGGATGGCCGGGAGGCGGAGTTCGAACTCTCTGCCGACGGGACCACCATCACCTTCCAGCCGACCCTCGACGGGCATCGCAGCGAGATCCGGGTCAACGGACGCAACATCGCCGGCCGCAGCACCCCTGAGCGCCTGACCTTGCTCATCAATGATGCGGCGCGCCCCTTGATCGTCACGCAGGCGGCCTCGGGAACGGGCGATGACGCGCCGGCCCTGCTCGTCTGGCGGACCAGCGATGGCGATTCCCTGCCCGCGGGGTCCCTGGAAACCCCCGATGGCCTCCGGTTGGCCACGGGACCGGGTCCGGCCGGGACGGTCTGGCCGCCTCCGGGCCGACCTGCATCCGGTCGCGGAACCTGGAGCGCTCATGACGGCACGGCCGAACGCGAGGCGATCTTCGACGCACGCCGCCTGCCGGCGGGATGGCATTGGCGGGAAATCGTTCCGGGAGACGGGGCGACCGCGCCCCTGCCCCGGGCCTGGCGGGCGCGCGGCGACGCGCCCCTGCCCACCCTCTACCGGGAGCTCGCGGACCTGACCGCGTTGCCCGCCGTACCCGTCCCCCAGGACGGCCAGATCTGGTTCGAGGCGCCCGGCTGGGTTCCCCTGGCTCCCCCCGCACCGGGCGGGGAGGCGGATGCCGGCCCCCTGACCGCCCATCCCCTCGGGACGGGCCTGCACGGGATGACGGTCGTGATCGATCCCCGCGGCGGGGGGACCATGACCGACGGCCAGACCGAGCTGGGACGCCGGGGATCCGACCTGAACCTCGAAACGGCCCGCCAGCTGGAAGCGTTGCTGAGGGGGGCCGGCGCCGAGGCGGTCCTGACCCGCCGGGACGACCAGCCCCTCGCCGATGCCGACAAGGCCCTGCTGGCTCGGCGGGCCGGCGCCAGACTCTTCATCCAGATCGGACGGCGGTCCCCGGCGGCCGGTCCGGCGGTCCGCCATTATCCCGGCAGCGCCGCCGGCTCCGCCTGGGCCTCGTTCACTGCCCGGACCATGGTGCAGGACGGCGTTGCCGTTCCCGATTCCCTCGCCGGCCCGGGCTCCGACTACCTCCTGCGGCACACCCACTGCGCCGCCCTGGTGGTGGAGTTCCCGCTCCCCGAGCCGCAGACCGGCAGGGGGCTGACCGCCGACGCCGGGCTCGCCAGGACGGAAGCTTCGCTCCTGTTGCAGGGGCTCGTGGGGCAGGCGGCCGGTGAGCAGGCGTTCAGCGCCTTCGTCCGGCCGGAATCCATGCTCCGGCTCCTGCCGCCCTCGGCCGCTGCGGATCCGCTCCTCTGGGCCGTCTGGGACGGCAACTTCGTCTGGGCGCCCTCCGCTCGGAACGGGCAGGGTGGCTCGTCCGCCGGGAATTCCCTATTCTCAACCCAGGCGACCAGGTGGCCCGCCTGCGGAGACCGCCACACCCTGGAAATCCACCGGGACTCCCAGTGGCAGTTCTGGCTTCTCGAACACACCGGAGGGATCTGGTCCGCGCGGATGCTGCGGTCCGGATCGCCGGACGGACAGTGATGCATGCCTGAAAACCGGCACGACACGCGGAATTCACCCTTCACTCCGGAAGCCCATGCGGCCTTCAAGAGCAAGGCCTCGGTGCGGATGTGGTGGGCGGCCGCCGCCACCCTCGTTCTCCTGCTCCTCCTGGTGCTCCTCGGGCCGGACCAGCAGGACGTCAAAAGGCGTTTCGAGTACTACGGCGCCCCCGGCGAGTTGCGGATCATGCCTGAGATCTCGATCGAGGACGGTTCCGACCGCGTCCACCAGCTGCCCAAGTCCCTCAGCGTGCCCCCTCCCCCCGCGGAGATCGAGATCGAGAAGGATAAGCCCGACCCCGAGGGGACCGAACCCGCGCCCCGGGAGGAGGAATCCAATCCCAGCGAAGTCGACGAGCCCGCCGTCACCCCCGACCCGGATGCGGAGATCGCCGCCAGGGACCAGGTCGAACTGTCCCTGCCCACGCAGTCCAACCCCGACTGGTACATCCTGCACCAGGTCAGGCCCGAGTACCCGCTGGACGTCCGCGAGGAGGAGCGGCGCACTCCGATCATCTTCGTCAAGGCCGCCATCTTCGTCGGTCCCGACGGGAGCGTCCTCGAGCGGATGATCCAGGCCACCAACGGGTCACGACCGTTCGCCGAGGAGGTCCTCGCGGCCCTGGAGCAATGGAAGTTCGGCTGGAGGGTGGACCCGGGAGCCGGGCGCTGGATCGAGATGACCTGGAACTTCAAGAGTCCCTATTACCTGGGGGGTCGCAGCCTACTCCCTTCCGGCGCCAACCCCTGAGCCGGACCGACGGGACGGAGGTCAGCGGTCGCCTGGTCCGGCGATGCCGGCCAGGGAATCGGTCCCGGCGGACCCGAGGGAGTCGGCCGGCGCGGCGGCGGCCAGCCCCGCGGCGAACCTGCCCGCCGGGAATGGCTTGATCACGCCGTCCTCCACCACCCGGATCTTCGCGGCCATCAGGTCGAAACCGGATTCGGGGTCCTGGCTTCCCGAAAATTTCCTGCCGAGGGATTCGATCAGGGCCGCCCGGCCGGTGATCCCGTCCTCGACGATGGTCTCCAGCAGGTTCCGCACGGCCTGATAGGCCCACAGGGCGACCGCCTCGGCCTCCCCGGGGAAATTGTCCGCGTCCCAGTCCTCCTGGAAATCCGCCGTCCAGGAAGCGGGGAAAAAGGCGAGGTCGTCCGGGAAGACGGCTCGCTCGAGGGTGCCGCTGGTGCGTTCGATGAGCCGGGAATCGTTCCAGGAGCCCGGTCCCAGGACGAGGGCCCCGAGCTGGTAGAAGTCGAGCTGCGGACCAACCAGGACCATCTGGTCCGCCGAGGCCGGCACGAACACGACCTCCGGACGATGTTGCTTGAGGTCGAGGATCTCGGCCCGGAAATCGGTCACCTGAGGGGGGAAGAACTCCTGGGCCACCACCTCGGCGCCCCGGCTGGAGACTTCCTGGGCGAACAGATCGGCCTGGCGACGCCCCTCTGGGGATTCCGGCGCGAGGATGGCGAAGCGCCGCTTCAGCAGGACGTCGACCACCAGGGTGGACAGCAGCCTGATCTCGTGGTCCCCGGTGAGATTGGGCTGGAAGACCCCGGGACCCAGTTCCCAGATCCGTTCATTCGTGGCGGTGGGCGAAACGAAAGGCACGCCCAGATGGTCGGCAACCAGGGCGGCCGACACCGTGGGGCCGCTGGTCAGGGCCCCGACCAGGGCGAGGCACTTGTCCTCCGCACAGAGCTTGCGGGCGGCGAGGGCTCCCTGGACCGGGTCTCCCCCAGTATCAGCGACCTTCAGGATGAACTTCCGGCCGAGATCGCGGTCGACATGGCCGAGCGCCAGACGGGCCGCCTCGTAGAAGGCGTTTCCGAGAACGGCATAACGGCCGGTCAGGGGAGCCAGCAACCCGATCCGCCGGGAATCGGCCAGGCCCAGCGGACGGCCGGCGGAATCCTCACCCTCAGGGCCACCGACCGCCGGGGCCGCGGGGCCTCCGTCCCCCGGCGCCTTCTCCTCGAGATAACGCAGGAGCTCGCCCCTGCCGCTGCCGCCTGCGGTGGCGACGGCGGCGGGGCTCAACTGGAGGAAGGAGACCGCGGACAGGGTGTCCCTTGCGGCCAGGGCGAACCGAGCCGCCCGGTCCAGGGTCGGTTCGAGATCCCCGCTCCCGGGGTAGAGGTCGCGCAGCTCCCGGGCCAGGGACAGGGCCTTCTCCTGGTTTCCCAGCCGCTGGGCCGAAGCGACGGCAAGGCCGAGGGCCTCGTCGTTGCCCGGATACTCGGGGTAGTAGTCCAGCAGGGTTCCGACCTGGTCGAGAACCTTGCCGAACTCGCTCAGAGCGAACTGCCGGCGAGCGTCTTCCGCATGCCGTTCCGCCTGCTCCATGCGGGTCCCGGCGAGGGGCTCCTGGGCGGATCCGGATCGGCGTCCTCCCCCGGCGCAACCGGAGATCAACGCCGCGGCCAGCAGGACGGCTACGGGCGGAATCCGGGAAAGGCAGCGTCCATACCGGAACGGTCGGCGCAAGGGAGCCCCCTCCTACTCGACGGTGAATCCGGCCGAGGCCAGGACCCTGCCGGTGGCGTCGAGGAGCTTGACCTCCCAGGGGCCTGTCCAGGCCGCCAGGATGTTCTTGGAAGACCAGGTCCGGTAGTCGGCGGAGCGGACCTGGAGCGGCACCTTGACGATGGTCTTGCCGTCATGGTACCAGGCGAAGGTGACTTCGCCGGGCTCGTCCATCCCGGTGATCCTGGCCAGGCAGAAGACCTTGCCCACGTCCGCGCCGAACACGGCGGCCTCGCCGATCAGGGCCCGGGTATCGCGATCCACTCCGGTGCCGAAGGCCAGGGTGGCCTCCACTTCGCCCGCCGCCGGCTCCTGGGCGACGGCGGCTCCGGAGACGGCCAGCACGGCCAGGATGACCGGCAACCACGTCTTGACGATCGGTTTCATGGCAATGGCTCCCTCTGTTACTGCCTGAGGTCCTCGATCCGCATGGGGCGGATGACCTTGGGGTTGTACAGATTGTCGCGCAAATAGGTGGCGTCGTCCACCAATTCGCTGTCCGGATACTGCCTGATCAGCATGTTGAGGTAGCGCTCGGCGATGCGCATGTCCTCGTAGGTCTCGATGGTGACCTGGGCCGCCATGAACAGGGCGTCGTCGGCGCGGTCGCTGGTCGGATAATCGGTGTGCAGCAGGTTGAACAGCTCCAGCTTGTTCTCGGCGTCGGCCACGGCCATGGCCCGGACGAAGAGCTCGTCGGCGGTCAGGCCCCTGCCCGGGGCGAACTCCCCGAACATCTCCAGGCCGTACTTCCCGCGGGCCTCCAGGAGATAGTCCTTGATGATGGCGTCCTGGAAACCGGGCAGCATGTCGTTGACGACCTGGTCGCGGGCCTCGGCGTAGGTCTGGGGCCGTTCGTTCTCCCGGTTGAGGATCTCGATCACGTGCCAGCGATCGGAGACCGAGATGGGAGGATTCAGACCGTTCTCCAGATCGAAGGCCTTGGCCGAGAAGACCTGGGAATTGCGGACGTGGGCGATGAAACCGCCCCTGTTGAACCAGCCCAGGTCACCCTCCTGCTTCCGGGTCTCGATGTTGACGGAGTAATCCCTGGCGAGTTCCGGGAAGCTGTTCCCCTTGCCCCCCTCGAGCAGACGGGAGTAGATCTCCCGGGCCTTCTCCTCCGAGTCGGTGGCGATGTGGCGCGCGTGGACGATCCCCAGATGACGGTACTTGTCCCGGTTGTCGGTGAAGAACTGCCGGACCTGCTCCTCGGTGGGCTCCTGTCCGCGCAGCAGGCCGTAGTTCCGCATGGCGGTGTCCAGGGTGTTGCGCCGCAGGGAGATGAGCATCCGCGCGACGTCCTGGTCGAGGTACAGCTTCTGCTCGACGGCGCCGTTGACCATCAGGACGGCCTCCACCATCGTCTTGAGGGCGAGCCGGCGACCGTCGGGGCCCTGGTACTTCGAGCGCTTGGGCGCCGGCAGCTCGTCGATCCACAGATCGAGCTGGTTTTCGGTGATCTCGACGTCCCCCACCTTGGCGATGACGGGCGTGACGTCGTTGGTGCCGTCCCCGAACAGGGGCAGGTACTGGAAGGAACCGGACGAGGACGTGCTTTCCTGGCAGCCGCAGAGGGCCAGGGCCGAGCCCAGCAACAGGCCGGCCAGCAGGATTCGGGGTGCAGCGGACATGCGCAGCGCTCCTTGCGAGGTTGAGAGTGATGGTCTCCCGCCCGTCAGAGCAGTTCGGGAGGACCGTCCTGTTCGAGGCGGGCGATGACGTCCTTGATCCGCTGGGCGGCGTCTTTCCTGCCCACCAGCAGGGCATCGGCGGTGTCGACGATGATCAGGTCCTCGACGCCGACCAGGGCGATCAGACGGTCGCGACCCATGACCACGTTTCCCGTGCTGTCCACCGGAAGCAACCGTCCCTGTCCGCGGTTGCCCTGTTCGAGCTCCGGCGCCAGTTCGCCCCAGGCGTCCCAGCTGCCGAGATCCGACCAGGAGAACTCCGCGGGCAGGAGGCCGAACCCGGCCAGCTTCTCCATCACGGCCACGTCGATGGACTCGGCGGGGCACTCCCGGTAGGCCGTATCCAACGCCGGACCGAAGCGATCGGTTCCCTGGGCCCGGATGACGGGCTCCATGAGGCCGACCACCTCGGACAGATGGGTCCGGGCCAGCGTGGCGAACCGGTCGGGATTCCAGATGAAGATGCCGCTGTTCCAGAAATGGCGGCCGCCGGCCAGGTAGACCGCCGCAGTGGCGGCGTCCGGCTTTTCGACGAACCCTTCCCCGAGCCAGGGTCCGCCCGGAGCTTCCGGCTCCCGCGCCTGGATGTAGCCGTAGCCCGTCTCCGGCTTCGTGGGGCGGATCCCGAGGGTCACGACGTCCACGCCGCCGGCCGCGAGCCCGAAAGCCCGGTCCAGCTGCCGACGGAAGACCTCGTCATCGGGGATGTGGTGGTCGGCGGGCAAAAGGGCCACCGGAGCTGCCGGATCCAGCCGTGCGGCCAGCCCCATGCCCAGGACCGCGCACGGTGCGGTGTTGCGGCCGACGGGTTCGCCGACGATGTGGCTCGCCGGCAGCTCGGGCAGGTCCGCCGCGACGGCGGGCGCCAGATCGGCCCCGGTCACCACGAAGATCCGATCGGGCCCCACCAGGGGCGCGACCCGCAGGTAGGTGTCCCGCAGCAGGGACCGCTGCGAGGCGAGGGCCAGCAGTTGCTTGGGCCGGGCGCGGCGGCTCAGGGGCCAGAACCGGGTGCCCCGACCGCCGGCCATGATCACGCAGATACCCCGGCCTTTCGCCGGATGAGGATTCGTCCCAGGGCTCATGGAATACTCCCGCCCGTCAGGACTTGACGACCCAGACCTTCGCCGTGATCTCGACCTCCGAATGCAGCCGCACGGGGACCGAGTAGACGCCCAGCTGCTTGATCGGCTCGTCCAGGACGATCTGCCGACGATCCAGCTCGACGTTCTCGCCCTGCAGGGCCTCGGCGATGTCGCGCGCGGTGACCGACCCGAAGAGGCGGTCGTCCTCGCCCGCCTGCACGGTGATGGTGCAGGACAGCTCGCCCAGCTGGGCGGCCAGCTTCTCGGCGGTGGTCTTGCGCAACTCGTCCCGCTTGGCCTCGAGCTTCATGTGCTCCTGGACCAGGCTGCGGTTGCCGTCGGAGGCCAGCACGGCCATGCCCTGGGGCACCAGGTAGTTGCGGGCGTAGCCCCGGGCCACCTTGACGGTCTCGCCCATGCGGCCGAGATCGTCCACGTCTTTCATCAGGATAACATCCATCTCAAACCACCTTTTCGTCCTCGTCGTTTTCCGGCCTGTCGAGGCGCCGGAAGTCCAACCACTGGTCCGCGACCCCGAGGATGACCCCGCTGGCGATGACCAGAGGCGGGAAAAACACTCCCATCAGTGTCCAGAAGACCAGGCGCCCCACCGGGGAAAGCATCCGCCCGATCACGAAAACCTGCACCGCGATCCCCTGGAGGCTCAGGATCAGGGCGGCCAGCAGGGCCAGGTTCAGTCCCCAGCCGCTCAACTCCGGCCGGCGGGTCAGCATCAGGCCCAGGCCGATGACCAGCACCCAGACCAGGTAGAACGGCAGCCGGCACCGGGAGAAGGATCCGAACCTCCACCCGATCCGCGTCCGGCCGAGGGTCCGCCCCGCCAGCCAGACCAGCACCAGGATGACCGCGGCCTCACCCAGCAGGCCGATCCCGATCACCAGGGGATAGATCCTGCCTGCCAGATCGAGGGCCTGATCGATGCGCCCCTCCTCGGCCGCCAGGGCCTTGTCCCGCTCCTCCTGGTCCGCGGACTCGGGGAACTGCGCCGTCCGCATCTCCAGGATGTCCTGCCGCAGCAACGCCAGCTGTTCCTGCACGGGAACCTCGTTCACCGTGAGCATGATCCCGGGCAGCCAGACCAGACAGCATCCCAGAAGCGCGACGTCCACCCGCCAGTTCCGGCCCAGGGCCAGACCGGCGATGATCCCGGCCGCAGCGTGCCCCGCCACCTGCAGGATGACCAGGCCCGAGCCGAAGATCAGAGCGATCGCCAGGGCCCCCACGGCGAACCCGACGACCCGATCGGCGCGCCCGGCGGCGAGCAGCGCCCATCCCCAGACCACCGCGATCAGCAGTGGCAGAGGCAGAGTCATGACCACCAGCAGGCCGGCGGCCGGGGCCTCGCCTCCTTGACCTACCGCTTCCAGCACTCCCACCACGCCCAGCGTGGCCAGGGAGGCCACGATACAGGACGGGGGAAGGGATCGCGACATGAGCACCACCGGGTTACCGGTAGTATTCCTTCACGAACGGGAGGATCGCCAGGTGCCGGGCCCGCTTGATGGCCGTGGCCAGGTGGCGCTGGAACTTGGGACTGGTCCCGGTGTTCCGGCGCGGCGCGATCTTGCCTCGCTCCGTGATGAACCGCCGCAGCAGCTCCTCGTCCTTGTAATCGATGGCGACCAGGCTGTTCTTGGTGAAGAAGCAGACCTTCTGCTTCCCCTGGCGCCTGGTCTTCTTCTTCTTCTTGATCCGCAGATTCTTACGAGCCAACGGATTCTCCTTTAATTGGGGCCGGACCGGGAGCACCCGGCCGGTCGGTTGCAAAACAGGGGCGGCGGACTAGTCCTCAGCCCGGGGACCGGCAGCCGCAGCGGCGGCCTGGCGCTTGGCCTTGGATTTGCGGTTGCGCTCTTCCCATTCCTCATCGACCACCACGAGGTGGCGCAGCACCTTGTCATCCAGGCGCAGGAACTTGTCGAGCTCCTCGACCACGGTGCCGGCGGCGCGGAACTTCAGGAACATGTAATTGCCCTTGTTCTCGTGCTCGATCTCGTAGGCGAGCCGACGCACGCCCCAGTGGTTCTCCTGGGTGATCTCGCCGCCGTGACGGGCGACGATCTCCTTCACGCGGGCGACGCGCCCTTCCATCTCGGACTCGGGCTGGTCCGCGTGCAGGATAAAGATAAGTTCGTACTTCTTCACTGGTTACACCTCCCTTCGGACAGAACGACCCAGGTCCTTATTCGCCGCGTCCGCTCGTGCGAGCGGCCAGCGGCGTCAGCCCAGGTAGGGATGGATCCAATCAGCTTGACGCTGGCTATTGCGTTGTATTCCGCAAAACGGATGGGAAATATATCCCAGGGACCCTTTTCTGGCAAGCATTTTCGCGTCCGGTCATCCCTCCGGGGCCTCCGGGGCCTCCGGGGCCGGGCCCGCCCGCCGGTTGAACCGCCCTGCGGCCTCCTCGAGGCCTCGGGCGAGCCAGCACTCCACCGCGGCGGCGCCGTGCGCCACCATTTCCGCCACGGCGGGCGCCTCCTCCGGGGTGAAGGGCTCGAGGACGAAATCCGCCCATTCGGCGGGCGGCACTCCCTCCCCCGGGATGGCGATTCCCAGCCGCAGGCGGGCGACCTCCTCGTGGCCGAGGACCTCGAGGATCGAGGCCAGGCCGTTCTGGCCGCCGCTGCCGCCCCTTCCCCTCAGCCGGCAGGCTCCCAGGGGCAGGTTGAGGTCGTCGCAAACCACGAGCAGGCGCCCGCGAGGGTCCCAGCCTCCGGGAACGGGGTCCTCCGTCCCATCAGCCGGGGACCCGGCCCCGGGCTCCCCGGGACCGAAATCCGCCAGGGGACGCCCGTGGATCCGGGACCAGGCCTCGAGGGCCCGGCCGCTCAGGTTCATGTAGGTCAGGGGTTCGAGCAGGATCAGGTCACGGCCCTCGTACCGGCCGGCCGCCGCCCGGTAGAGCCCGCCTTCTTCGCCGAATGAAAGGCCCAGGGAGGCGGCGAGGGATTCGACCACCTTGAACCCGATGTTGTGACGGGTCTCACGATAGCGGTCGCCGGGATTCCCCAGCCCCGCGACCATCCAGAATTCACCGGTCATGGCCTCGGCCTCTCCCCGTGAAGACATGGACGAGGCCGGCCGCCCGCGGCGACCGGCCTCGTTGCTCCGGATCGGATCCGGAAGGTCGGCCCGGACTAGTCGTCGGAGCTTTCCTTGTCCTTGTCCTGCTCGGCGGAATCTTCGTCTTCGCCGTCCTCTTCGGTCTCCTCGACGAAGACCGCGACGGCCTTGATGTTCAGGATCAACTGGTCCGGATCGGTGACGAGTTCACCGGCGGGCAGTTTCAGGTCCCCGGCATGGATCTTGTCGTTGATCTCCAGGTCCGAGATGTCGACCTCGATGTACTCGGGCAGGTCTCGCGGCCGCACGCTGATCTCGACCATGTCGAGGGAATGGGCCACAGAGGCCTCGCTGTTCTTGACGGCCTTGCACTCGCCGGTGACGACGATCTGGACGGGAACCGTCACGGGCACGCCGCGGGGGATCTCCATCAGATCGACGTGGAGGATCATGTCGGTCACCGGATTGCGCTGGACCTCGCGCAGCAGGGCGGTGATCTCGTCCGTGGAGCCCTCCTGGTTCAGGGCGAACAGGGCGGTCCGGCCGTGCAGGTGGGTCAGGGCCACCGAGAACTTGTGGGCATCCAGTTCCACGTTGCTCGTCTCACGGTCCCGGCCGTAGAGGACGGCGGGGATGCGCCCGGCGGCGCGGTTGCGACGATTGGCGTTCTTGCCCTTGGTGGAACGGGGAAAGATGTCGAGATTCACGAGACCCATGGCGTCTCCTCCGCGGTCTCTGACCCTGTCGGGTCGTAAGAAGGGCTCGCCGCCCGCTGCGGCAAGGAACCTTGCGGTCCCGGGCCTTCCGGCCCGTTGACCTGCTTGGAAAAGACGCCTGGCGCCAGCCACGAGGGAGAGCTACTCCGGACGTTCGGCATCCATCCCGGAAAAAGGACCCGCAAAGTAAGCACCGCGCGGCGTCCCTGTCAAGAGAGCCCGACCGCGGCGCCGCCGGCCGCCCTCTCTCAGAGGAACAGGGCGCTGACGGTCTTCTCGAGGTGGATCCGCTGGATGGCGTCGGCCAGCAGGGCCGACATGTCCAGCACCTTCACCTTCGGACACTCGTCGAAGCGGCTGAAGGGGATGGTGTTGCTGACCGCGACTTCCTTGATCGGGGCCTCGTTGATGCGCTCGAGGGCCCGGCCGCTGAAGAGGGGGTGGGTGCAGCAGGCGGTGACCGAAAGGGCCCCATGGTTCTCCACGCAGACCCGGGCGGCGTCGGTCAGGGTGCCCGCGGTGTCGATCATGTCGTCGAAGATGATCACGTCCCGGCCCTCGACGTTGCCGATGAAGTTCATGACCACGGCCTCGTTGGGTCGCGGGCGGCGCTTGTCGATGATGGCCAGGCTGGCGTCCAGGCGCTTGGCGAACGACCGGGCCATCTTGATGGAGCCCACGTCCGGGGCCACCACCGCCAGGTTCTCCCGCGGCCAGTCCGCGAAGTGCTTGAGCAGGACCGGGGCCGAATAGAGGTGGTCGAGGGGTATGTCGAAGAAGCCCTGGATCTGCGGCGCGTGGAGATCGATGGTCAACACCCGCTGCGCCCCGGCCGTGGTGATCAGTTCGGCCATGAGCTTGGCGGCGATGGGTACGCGAGGCTGGTCCTTGCGGTCCTGGCGGGCGTAGCCGAAGTACGGGATCACCGCCGTGACCCGCCGGCATGAGGCCCGGCGGACGGCGTCGATCATCAGCAACAGCTCCATGATGTTCTCGGCGGGGGGCATGGTGGGCTGGATGATGAAGACGTCGGTGCCCCGGATGTTCTCCCGGATCTTGATCTGGATCTCGCCGTCCGAGAAACGGTCGATGTCCACCTCCAGCAGATCGACGTCGAGGTGGGCGGCGATCCGCTCCCCCATCTCCCTGTGCGCGTTGCCGCTGATGATCACCAGTTCGTTGGCCATGAAGTCGGACCTCTCCTGCCGTTGGGGGACTACCCGGCGTCGGGTCAGAAAAAAGCACGGACGGCGGGAGTTTTCAAGAGGGAAACGGCAGGGCTGCCGGCAGGCAAGGGTAAGGTGGCTGGGGCGGTAGGATTCGAACCCACGAATGCAAGGACCAAAACCTTGTGTCTTACCACTTGACGACGCCCCAGCGCGACTCGAAAACTAGTATCTCTCCTCCATCACCGAGTCGTGGTCGTCATCGTGATAGGAGCCGAGCTTCGGCGGCGGAGGGATCTCGCCGTTCTCCAGCCTCTGGATTTCCTGCCGGTAGGCCGCGATGACCTGGCTTTCCATCCACTCCCTGGTCGCCATGTTGATGGGATGGGCGATGTCCTGGAAGGTCCCATCCTTGCGCTTGCGGCTCGGCATGGCGATGAACAGTCCCGACGCTCCCTCGATGATCTTCAGGCCGCGAATCACGAAAGCGTTGTCCAGGGTGATGCTGGCGAACCCCTTCAGCTTGTTGTCATCACGTAATGTGATCCTGATTTCTGAAATATTCAAGGTTCTCCCTCTCGGTGGCGAGCCCAAACCAGCTGCTGCATGGTCAGGCCGTCGGTCTCAATCGTCCCTGATCTCGACCCCGGCCGCATGCGGCCCGACGATCCGTACGAACAGCCCCGTCACTTCGTATTCCCTGGCAATGGGCGACAACACTGTCGAATCGGGAAAAACCCCGAACACGGCCGATCCGCTCCCGCTCAGCATCGCGATGGGAGCCTGCTCCCGCAGCTGGAAGACCAACCTTTGCAGTGCAGGGGACCATGGCAGGACCACGTCCTCCAACCGATTGAACCCCGGCCAGGTTTTCCTGGGAAAACGCGCCAGCTGGGGCTTGATGACCTGGATGTTAGCTTTGGCGCTATTGACTGTCAATCCCATTTTGAGATTGGCGTACACCTCTTTCGTCCTTAACTCCAAGTCCGGTTTGAGAATAAGGAATTGGCCCGACCGGATCAACGGAAGCCTGGTCAGGCGGGTCCCGATGCCGCGGCCCAGAGCCGTCCCCCCCCGGATGAAAAACGGCACGTCGGCCCCCAGGGGTGCGGCCATGACCTCGAGGTCCTCGACGTCCAGTTTCGTTTCGAACAGGCGGTCGCAGGCGACCAGGACGGCCGCCGCATCGCTGCTGCCCCCGCCCAGCCCGGCCGCGATGGGGATCTCCTTGTGGAGCGCGATCCTCAGATGACCCGAGACCCCGGCCTCGCGGCAGAAGTGGCGGGCCGCCTGCCAGCAGAGGTTGGTCTCGTCGCCCGGAGCCTGGATTCCCGAGGCGGAAACGGAGATGTCCAGGCGGGGTTCTCCCCCTGGATACCGCTCGACCAGTTCCACCGTCACGCGGTCGAACAGGGTGACCGCCTGCAGGATGGTCTCGATCTCGTGATACCCGTCATGGCGCTGCTTGAGCACCTCGAGGTGCAGGTTGACCTTGGCCGGGGCCCGCACCGCGACGGTCCGGCCCACCGGCAGCTTGCCCTTGACGTATTGTGGCGCGTTCATCGGACCTCTTCCGGAAAGCGTCCGGATCGGTAAAGGTGGTCCAGGCGTCCCCAGGGGGTTTCGCCGTAGGATTTCAGCAACCGGGGCCGCCGCCAGGCCTTCCACACGCCCTCACGGGCGCGGGAAAGGCTCAGCCGCCCGCCCGGGGTCTTGCCGGCGAGTTTCCAGCCGGCGAAGGAATCGCCAAGCAGGTCGGCGTGGCCGGCGATCCGGATCCTTCCCGGGTCCGCCGTACCCAGAGCCAGGTCATGGCAGTGCCGCAGCCAGGGGATCTGCAGGGGATCCATGCCTGCCAGGAGGGCGCCGACCGCATCGACGGCCACCGGATCGGCCCCGGCGATCAGGGTGTTGCGCCTGACGTAGCCCTTGCCAAGGGTCCCGGCTCCCACTCCCCAGTGAACCCCGTCCAGGACGGCGCCCAGGATGGCGTCTCCGCCCGCCGGTCCCCCCAGGACCCGCGCAAGATCGGGCAACAGCGCTCCTCTCGGGAAGGAGGCGCCGCGTCCCCCGAACCGCCAGGCCAGGGCCACCGCCCCCCTGATGCCCCAGCCGGCCTCGAGGACCGGAGCGGCCAGCAGGAGCCCCTGCCTTCCCGGCGCCACGATCGCGCTGTCCGCCCCGTGTTCCGTCCGGGTCGTGGGGGTTTCCAGCCGGACGTCGCCGGAGAGGGCCCGACCACTCACGTCCGCCCAGGTCCCGGTTCCGAGGGCCCGCAGGACCCCGTCGATCTGCCAGGGGGGCGCCACGAACCCGGGGCAATCCCGCTCCCCTGGGGTCATCAAGGACAGCGGCCGGGAATCCCCCACCTCCAGCCCCGCCAGATCCAGCAGTCTGCGGTAGTCGTCCAGGATGGTTTCCGGCCTGGCTTCCACCAGGGCCACCACAGGGCGCATGTCGGACCTCCCGGCCCGCCCGGACCACTTCTTCAAGCGGCCCGGGGGGCGATCAGATGCCGATGATCATGATGGCGACCGTGATCCAGCTGACGACGATGATCTGGAGCAGCATGTCCGTCAGCAGGATCTCGTGGGGCCTGCCGCCCTTGTCCTCGAGGAAGACCAGGTACAGGTATCGCCCCATGCCCGCCAGCACGAAGGGCAAGGTGTAGATCAGGTCGCGCGTGCCGAAATGGCTGACGGTGTCCGGCCAGACCGTGTACAGGGCGTACATCATGGTGGTCAGACCGAAACTCAACCCGATCATCGCGTTCAGGACCGGTTCGGTATACCCCCGCAGGGCCGGCCGGGTTTCACCCTGCTCGGGTTTGATCTTCAGCAGCTCGTCCCGCCGCTTGCAGAACCCGAGGAAGAGCGACAGGAAGAACGTGCACAGCAGAAGCCAGCTGGAGATACCGACTTCGGGGCAGACCGGCAGCAGGACGAAGACCCCGGCGGTGGCCCGGATCACGAAGCTCATGCCGATCCCGAGGACGTCCAGCACGGGCAGCTTCTTGAAGAAGTTGGTGTAGGACCAGTTCCACAGCAGGAAGAACGACACCGCGCCCAGGAACACTGGGCCCAGCAGCCAGCCGGCCCCGAGGACCAGCACCAGCACCACCAGGCCGGCCTTGGCCGCGAAATCCAGGGGCAGGCGCCCCGAGGCGATGGGCCGGGTCCGCTTGTGGGGATGCCGGCGGTCCAGCTCCCGGTCCACGTAGTCGTTGTAGACGTAGACGATGCCGGAGGCGAAGCAGAAGACCACGGCGCCCAGCGCCGCCCGCACCACGCAAGCCTCGTCGCCGAGCTTGCGTGCGAAGATGACCCCTGCGAACAGCAGGAGATTCTTGGTCCACTGCCGCGGGCGCAGGTTCTCGAGGAATGCGAGCAGCGTCTTCATCAGTAGGCGTTCTCTCCGCGCAGGACGTGATGGAGGGTCATCAGCAGGATCTTGACGTCGAGCCCCAGGGACCAGTTCTCCAGGTAGTAGAGGTCGTAGTACGTCCGATCCTCGATGCTCGTGTTGCCCCGCAGGCCGTTGACCTGGGCCCAGCCCGTCAGGCCCGCCTTGACCCGGTGCCGCTCGAAGTAGCGCGGCATCTGGCGGGTGAACTGCTCCACGAAGACCCGGCGCTCCGGGCGGGGCCCCACCAGGCTCATATCCCCGCGCAGGACGTTCCACAGCTGGGGAAGTTCGTCCAGGCTGAACCGGCGCAGGATGCGGCCGATGCCCGTCACGCGGGGATCGTCCTCGGTGGTCCAGACGGGCCCCGAGGCCTGCTCGGCGTCGGTGCGCATGCTGCGGAACTTGACCATGGAGAACTGCCGGCCGTCCTGGCCGACGCGTTCCTGGCGGTAGAAGACCGGTCCGGGCGAGGACAGCTTGACCAGCAGGGCGATCGCCGCGAGGGCCGGCGCCAGGAACAGCAGGCCCAGGCCGCTGGCGAGGAGGTCGAAGGTGCGCTTGACGATCCGGTCCACGGCGCTCAGGGCCCCCTCGCGGATGGAGATGAACGGGATGCCTCCGATCTCCTGGAGCCTCATCTTGCTGGTGTGCAGGGCCGGCAGGTCGGGGATGAACTGGAGATCGACCTTGAGGTTGGCCAGCGCTGCGGCCACCTGGCTGATCAGGGGCAGGCGGTCGAAGGGGACCGTCAGCACCACCAGGTCGATCCGGTGCTCCAGGACCAGGGACCTGACCTCCTCCACTCCGCCCAGGCAGGGCAGCGCGGGGACGGCGGAGGCGGCCCGCCGCGGACCGCGGGCGTCGAGCAGGGTGACGCCGGCTTCAAGGGGGCCGTCCTCGTCCCCGCCGTCGACGCGCAACCAGCCCACGGGCTCGAACGCGAGCCCCGGCAGTTCCCTCGTCAATCGCAGCAACCTCTCCCGCATGGGACTGGCCCCGACCAGCAGGGTCCGGATGCGGCCTTCGCCGCCTCTGGTCCAGCGCTTGGCGAGCTGGCGCGCCCCGACGCGGCCAAGGGTCAGGAAGAAGAAGGTGGACAGGAAGAACAGACCGAAGAAGGAGCGGCTGAAGGTCAGGGTCCGCAGGAAGAAGGTGGAAGCGAGGACCAGCAGGCTGGCCAGGACCACGCCCTTGAACAGACCCACCAGGTCGTCCTCGAACGACCGGACCCCGCGCCGGGTGTACATCGCGCTGAAGTAGAAGATGCCGAAGAAGACGAGCAGCACGACCAGGCTCGCCACCAGGTACATGCTCAGGGGCGGGACGCCCAGGGGCACCAGCCAGATGCCGCTGTGGAACCGGAACCAGTAGGTCGTCAGGAAGGCGGCTTCCAGCATGACCATGTCCACGAGGATCAACAGGACGGTCTCCCGGAGGGAGCCCCGCTCCAGCCGATCGTCGGCCGGCAGGAAGTGATCGTTGCCCAGGGTCTGCATCAGAGGTTTCACCCGGCGTCCTGCTGGGCGGCCGTCTCCAGGATCTGGCAAAGCAGATGGCCCATGGTGATGTGGATCTCCTGGATGCGGGGGGTGTGCGCGCTGGGAGCCACCAGAGCGCCGTCCACCAGGGGCAGCAGCTTGCCGCCGTCGCCCCCCAGGAAACCGTGGACGGCCAGACCGCGCTCCCGTGCCGCCTTCACGGCCTCGATGCAGTTGCGGGAATTTCCCGAGGTGGAGATGACCAGCAGGACGTCCCCGGGCGAACCGAGAGCCTGGACCTGGCGAGCGAAGATGTGGTCGAAGCCGTAGTCGTTCCCCACGGCGGTCAAGGTCGAGGTGTTGGTGGTCAGGGCCAGCGCTGGATAGCCCGGACGTTCGGCCAGGAAGCGGCCCACCAGCTCGGCGGCGATGTGCTGGCTGTCCGCGGCGCTGCCGCCGTTGCCGCACACCAGCAGCTTCCCGCCCTGCGCCCAGGCGCGGGCGACAGCTGCGGCCAGGCCGGACACGGCGGCCAGGTGGTCCTCGCCGAGGGCGTCCAGGGCGGTCCGGAGGCCCTCCACCGTGACGGCGAACGCCGATCGGGCCTGCCTCATGAAGTCGGCGTCATTGGCGGAAGTGTTCCCCATGCGGATCCTTTCACCAGCGGGATCACGGCGTCGGCGCATCCGGCCGCCGACCCGTAGGGTCAGGGGAACCGGGCGCGGCCGGAAGCCAGCAATGTCAAATACCTGGCCAGGGCGTCCTGCCAGGAGGGACGGGGCGGACAGCCCGCTTCCTCCAGCTGGCGGCTGAGCAGGACCGAACAGGCGGGGCGCACCGCCGCCGTCGGATACTCGCTGCTCGGACAGGGGCTGATCAGCCGGGGATCCCGTCCCAGCCCCTCGGCGATCGCCCTGGCGAATTCGTACCAGGTGCAGGACCCGGCGTTGGTTGCGTGAAAGATACCACGGCTGCCGCTGGTGACAAGGAACTCCACGACCGCGGCCAGATCTTCGGTGTAGGTCGGGCACCCCGTCTGGTCGTCCACCACCTTCAGGGACGGCCGCTGTTCGAGCAGCCGGACGATGGTCTTGACGAAGTTCACGGGACCGTCTCCGAACAGCCAGCTCGTGCGGACGATCTGCCAGGGACCCGCCATGGCCTCGACCGCCTCCTCGCCCACGGCCTTGGTCCGGCCGTAATGGCTCAATGGCGCCCGGGGGCTGTCTTCGGCGAACCCGGCGCCCTTCCCGTCGAAGACGTAATCGGTGCTGATGTGGGTCAACCCGCAGCCGATGGCGTCGCAGGCGGCCACGAGATTTCCCGGGATGACGGCGTTGGCCGTCATGGCCTCGTCGCGTTTCTCCTCCGCGGCGTCCACCGCGGTCCAGGCGGCGCAGTTGACGACCCAGCCGGGCCGGGCGTCCTCCAGGAGGGTCCGGCAGACGACGGCGTCGCCGAGATCGCCCTGATCGAGATCCACCCCCTCCACCATGTGGCCCCGGCCGAAGCGGGCGAGCATGGCCCGCCCCAGCATCCCTTCAGCTCCCGTCACCAGGATCTTCATCCCCGTCCCTTTCGTCGTTCTCCGCCCGAGTCCGGAGGAAATCCCTGGTCTCGCGCAGGGCCCGCGCCGCCGTGCCCGGATCGAAACCCCGGCTCAGCAGGAACCGCTGGACGCGGGCCTCGGCCCGCCGGTCGGCCGGCCCCCGCAGCTTCCGCCACTGGCTGCGGGCCGCGCTCCGGGCCATCTCGAGTTCCTCGGCGCCGGACAGGCTTTCCGCAGCGGCGGCGGCGGCCACGGCGAAGGGCACCCGTTTCTGGCGCAACTTGTTTTCCAGGTACCGGCGGCCGACCTGCCGGGTGCGCAGGCAATCTCGGCAGTAGGCCTCGGCGTAGATCCGGTCCGAGCAGAGACCCTGGGCTTCCATCTCCTCCAGGACCGCCGAGACCGCCTCGGGCGAATGGCCCTTCTCCAGCAACTTCTCCGCCAGGCGGGCCGTCGGCTGCAGGCGTCGGCCGATCATCGCCAGCAGGTCCCGCGCCGCCCCCTTGCGGTCCGCGGCGGCCTGGAGTTCCCGGAGGACCCCCGCGGGGACGGCCTCCCCCACCGGCGGCAACCCCGGGGGCAGCGAGGCCGGGGCCACCTCCAGGACCCGGCCGTCATCGAGGCACAGGACCACCGAACGGTCCTGCTCGCGGACGGCGAGCAGCCGGACCCCCTCGGCCAGGGGATCCGGCTGCTCCTCTTCCGGGGCGACGGGAGGGAGGTCCCGCCGCCTGAACTGCCCTCGTCCAGCCACTACGTGGTCTTGCGTCCCTTCGCGTCGGGGCCGCCGGCCGAGGCGGCGGCCGCCTTGGCGCCGGTGTCGTCGGTATCCCCGGCGTCCTTCACGGGCGCGGGATTCGCGGCGTCATCCGCTGGAGCGGCCTGGCCGATGCCGTATTCCTTGAAGACCAGCGCCTTGATCTTGTCGTAAAGGTCCTTGTTCTCCTTGAAGAACACGCGCACATTCTCCCGGCCCTGGCCCAGGCGCTCCTCGCCGAAGCTGTACCATGCGCCCGACTTCTGGACGATGCCGCAGGCCACCCCCAGGTCGATCAGGTCGCCTTCCTTGCTGATGCCCTCGCCGTAGAGGATGTCGAACTCGGCCTTCTTGAACGGAGGCGCGACCTTGTTCTTGACCACCTTGACCCGGACCTGGTTGCCCATGACCTCTTCGCCCTGGGTGATGGCGCCGATGCGGCGGATGTCCAGGCGCACCGAGCTGTAGAACTTCAGGGCGTTACCGCCGGTGGTGGTCTCGGGGTTGCCGAACATCACCCCGATCTTCATGCGGATCTGGTTGGTGAAGATCACCAGGGTGTGCGTCTTGGAAATGGTGCCGGTGAGCTTGCGCAGGGCCTGGCTCATCAGGCGGGCCTGCAGGCCGACGTGGGCGTCGCCCATCTCGCCCTCGATCTCGGCCCGCGGCACCAGGGCGGCGACCGAGTCGATGACGATGATGTCGACCGCGCCCGACCGCACGAGCATCTCGGTGATCTCCAGGGCCTGCTCGCCGGTGTCCGGCTGGCTCACCAGGAGGTTGTCGATGTCCACCCCGAGCTTGCGGGCGTAGCCGGGATCCATGGCGTGCTCGGCGTCGATGAAGGCCGCCACGCCCCCGTCCTTCTGGCAGTTGGCGATGGTCGACAGGGCGACGGTCGTCTTGCCGCTGCCTTCGGGGCCGTAGATCTCGACGACGCGTCCCTTGGGCAGGCCGCCGATGCCCAGGGCAATGTCCAGGTTCAGGCTGCCGGTGGAGATGGCATCGATCCTGTCGAAGATCTTGTTCTCCCCGAGCAGCATGATCGACCCCTTGCCGAACTGTTTCTCGATCTGGGCCCTGGTCAGCTCCAGAGCCTTCGCCTTCTCGTCCTTCTTGATCTGCGCCATGAAAGTCTGCTCCTTCGAACCGCGATTGCACGGCCCCGTTGTTCATCCCGGATATGGTCGACATCCAGCCCGGCGGGCATCAGGGAGACGATGTTCGGAAGGCAAGATAGCATGGCGGGCCGACCCGTGGCAAACGGTTTTTTCGCCTTATTTTCGCAGGCGATAAAACGCCAGCTCACGGTGCTCGGCTCCGGCCTGCGACAGGCGGCTGGCCATCAGGCTGAATCCCTCGACCGGCCACTGCGGTAGTGAACCTATCTTGAATTCCTGCAGCAACTTGACATCTGATTGTTCAAGTCTTTGCTTCACTCTCGCCAGAGTCAGGTGTCCCCGGAACGGCCTGGTGTCCTGGGGCCCGTCCGGCCACACCGACCGGACCGCTTCCCTGACCGCCCCCGCCAGGCGGGCGGCCTCCTCGCCGGCGGCAAGGTGCAGGAACAGGACCCGGGGCGGCCCTCGGTCGGGGAACTGCCCCAGCCCGTCCGGATCCAGGGCGAAGGCCGGCAGCTCCGTCAACGGCAACAGCGCCTCCTGGAGCCTGCTGCAGCGCTCCTCGGGCCACTCGCCCAGGAACTGGAGGGTCAGGTGCCAGATGTCCCGACTGGTCCAGGCCAGGGGCAGGCGGCTCCGCAATCCGTCAATCCGCGCGTCCACCGCCGAGGCCAGGTGTTCCGGAACCTTGACGGCGACGAACAGCCTCACGACGCGCTCCCCCAGGTGTCGGCGGCGTTCCACGGGGAGACCCCGTCCCCCCCTTCCAGCAGGCGCCGCAGGGAATCCAGGGCCGAGGCGACGGTCAGGAGCCGGTTGCGGTCCCGGCCGGCGGGGAAGCGGTACCTGCGGATCCAGACCGGGCCCGGGGTGGCCAGGGCGATCCAGGTGGTCCCCACGGGCTTGTCGTCGGAGCCGCCACCGGGACCGGAGATCCCGCTGACGGCGATGGCGTAATCGGTGCCGAGCCGGGCGCGCGCGCCGGACGCCATGGCCTCGACCACGGCCCCGCTCACGGCCCCTTCCCGGCGCAGGATCTCCGGATCCACCCCCAGCAACGCCGTCTTCACCTCGTCGGCGTAGGCCAGGAAGCCCCCGCGGAAGAACCCCGAGGATCCGCCGTGGGTGGTCAGGGCGCCGCCGATCATGCCCGCGGTGCAGGACTCCGCGACCGCCAACGTGGCGCCGCGGGCCAGCATGAGGTCCTGGACGGCCTGAGGCAGGGACACCGCCCGGCGGCTGAAGACCACCGGGCCGAGGATGCGGTCCAGCTCGGCTCCCGCCGAATCCAGGGCGTCCTCGTCGCCGGGGTCGGCCGCCAGCCGGACGTCGACCCCCCAATCGGTCAGCCACCAGGACCAGTGGAGGCGGGGATGCCGGGCCTGCAGGGGTTCGCACTGGCGGACGAGGGAGAGCTCGGCAACCTGGGCGGTCCGCCACAGCAGGGTCCGCCGCAGCCGGGGCAGCGCTCCGGCCCGATCCAGGGCGGCCAGGACCCCGGGCAGCAGCCCCGTCAGTTCCTGGGGCACCCCCGGCAGCAGCGCCACCCAGCGGTCGCGCAGGCAGCCCACCAGACCGGGCGCCGAGCCCACAGGGTTCTCCAGCGCCGCCATCCCCGCCGGCACCTGGGCCTGCCGGGACACGCCCGGCCGCGTCCGGATGCCGCGGCTGCGCCAGCGTTCCTCCAGGGCTTCCCTCACGGCCGGATCCTCGGCCAGGTCGACCTGCGCCCAGGCGGCCACCGCTTCGCGGGTCAGATCGTCAGGAGTCGAGCCCAGACCGCCGGTCAGGAACACCAGGTCGCCGGGGCCGGTGCGTTCGAGGGCCGCGGCGATGGCGGGCAGGCTGTCCGGCACGACCTGGATGAGGTCCACCT
>JAHJTW010000351.1 GCA_018829565.1 bacterium | reverse complement strand
CGTCTCCAACCAGAAGATAGATCTCGGCCTTGGCCGCCCCGGCACCGACCATGGGAGCAGGAAGCTTGCCCTCCAGGAGGCGTGAGATGCCCGACGCAGGCATCAATCCCAGGACAGTCGACCGATCCAACTGGAATTCGGTCATACCGGGAACGTTGAGAATGGGATCGAGGTCAAGGACGTGGGAATAGAACCGCGTGCTTTCCTCCTGGTCGGCCACGTACAGGATAAAGTGCGACTTCATTGGTCTCTCCTCGACGACGTTCCACTTTCAGATATCTTCGCGCCTCAATCGCTTATCGAGATGTTTGCCCCTTGAGCTCCTGGGCGAGCCCGATGAGGATCCCCTCGGGGCCCCGGATGTAGCAGAGCCGGTAGATGTCCTGGTAATCGACGACTTCATCGACCACCGTCGCACCCAGCCTGCTGAGCCTGGCGAGGGTGTCGTCGAGGTCCTCGACGGCGAACATGACGCGCAGGTAACCCAACGAATTCACGGGGGCAGTGCGGTGATCGGACGCGATGCCGGGGGCGTCGAAGCGGGAGAGCTCAAGGCGGCCGTGACCGTCGGGGGTGCGCATCATGGCGATCTCGACGCGCTGGCCGCGGACTCCGGTGACCCGGCCGGCCCATTCGCCCTCGATGGGCATGCGGCCTTCGAGGATGAGGCCGAGTTCGGAAAAGAACTCGACGGCGGCATCGAGGTCTTCCACAACGATGCCGACGTTGTCCATGCGCTTGACCGTCATGATGTCTCCTTGGGCATCAGTGGCATTGCTATTCAGCTGAGGCGAGCCGGAACCGGCCCTCAATCGCGGGCGGCCGGGCCAAGCGATTCCTATGCGGATTTATCCAATTGAGCGACAAGATTTTCAATTGCCTCGACAAACCTTCGGCGCTCCATCAAGAACCAAAAACAGGCGATGGCCATTGCACCACCACACCCCAGCACAAGAAGGAACAGAGAAAATTTGTCGCCGGCCATCACCCGGCGAATGTTGGCACCGAACCACATCGCAAACCAGACGCCGATGAACACCAGTGGCATCACCGACAGTCGGCCATACAGCCGCAATTCCGAGTCGGTTGTCTCGATGGTTCCCTTGATCGGGTTGGTCGTGCCATATGACTTGAACCCGACAAGGCCCATACGTGCCCGAAACAACGCGGCGGTATCTGAGAGGGTCGAAACAGCAATGAGATCCGAATCCTCCACCAAGGGGATTCGCGCGCTCCCTGCCCTCGGAATGGACTGTGATTTCACCTTGGGCCCATATCGGTATACCCAAGGCCAAAACTGTCCAATTCCTACAGATTCAACAACTCCACCGACCCACGATCCGAGGGCGGCGAATGACCCGATCGCCAAGACCAGCTCACCTGAATCCATCATGCTGTCTCCCAGGACAGGAATTCCTGCCAACTTCGATGAAATCTGCCAGGTCGGTTGGCGCGCAGCTGGGGCAATCCAGATGCGGGGCGGGCACGATTTGCCACCTGACACCGAACCTGTCCGTGACCGATCCCGGCGGAACGCTCGGAGACTCGCTCATCAGCGACGTCACGTGGTCCACCCGGGAGTCGGGGAAGATGGAAGCGTAGAACCTTGCCGCCTCTTCGGCTTCCTCCGAATACCAGAGATGCGGATAGATCTTCGAGCGTGACCCTGACAGCATGAGGCGCCTCCAGTCCATTGTCCAGCATACGATTGCTTCCCCTTCAAGCTTGACCGGCGGGGCTCACCCTGCAGCACCTGGCGTGGAAGACGCCCAGATCAGGTGTCAGGGGTCATCTTGACGCTGCAGGACGACGTGCGTGGCCTTCTCCGATCCCACGAACTCCACGCATCTGTATCCCAGGGCCCTCAGGTCGACCCCATCGAACAGCCGCTCTCCTCCGCCGAGCATGACGGGTGAGATGGCAAAGTGCATCTCATCAATGAGGCGCTCGCGGAGAAATTGCTGGATCGTGTTCGGACCACCCCCGACGCGAACGTCCTTCCCGCCGGCAGCCTCGCGTGCCCTGTCAAGCGCGTCCCGACTCCCACCGGTGACGAAGTGGAACGTGGTGTCGCCTTCCATCTCGATGGATGGACGGTCATGATGCGTCAAGATGAAGACCGGAACGTGATAAGGTGGGTTGTCTCCCCACCAGCCTTGCCAGCTCATATCGGTCCATGGTCCCCTATGGGGGCTGAACATGTTCCTCCCGAGAATCCATGCTCCGACATTCTCGAAGCCACGAGCGGCGAAATCATCGTCAACCCCGGTGGCGCCATCGTCCTTCCCGAACAAGGCTCGCTGGAACGTTCGGGTGGGGAACAGCCATTGGTGCAGATCCGTCCCGCCGATGCCGAGCGGGTCCTTGTGGCTTTGATTGGGGCCTGCTCCGTACCCGTCGAGCGAGACGGTGAAGCTCTCCACGCGAACTCGTGTCATCCTATGCCTCCTCCTTCGCGCCCAGCGCTCAGCATCCGGGTGGCGGGCCGCACCGTCCGCTGCAGGATGATAAGCCGCTCGCCTTATCCCTATCCAGCCACCAATGCCAAGCACGCCCCCACCGGGTCCTGAACAGCGGCATATGCGTATTCCCCATCCTTCCCCCGAGCCGCCTTGATGACCTTGCCTCCTTCCTCTTCAACGCGACGGAGACTCTCGGCGAGGTCGCCGACCGGAAGGTAGATCATCCAGACCGGCGGCAGACCCAGGTTGACGCCGCGCGCATGACAGATTCCGGCCGCAGGGTTGCCATCATCACCGAGCATGTTGTAGTCGACGTAGCGTTCGCTTCCGTCCTTCATCTCGACGTCCTGCACCGACCAGTCAACGACTTGACGATAGAAGTCACGGGTCGCCGAGGCGTCGGGGACCGTCAGGTCGAGCCATAAGATGCAACCCACGCGCGTCGCGCTGTCGCTCGTTGCGTCGCCATCAGTCGGGGGGAGCGCCTCCGCGGCAACGACGGGGATGATCCCGAACGCCGCGCCATTCGGATCGAGAAGCACGGCCCATTGGCTCTTTCCATCGTCGTCCTTGCCATGCATGAGCTCGCTCCCGCTCAGAGCGAGCGCACGCTCCACACTGGCGGCGACGTCGGCGACCTGAATGTGCGGCATCCATTGGAGCGGAAGGTCAGGATACTCCGGGCTCCGCGCACCCAAGCCGATGATCGGCATGCCGCGGTTGTTCATCAGATCCTCGCGCCAGAGAGGGTTCTCGCCCGTAGAGAGGACACGAGAGTAGAAGCGCACTTCGCGCTCGTGTTCGGGGACCGCTATGTCGGCGCTGAGGATTCCGCCTACGCGTTGGGCGAAAGGTCCACTCATGGTGTCTCCATATTGAAGCTCGTGGTTCGCTTGTGAAGGGGTAATTCCAAGGTATCCAACTTCAAGGGGCTCGCAAGCGGGGCGATCCGGAGGCGTCCTGACGTTGGTTTCACCTGCAAGCGGGGCTGGGGCACCTTGTACGGCAGCACAAGGTGTGACAGACGCGAATGCCGGGTGCAAACGTTAGTCAGACCCTTTCAAACTCTCTTTGTATTCTGTCGTCTTTGGCGAACGCACAAATTTTCGACCCGGCTCAGGCCTCTCCCCATTTCGAACATGTTCACACAGTGCAAGCACATAGGGCGCCATACCCCGAAGCCGACTGAGCGTGTCACGAAGGCCAACGACAGACTTCTGAATAAACTCATTAGACTCCCCTATGGGAATTTTCATCACCAGGTAGTTCACTAATGCGCACTTGTCCAAATACATTTGAAGAAGGATAAAGTCGTCCCGGTTTAAATCATTGATAGCGGTATCCAAGACTCTCTCAACCCACCTTAAGCCCATCATTGCGCCTGGCAAGACCGTATCCAACAGGGTGTCACCATCTCCAAGCAGACCATTCTCCGGATCCAGTGCCGCTACTGCCGTCTCGAGGTTCTTCCTGACTTCATTCTTTAAAAACAGGTACTGCTGATGCCACTCACAATCTGAAATATGCGGCACCAACATGTCTGCGACGCCGAGTTGATTCGCATCTATAATCGAAAACCAGTTGCCGGTCTTAGGGTAAAGCAGGGATTTGGCTGCCTCTGTGATTGTCCCATTAACAATAAGGTAAACGCCCGCAATTCGATGCTCCGTCCCGGTGGACAGGTCCCGATACGGGGTATCATAGGCATTGTTGGCTTGATCAACTATGGTCCGGATTTCTTGCGTCCAGGAACGAGCTTTTAGATCTCCGTACTTAACTTGAGCCGCATAGAATTTTTGGAGGCCGAATCGATCATAGTCTGCAAAAATGACATCTCGCCCAGATTCTAGCACTCCATGAGTGATGTCCACTCTCCTAAAGCCAACTCGCCTTAGAAGTGGAACCAACTGCTCTTTTGTCCATGCCACTTCCCTTTTTTCCAAATTTAACCCCTTCCTGCCTAACGTTGGCTTCACCCGCAAGCGCTGTAACCCCGGCGTTTGCCGGGTGCACGCGATTGATTGAATGTTATCTGACCGAACTTGGACTAACGCCCCTATCCATCAAATGTTTGTGCCCAACGAACCGAGTACTCTTGTTGTGACAGCCCACCAGTAGCTCTTAGCTGCTTCAGAAATATCAGGATAAGTTCCGCCAAGACGCAATAGTATGCGGCGATGGTATGGGGCAGAACTAGAGACTTTGATGCACGCCAAGAGTCATGAACTAACTGATCACCTGCGCCTAAGCTGTAGCTCTTCAGCAAGGCTCGGTATGTGCGATGAGATAATTTACATAATTCATCATAGAACTTCGCACGTGCCCTTGCTTTCGCCGCGCCCTCATATTCTTCAATCCATTTGCGGATAAACCCATGCCCCGGGGTCCTATTCTTGAACCAAGTGCGCAGTACATCGCTTGAACCTTCTGGTGCAATAGCAAAATAGTACGCTGTGTCCGCCGTTTCTAATGCATCACGAAACAAAACACCAGCTGGCCTGTGACGCTTCTCGCCAATCAATTTTAGCGATTCCCGCAAGCTTTCGATTGTATCTGAGCGCAACATCCAAATGGCAAGCTCTGCCGTTTCTTGCTTTGCCGAATACCGAAGCTCTCGCGGATTCAGTGTTTCTTGCAGCATTTCAATTACCGCACAGGCCTCATGTGCAAATTGCTTCTGTGCAGCATAGTCATACGGGTTTGAATATGCTTCGTCTGGCTCTTGTTTCCATATAATGCTCGGCACAGAAATTCCTTTTATCATTCTAACGTTTGTTTCAACTGCAAAGCTGTTTGGCGCGGACCTGGCGCAAGCCAGGTGCGTGACGAACGGCTTTGTCAGGTGCAAACTGGGGTTAGGTTGCTATCCGCCCCCAGCATCACCGGCTTTACGACGCATTTCCTCCAAACGACATTCTTTGTGAGCGAGGCCCTCTTGCAACCAAAAAACCAGTTTACCCACACCGCCGTTCTCAAAGCCATGGGCATAAAACAATTCGCTATTCATGTATTTGCGCTGAACGTTGTTAGCGACTACAGCAAGTGTTTCGAGTACGAGTTCGAATTGTCTCTTCTGCGGTCGCTCAAGAACTCGCACACCGGTGGCTACTTCAAGATCGCCGTGTGCGTAAATCTTGGAACGACGCAATACGATGACTTTCGCAGCATCCTCCGCAGCCTGGTATATGCCTAATTGCTCACCTGAGAATGAACTCTCGCCAAGGCGCCCCAAAACGTTCAACATGTACCGGAATGATGCGTTGGCCTTCTTCTTTCGGGCATCCGTCGCCTTGTCGACCAGTTTTGCAACACGCAAAACCATGCTCCCCATCTGCACTTGCTGCATATGCCCGAAAAATGAAGGCGCGGTTCGATTAAGCACCCCAAGCACTTCGTCTGAGTCGCTGTACAGTTCATTGAACCAACGCCATTCAAAGTGCAATTTCTGCAGTTCAGTAGATACCGCGAGATATACACCGGCCAATTCCTCCGGCATTGCCGCATAGATTTCCTGCCGGACCTCGTCTGCAGTTCTTTCGCGTCCCATTTTGCCCCTTAGCAACCTAACAACTATTTCTGCAGAACTCGTCAATCCAGGGTGGAGTCGATAGGCCGTTCGGTGGAAGACAATATCGGGTCAAAACCCGTACAAAACGGCCTGAATTCAAACGGCCTGAATTCGACTTCCGCCTGGAATGATATTGATGTCAGTATAATACGATGTCCAGCTTGCCAATAGGCCAAAATTCAAAAGGTTTTTGGAATCCCCCCCCCCTCAAATCACCCCCGCCCCGATCACCACCGCGATCCCCAGCAACAGCACCCCGGTCAGCGTCTGCACCGTCCGCATCGTCACCTTGTGCAGGAACCGCGTCCCGATCAGCACCCCGCAGAATGCCGCCGCGATCCCCGTGGTGATCAGCGGCCACTGCTCGGCCCCGATGGGCTGGCTCGCCCCGGCCAGCAGCGCCATTCCGGCGTAGGTGGCGATGCGCATGGCGTCCACCGCGAACCCGATCACCGCATTGGTTCCGACGAAGGCCTCGGTGGCCACCCCGGTCTTCACCAGGAACGCCGACCTGAGCGCTCCCTGATGCCCGCTGAACCCCCCGAAGAACCCCGACAGCAGGCCGCCGACAGGCAGGTGCCGCTTCTGGAACTTCAGGTTCCGGAATCGCGGCAGAAGCTCGAATAGGGCGAAGAACGCCATCAAAATGCCCACGGCCAGCTTCACCGGAGTGACGACCGCGGTCCGAGGTCCCAGCTGGTAAGTAGCCAGCGGCTCCAGGTGCGCCACCAGGCCCAGGGCCGCCGCCCCCACGAACGCGGCCAGGATGGCCGGCACCCCGAAGGCCAGCACCAGGCCCTTGTCGGCGTGGCGTCCCACCAGGGTGACCTTGAACAGGTTGTTGGCCCCGTGCACCACGGCGGTGGCCCCGACGGCCACCTCCACCGGGAAGAACAGGGCGAACACCGGCAGCAGCAGGGTGCCCAGGCCGAAGCCCGAGTACATGGTCAGGCCGGCGGTCAGCAGGGAGACGATGAAGACGGCGAGGTAGGGGATCATGGCTACTCCAGGGTCTGCAGGCCTCCGTCGCCGGCGGGGGCCTCAGCTACCCCAGCCGCTTCCGCCGGCGCCCGCCTCACCGCATCCTGCACCACCAGCCCGGCCAGCATCATCCCGAACACCGCGGTGATGTGCACGGCCGAGCCGTTGATGATCTTCTTGGTCGAGCACCAGTCCTTGTGCTCGCTCCCGTCGTCGGGGGTGAAGCTGGGGCAGAAGCACTGGTGGGTGCCGCAGGCCACGCTGGTGCTTTCCACCGGCGGCAGGACCTCAGGCGAGAACACCGTCAGGAAGTCGCCCGCGAAGCCCGCCGACCGCAGTTTCTGGCGGATGATCCTGGCCAGCGGGCACCCCGTGGTCTCCCACACCGAGGCCACCTTGATCTGCGTGGGATCCAGCTTGGACGCCGCCCCCATGGACGAGAAAAGAGTCGCGCCTGACGCGCAGGTCCGCACGATCAGGTCCACCTTGTTCGTGATGCTGTCGATGCAGTCCAGCACGTAGTCGTACGAGCCGAGGTCGAATTCGTCCGCCGCAGCCGGTTCGTACACCTTCTGCACCGCCTCGATCCGGCAGCGCGGATTGAGGGTCACGAGCCGCGCCTTCAGCTCGTCCGCCTTGCCCTTGCCCACGTTGCGCGTGGTGGCCTGCAGCTGGCGGTTCACGTTGGTGATGCAGACCACGTCGTTGTCCACCAGGGTGAGGTGGCCCACGCCCGAGCGCACCAGAGCCTCGGCCGCCCAGCTGCCGACCCCGCCCAGGCCGAAGACGATGGCGCGGGAGCGGCCCAGCAGCTCGATCGCCGGGGCGCCGGTCAACAGTTGCAGTCGCTGGAAGAGGGGATTGCCGGCCATGGTTCGCTCGCGGTTGAGGTGACGGTCGCAGGATTGAACGGGTCGCGGCCAATGGTACACGATCGGCCCCTGGCCCGCCAGGAAACCGGCCCCGGCCAGGGTCAGCCTCTTGCTTGCAGCGCCCACACTCCCACCAGACCCCGCTTCAGCGCCCGGATGCCGTCCACCGCAGCCCGGGCCCCGGCCATCGTCGTGATGCAGGGGATGTCCAGGGCGCGGGCCTCGCGCCGGATGGCGCTCTCGTCGTACCGGCTCCGCCGGCCCAGGGGGGTGTTGATGACCATCTGCACCCCGCCGGTGCGGATGACCTGGCCGATGTGGGGGACGTCCTCGCCCACCTTGGGCACCGCCACCGCGTCGATGCCGCGGCCGTTGAGGAACGCGGCCGTTCCCGAGGTGGCCAGCAGCCGGAACCCCAGCTCCGCCAGGTCGCGGGCCACAAGGGAGGCGGCCTCCTTGTCCGCATCCTTCACGCTGATGAAGGCCACCCCATGTGTGGGCAGCCCCTGCCCGCAGGCCAGCTGGGCGCGGGCGAAGGCCTCGCCGAAGTCGGCGCCGCTGCCCATCACCTCGCCGGTGCTCTTCATCTCCGGTCCCAGGATGTGATCTGTGCGGGGAAACCGCCGGAACGGGAACACCGGACCCTTGACGTACACCCGGCCACCGGTTGTGCCCTCTCGCGCACCCTGGTCAGCGAGGCTGCGGCCCAGCATGCACCGCGTGGCGATGGCGGCCAGGTCCACCCCTGTGGCCTTCTCGATGAACGGCACGGTGCGCGAGGCGCGCGGGTTGATCTCCAGCACGTGGACCGTCCCGCGATGCTCGGCGAACTGGACGTTCACCAGGCCCACGATGCCCAGCTCGATCGCGATGGCCCGGGTCCACTCCCGCATGGTCGCGATGGTCCCCGGGGAGGCGCTGTGCGGCGGCAGCACCGCGTAGCTGTCGCCGCTGTGGATGCCGGCCTCCTCGATGTGCTGCAGGATGCCGCCGATCAGCACCTCCTGCCCGTCGCACACCGCATCGACGTCGAACTCCACGGCTCCTTCAAGGAATGCGTCGATGAGCACCGGATGTTCTCCGCTCACTGCGGCCGCCTCGGCGAAGAACCGGCGCAGCCCGTCCTCCTCGTACACCACCTGCATGGCGCGGCCCCCCAGCACGTAGCTGGGCCGCACCATCACGGGGTAGCCGATGCCTGCGGCCACCCGGGCGGCATCGTCCTCGGTGCGGGCGCTGCCGGCTCGGGGGGAGGGGATCCCCAGCCCGTCCAGCAGCTCGCGGCAGCGGTCGCGGTCCTCGGCCCGGTCGATCGCCGAGGTGCCGGTGCCCAGCAAACGAACCCCGGCCCGCTCCAGGGTGTGGGCGAGGTTCAGGGGCGTCTGGCCGCCGAGGGTGACGATCACGCCCTCGGGCTTTTCCACCTCGCAGATCGCCAGCACTTCCTCGGCGCGCAGGGGCTCGAAGTAGAGCCGGTCGCTCAGGTCGTAATCGGTGCTGACGGTCTCGGGGTTGCAGTTGATGAGGATGGCCTCGATGCCGTCCTGCCGCAGGGCCATGATGGCATGGCAGCAGCAGGTGTCGAACTCGATGCCCTGCCCGATGCGGTTGGGGCCTCCGCCGAGAATCATGACTTTTTCCGTGTCGCTGCGGCGGGTCTCGTCTTCGTCCTCGTAGGTCGAATAGTAGTACGGCG
>JAHJTW010000275.1 GCA_018829565.1 bacterium | reverse complement strand
CGCGGTTGATCTGCCCGGCGTGCAGCAGGCGGATGAGGTAACCCAGGCCCGCACCGGTCAGGTACTCGCTGTCGCCGGCGCCGAAGTACCGGAAGGTCCCGCCGGAAGGCGAATCGGGGTATGGCTCGTTCTCCCAGCCGTCAACCTGCTCGGGTTCCCAGTGCGACTCGATCCAGTCCAGCAGGCCGTTCAGGTCCTCTTCATCCAGCCCGGCCGCGGCGGCCTTCTCCTGGATGCGGCCGGACAGGGACCCACCGTCCTCGGGGTTGGCCGAGAGGGCCTCCAGGAGGATGATGAGAAGATGCTTGAACCTGTCGCGTTCCTGATGCATGACCGATCTTTCTGGTCCTGTCTACACTCGACCGATGGCCGGCAAAACCTAGCATGGGTCGGACCGGACGGCAAGGTCGCCCCTCGGCCCGGCCCGGGGACGGGGGATCAGGCGCCGCAGCACCTCTTGTATTTCCGGCCGCTGCCGCAGGGACAGGGGTCGTTCCGGCCGACCTTGGGTTCGTCCCGCTGCACGGGCCGCGGCTTGCCCTCGCTGCCTGCGTTCATCACCCCCGCAGGGGCGCCGTCCCCCGCGGCCGGGGCGTGCTCGTAGGCGGACACTTCCTGGTGCCTGGTCTGGACGTTCTGGACCTCCGGCGCGGCCGGCTGCGGCGGCGCGGCGAGTTCCGCCCGGAAGAAGAGGTTGATGGCCGACCGCTCGATCCCGCCCATCATCCCCTCGAAGAGGCGGAAGCTCTCGGCCTTGTACTCCACCAGGGGATCCCGCTGGCCGTACGACCGCAACCCGATGCCGCTGCGCAGCATGATCAGCTCGTTGAGATGGTCGCGCCAGTGCTCGTCCAGGATCTGGACCAGCACGAATTTCTGGAGCTTCAGGGCGAGATCGGGCCCCAGGCGCAGCATCTTGTCGCGATACCGCCCGCGCGCGGTCTCCAGCAGGCGGTCCAGGACGGCCTCGTGCCCCATCTCGAGGTGCTCCTCATCCTTCAGGGGCACCGGAGCGAGGACGAGCCCCTGGTACAGCAGGGCGAGGCGGTTCATGTCCCAGAAGTCCGGCGCCTCGTCCGGATTGATGCATTCCTCGAACAGGGTCTGGACGGCGTTCTCCAGGAAATCCTGGTACTGCTCGTCCATGCCCTCACCGGTCAAGGCGTCGCGGCGAAGGCCGTAGATCACCTCGCGCTGCTTGTTGACCACGTCGTCGTACTCGAGCAGGTGCTTGCGGATCTCGTAGTTCTGGGTCTCGACGCGCACCTGGGCCTTCTCGATGGCCTTGGTGACCATGGAGTGGGTGATGACCTCGCCCTCCTGGACGCCGAGCCTGTCCATCACCTTGATGATCCTGTCGGGGCTGAACAGCCTCATGAGATCGTCTTCGAGGCTGAGGAAGAAGATGGCCTGACCGGGGTCGCCCTGACGGCCCGAACGGCCGCGCAGCTGCCGGTCGATCCGCCGGCTCTCGTGGCGTTCGGTGCCGATGATCTGCAGACCGGTGGCCTGACCCTCGTACATGTCCGGGGTGAGGTTGGGGTCGGCGGTCCACTTCCCGGGCAGCTGGAGCACCTCGGGCGCGAGCTTGATGTCGGTCCCGCGTCCGGCCATGTTGGTGGCGATGGTCACCGCGCCGACCTGGCCGGCGTCCTTGACGATCTCCGCCTCCCGCTGGTGGTGCTTGGCGTTCAGGACGTTGTGATTGATGCCCCGCAGCTGGAGCAGGCGGCTCAGGAGTTCGCTGACCTCCACCGTGGTGGTGCCGACCAGGACCGGAAGGCCGAGCGTATGCAGGCGGCTCACCTCGTCCACGATGGCCTTGTACTTCTCCTTCTTGGTCTTGTAGATCACGTCGTCCAGGTCGGCCCGGGCGACGGGCCGGTGGGTGGGGATGACCACGACGTCCAGATCGTAGATCCCGCCGAACTCGGCCTCCTCCGTCTCGGCCGTGCCGGTCATGCCGGCCAGCTTCTCGTACTTGCGGAAGAAGTTCTGGACCGTCACCGTCGCCAGGGTCTGGGTCTCCTTCTGGACCGTGACGCCTTCCTTGGCCTCGAGGGCCTGGTGCAGGCCGTCGCTGAAACGGCGGCCGGGCTGCAGACGTCCGGTGAAGGTGTCGACGATGATCACCTTCCCGTCCTGCATGACGTACTCGACGTCCTTCTCGTAGAGGGAGTAGGCCCGGAGCAGCTGATCCACGTTGCTGATGCGCTCGTTCTTCAGGGCGTACTGCTGCTCGATGGCGGCGAGCTGCCTGGCCTTTTCCGGCGGGGCGAGCGTCTCGTCCCCCTGGATGCGCCCCGCCTCCTCGGCGAGATCGGGAAGGACGAAGAACTCCTTCTCCTCGCTGCCCAGGAGCTCCCTGCCCCTCTCGGTCAGGTCCACGCTGTGGTGCTTTTCCTCCACCACGTACAGGAGGTCGGCATCGGCCTCCCACATGGCCTTGTCCTTCATGAAGGCGGCTTCGGTCCGCTGGATCCGTTCGAGCACGCCGGGAATCTGGGCCAGCTTGCGGAAGCGCGGGTTCTTGGGCGCCCCGCGGCTGATCCTCAGGAGCTTCAGGGCAAGCTCGTCGTCGATGTCCACGTCCTCGCCCTGCAACGCCGGCCGCAGGGTCCGTTCGGCGTCGCTCAGCCAGTCGTTCACGATCTTCAACTGGTGGCGCACCAGCTTGGCCACCCGCGGGTTCAGCTCGCTGAACTGATGGGTGGACTTGTCCACGGCGCCGCTGATGATCAGCGGCGTCCGGGCCTCGTCGATCAGGACGGAGTCGACCTCGTCCACGATGGCGTAGAAGAAGTCCCGGTGGACGAGGTGCTCGGGTTGGACCACCATGTTGTCACGCAGGTAGTCGAACCCGAATTCGTTGTTCGTGCCGTAGGTGACGTCCTTGCCGTAGGCCTCGCGCCTCTCCTCCGGCGTCATCTGGCCCTGGATGCACCCCACGCTGCAGCCCAGGAACTCCAGGACCCCGCCCATCCACTGGGCGTCGCGCTTGGCCAGGTAGTCGTTGACCGTGACCAGGTGGGCTCCCCGGCCGGGGACGCTGTTGAGGTAGAGCGGGAAGATGGCGACCAGGGTCTTGCCTTCACCCGTGGCCATTTCGGCGATCTTGCCCTGGTGCAGGACGATCCCCCCCATGACCTGGACGTCGTACGGGATCATGTCCCAGGTCATGTCCGAACCCCAGACCACCCAGGTGGCGCGGCGCTCGGCCAGGCGCCGACAACCCTCCCAGACCACCGCGAAGGCCTCGTCCAGGAGATCGTCCAGGCTCTCGCCCGCATCGTAGCGGGAACGGAACTCCGCACGCTTCGCCCGCAGGGCGTCGTCATCGAGGTCGGCATAGCTTTCCCGGATCTCCTTGATCCGGTCCACCAGGGGTTGAAGCTTGGCGTAGTCCTTCCTCTTCTTGCTGAAGAGGCCCTCCAGGAATCCCATCAGGCCACCGGCCATGGATCAGCTCCTTGTTTCCTGCGCATGCCCAAGAAGGCCGCCGGCCATCCGCCGTGGGCTCCGCCTCATCGCTGCGACCGGTCGGCCGCATGCCGGCCGAGAATTGCACCGTAGATCTCGCGGTCGATCAAGACCTTTTCCACGTAACGCCTGGTCTCGGGATAGCCGATCCAGGCCAGGAAGATCTGCGGATCGGTCACCCCGCCCAGCTGTTTCACCCAGCGATCCGCCGCGGTCGGGCCCGCGTTGTACGCCGCCAGCATCCGGTAGGGGTCTCCCCCGTAGCGGCTCCGGTTCTCCTCCAGCAGGGCGTCGCCCTTGGCGATGGAGACGCCGGGAACGCCCCAGTGCTCCCGGCCCGCCGCAGGGCCGCCGGTCCCGAAGTGGAACGGCATGATCTGCATCCAGCCCAGGGCGCCGGCGCGCGAACGAACCCCGGAATCGAAGAGGGATTCGTTGCGGGCGACGGCCAGCAGCAGGGCGGTTTCGCTGCGGGCGCTTTCCAGGGCCTTCCCGACCGGCCCCCTCCCGGGCAAGGGGAAAAGGAAGGTCAATTTCTCCTCGGGGCGCAAGGGACCGTCGGGAAGAGCGTACCCGAGGGCGAGGATGCCGCGCATGTCCCCCTGCGCCAGGGCCACCCCCAGCAGGGCATGCCTCTGGGCGATGGAAAGCGCCTCGACGGCCTCGGACGGGATCCAGGCCGGGGCCGGTGTCGCCCCTTCAATCAGGTTGAAGACGTCCATGGAAAGCACGTGATCCAGGATCGTTCCAAGGCCCGGGGCTCCCGCCAGGCACTTGCCGGCCTCGGTGAGGTAAAGGTCGCGCGGGGCGTCCGGTCCGAGGCCCTTCAGGGCCTGGAAGTAGACCCGGGCACCCGGATCCCCGGGCGATCCGAAGGAATCGCCGTCCGCATCCCCTGCCCAGCGCAGCCACAGTGTCCAGGCTTGGCGTTCCCACTCACCGCCGAAGTTGCGGGCGCCGGCGTCGTGGCCGATCGGAGGAGCGAGCCCCCCGGAGACCGTCCGTCCTGCCTTTTCCCGCAAGGTTTCCGATCCGTCCGGAATTTCGGGCGTTCCCGTGATGTCCCAGTGGGCCGTCTCTTTCCGGAAGATTTCGGCCTCCTCCGCGGGGAATCCCCCGAGCCCCTTGGTCCGGATGGCGCCGGCCAGGTCGGTTTCCCCCTGGGCGAGCGCGAGGGCCATGGCCTGCTCGACCCATTCCCGCAGGCGACCCCGCAGGGACGAGGTCCCCGCCCCGGCGGAGGCCAGACCCAGGGCGTGGTCCAGGTCCGCCAGGCCGGCGGTCCACTCGTTCCTCAGCAACCTCAGCTCGGAGGCCCGACGCCAGACGTCCATCCGCCAGCCCGAGCGCAGGTCGTCCCGGGCGGCGAGAGACTCGTAGGCGTCCGGCCGGCCCCGCACCAGGGCGCGCTGCCCGGACACCCACCAGCCTTGTTCGGTCATGCCCCAGGGCGGCGTTGGGTAACTCTGGAAGTGGGCGGCCAGATCCTTGCGGTCCAGGATCACTCCGCCGAGTCCGGCCTTGATGTCGCGGGAGAAACCCGACCGTTCGAGGTCCCCGGGGGAAAGTCCCGCATCCCTGAGGCCGGCCAGGAATCGGGCCTCACGCATCGTGGAGAAGTCCGTCGTCAGGACGGACGACCCGCCGGAATGGCGCTGGGCGCGGTAGAGGGCCCAGCCGGTGTTCGCATCAAAAGGCCCGAGGCTCGTCAGCGGGGACAGGAACTGTTCCGCCGTAGGCCCCTGGCCGTCGACGAGCAGCCGAAGCAGGAATTCCCTGAGCTTCCAGACGAACCTCTCGGACTCCGTGAACCCCGCGGAGCGGCTGACCTGCAGGGCCCCCACCGAATCCCCGGCCGCCAGGGCAACGGTCGCGGCCAGGCCGGCAAGATCCGCACCGAGACGGGTGGGATAGGCGGACAGTTCCCCGTAACGCGCGACCTGAGCGCCCTGCTCCAGCCAATCCAGCCAGCCGCGGACCGCGCCCAACCAGGTCCGTGCCTCATCATCGGCCTGCAGCCCCTGCAGCAACAGGGGGGCGACGGCCGTCCCGAGGTATCCGGACGAATCGGGGGTGGCGGTGACGATTCCCCGGGCCGTCCGGATCCAGAGCGTATCCAGAAGGACGGGTTCCAGGAGGTCTGCCGGAAATCCCCGGATCAGGTTCTCACCGTCGGGATCGCCGGAATATCCCACCTGGAACCGTTCGAGAAAGGGATCGAAGACGGGACCGCCCCGGGCGGAACCGGCCAGGCAGGCGACCGCCAGCCAGATGGAGATGAGGAATTTCAATGAAGCAGCACCACCTTGTGCGGGACGACGGGATCCAACCCTTCAAGTCGCAGGATATAGGTACCTGCGGGAAGCGGCCACCCGCCGTTCCCCCTCAGGTCCCAGGTCCAGGATTGTCGCCCTGGCCCCGCATCCCGCAGGAAGACCAGCCGCCCCCGCAGATCGTAGACGGCCAGCCGCGGCCGGGCGCCTTCAGGGACGTCGGTCAGGATCTGCAACTGCCCCACGGCGGGGTTCGGCCAGCAGGTCAGGTGGGGATCCGGGGCCCGGGCCGCGATTCCGGGCACGACCAGGGGCTGCGTGCCCAGCCAGCCGGGACCGCCCCGGGCGATGACCCTCACCCAGCGGGCTCCGGTGCGGCCGGCGGTTCCCGGAATGGTCCGGCCTCCGGTTCCGAACCAGCCGTCGGCGGCGGGGGTGCTTCCGGTCAGGACCAGGGCGTCCTCCCAGCGGTCCGTCCGTGGGTCGCCGGTCTGGACGATCCACTCCGTGGGCGGGGATTCACGCCAGGGCCAGGTCCAGCGCAAGGCGGAACCCTGCCACGCCGCCCGGAATCCGCCGGGGTCCTCCAGGCTCGCCAGGGGATCGAGGCCCGCGACGAACCAGCCCTGCCTGCGCCAGAGGGTGTTGCTGGCGAAGGCCAGGCGCAGGCGCCAGGGGCCGCCGCCCTCGGGCCGGGCGATGCGATCGACCTGCCATACCACCGAGCCGTCACGCACGCTCAGGGTGTCCCCGGCGAACGAGCCCAGGCCCTGCAGGGCGTTGACCGCCAGGGTGGAGACGGTCGCGGGCCAGCCGGCGAGAGGGACGGCGGGGATCTCCGCGCCGTCCGGCCCCACCCAGAACAGGGTGGCGGCGTCCATGAGGCTGGCGGCGTCCCGGCGCTCCAGCTCGACGGCGTGGGTCAAGCGGACTCCCAGGACGTCGGGGCCGAGAGGACCGGAGGTCAGGGTGACGTGGCCGCGGTTCTGGTAGTTCACCTGGGGCCACGCCCCCGCGGACGTGAACTCCTCGCCCGTGCAGGCCAGCACCGGCCCCCCGTCGAGGCGCAGGTCGTTGCCCGGCTCCCAGCGGTGCCAGGTGGTCGCGGTGTCGGGACCCGGCCAGGCGACGGTCCAGACGCCGGGCCAGTCCCCGGCGAAGTCCAGGGACGCGCCGGCGGAGTTCCAGACCCAGTCCCGGATCATGGTCGGGGAACTCCAGTCGTCGTCGGCGAAGGTCAGCAGGAACCGGGTGAACGCGCCGGGCGGCGGATCCCCGACGGGGATCCAGGGCACGGCGTCCAGGGGGCGGTAGACGCCGTCGCCTCCGGGGACGAGCGGGAGGTCCAGAACCGCTGCTCCGCCGGTGAAGGTTCCCCAGGTCTCGCCTT
>JAHJTW010000274.1 GCA_018829565.1 bacterium | reverse complement strand
CACCGGGGCTGAAGTCTCCAGGGGACAACCCCTCCTGTCCCTCTTCAGCCCCGACCTCTACGCGGGCCAGACCGAGCTGATCGCAGCCCGCAGGAACGTCGAGTCCCTCGCCGCAGCCGGCGAGCCCGTGCGGGCGTCGGCCGCCACCTCGCTGGAGGCGGCCCGGCGACGCCTGCTGCTGTGGGGATTGTCCCCCGTGCAGGTGGACCGCATCGCCGGCCAGGAAACGCCGACGACCCACCTGCGCATCGAGGCCCCCATCGCCGGGGTGGTCACCCACCGGGGCGCCACCATGGGCGCCTACGTCCAGACCGGGACTCCTCTCTACACGGTGACCGACCTGTCCAGGGTCTGGGTCGTCCTGGACGCCTACGAGCAGGACCTGCCCTGGCTGCGGACCGGCCAGGAGGTCGAGTTCACCGTCTCGGCCGTTCCCGGCCGCTCCTTCGCCGGATCGGTGGTCTTCATCGATCCGGTGGTGGATGAGAAGACCCGCACGGCCGAAGTGCGGCTGAGCGTGGACAACGCGGAGCGGTTGCTCAAACCGGGCATGCTGGCCGGGGCGGTCGTCCGGGCCGAGTCTCCGGCCGGGGCCGACCGGCCCCTGGTCATTCCGGCGAGCGCCCCCTTGCGCACGGGCAAGCGCGCCGTGGTCTACGTGCGCCTCCCCCATCACGACAAGCCCGCCTTCGAGGGGCGGGAAATCGTCCTGGGGCCCCGCACCGCAGACGGGTTCATCGTGGCCGAGGGACTCGAGGAAGGGGAGCTGGTGGTCACCAACGGCGCGTTCAAGATCGACAGCGCCCTGCAGATCCAGGCCAAGCCGAGCATGATGAGCCCCCTGGGCGGCGGCGCCCCGCCGTCCCACGACCACGGCGACGGCCCCTCGATGCCCGCCGCGACCAGGGAACATGACACCGGGCCGGTCCCCGCCCCACAGGCCTTCCGCGCGGCGCTGGTCCCGGTCCTCGACGCCTACCTCGAGCTCACCGCCGCCCTGGCCGCCGACGCCGACGGCGCCGCCGCCGCAGCCGTCGGTTCCCTGCAGCGCACGCTGGATGCCGTTCCCGGTGATCCGGGGGGCGAGGCCGGCCGGGCGTGGACCCGGGACGCCGCCGATCTGGCCGGACCCCTGGCGGCCATGGCGGCCGCGGAGGACATCGATGCCCGGCGCAAGCCCCTCCAGGATCTGACCCTCGCCCTGTGGCGCGTGCTGGAGCGCTATCAGGTCGACTATCCGGAAACCGTCCGGCGCTTCAACTGTCCCATGGCCTACGGGGACCAGGGCGGGGACTGGCTGCAGCTGGACCCCACCACCGCCAACCCCTACTTCGGCGCGGCCATGCTGCGGTGCGGCCTGCAGACCGATTCCCTCGGGACCGCTGCCGCCGACGAGCGGAGGTGACCCGTGAAACCCCTGGAAAGAGGAGCCGGACCCGCCTGGATCGAATCCGTCCTTGCCTTCTGCATGGACAACAAGCTGGTGGTCGGATTGCTGGTCCTGCTGATCGTGGGCTACGGCCTGATGGTCGCCCCGTTCGACTGGCATCTGGGGGGCCTGCCCCGCGATCCGGTCGCCGTCGACGCCATTCCCGACCTGGGCGAGAACCAGCAGATCGTCTTCACCGAGTGGATGGGCCGGTCGCCCCAGGACATGGAGGACCAGGTCACCTACCCCCTGACCGTGGCCCTGCTGGGGCTGCCGGACGTCAAGACCATCCGCAGCTATTCCTACTTCGGGTTCTCGACCATCTACGTCATCTTCGACGAACGGGCCGACTTCTACGACTCGCGCACTCGCATCCTCGAGAAGCTGGGCAGTCTGCCCCCGGGCACCCTGCCGCCGGAAGTGCAACCCGCCCTCGGCCCCGACGCCACCGCCCTGGGCCAGATCTTCTGGTACACCCTCGAGGGCCGGGATCCCCGGGGGAACCCCGCCGGGGGCTGGGACCTCGATGAGCTGCGGTCCATCCAGGACTGGTACGTCAGGTACGGCCTGGCTGCGGCCGAAGGCGTGGCCGAGGTGGCCTCGGTGGGCGGATTCGTGCGCGAATACCAGATCGACGTGGATCCCGGCGCCCTGCTGGCGGCGGGCATCGGGCTGGACCAGGTCTTCCAGGCGGTGCGCCAGTCCAACCTGGACGTCGGCGCCCGCACCATGGAGATCAACCGGGTGGAATACCTGATCCGCGGCGTCGGTTTCGTCAAGAGCGTGGACGACCTGGCGGCCGCCGTGATCACCGTGCGCGACAACGTCCCCATCACCGTCGGCGACGTGGCCACCGTGGGATTGGGACCGGCCGCAAGGCGCGGAGCCCTGGACAAGGAAGGCGCCGAGGCGGTCGGAGGCGTGGTGGTCGTCCGGTACGGGGAGAACCCCCTGGAAACGATCAAGAACGTGAAGGCCAAGATCGCCGAGATCAGCGGCGGCCTGCCCCGCAAGACCTTGCCCGACGGCACCGAGAGCCGGGTGACCATCGTCCCGTTCTACGACCGCAGCGGCTTGATCGGCGAGACCCTCGGCACCCTCCGGGACGCCCTGACCCAGCAGATCCTGGTGACGATCATCGTCGTCCTGGTGCTGGTGATGAACCTGCGCAGCAGCCTGCTCGTGGCCGGCCTGCTGCCGCTGGCGGTGCTGATGAGCTTCATCGGCATGAAGTTCTTCCACGTCGACGCCAACATCGTCGCCCTCTCGGGCATCGCCATCGCCATCGGGACCATGGTGGACATGGGGGTGATCCTGGTGGAGAACATCATGGCCCGGATGAAGGAGGCCGACCCCCGGACCTCCCGCCGCCAGATCATCTTCACCGCCGCGAGCGAGGTCGGCGGCGCCGTCGTCACCGCGGTGATGACCACCATCATCAGCTTCCTGCCGGTCTTCACCATGGTGGCCGCCGAAGGCAAGCTGTTCAAGCCCCTGGCCTACACCAAGACCTTCGCCCTGTTCGCCTCGATCATCGTCGCCCTGACGATCATCCCTCCGGCGGCCCACCTGCTGTTCGGCCGGAAACGGGCCTGGCCGCGTCTCGCGATTCCCGACCGGATCGGCCGCCGCGCGACCTGGGCCGTCAACATCCTGGCCGCGATCACGGTCGGCATCGTGCTGGCCCGGCAATGGCTGCCCCTGGGGCCGGGCCGCGGATTGCTCCTCAACACGGTGTTCGTCGCCTTGCTGCTGGGCGGGCTGCTCCTGCTTTTCATCGGCTTCATCCGGTTCTACCGCCCCGTCCTGCGCTGGTGTCTGGACCACAAGGTCGTGTTCCTTGCCATGCCCCTCTTTCTGGTGGTCTTCGGTCTCTGCGTCTGGCTGGGGTTCGAACGGACCTTCACCTGGGTCCCCGGCATCCACGATGACGCCTCGACCCCCTCGGGACGTTTCTGGTCCGGCCCCCGCCACGCCCTGCCCGGCCTGGGCAAGGAGTTCATGCCCCCCCTGGACGAGGGGTCCTTCCTGTTCATGCCCACGACCATGCCGCACGCCTCCATCGGGGAGGCGCTGGACGTGCTGCAGAAGCTGGACATGGCCATCCGGGCGATTCCCGAGGTGGATTCGGTGGTCGGCAAGCTGGGCCGGGCCGATTCGCCCCTGGACCCCGCCCCCGTGTCCATGATCGAGACCGTCATCAACTACTTACCGGAGTACAGGACGGACGAGAGCGGACGCCGCCTGCGCTACCGCTTCGACGAGGAGAAGGGGGAGTTCGCCCGCGATTCCGGGGGGGAACTCATCCCCGACCGTCGGGGACGGGTCTACCGCCAGTGGCGCGACGAAATCCTCACACCCGACGACATCTGGGACGAGATCGTCCGGGCGACCCGCCTGCCGGGAACCACCTCCGCCCCCCGCCTCCAGCCCATCGAGGCGCGCCTGGTCATGCTGCAGAGCGGCATGCGGGCGCCCATGGGGGTCAAGGTCAAGGGGCCCGACCTGGAGACCATCGAGCAGGTGGGCTTGCAGATCGAACATTTCCTGAAGCAGGTCCCCGGCGTGGAGCCCGCCGCGGTCATCGCCGACCGCATCGTGGGCAAGCCTTACCTGGAGATCCGCATCGACCGGCAGGCCATCGCCCGCTACGGCCTGACCATCGGCAAGGTCCAGGACGTGATCGAGACCGCCGTCGGGGGCAAGCCCCTGACCATGACCGTCGAGGGACGGGAGCGGTACCCGGTGCGGGTGCGCTACGCCCGCGAGCTGAGGGACAACCCCGAGGACCTGACCCGCATCCTCGTGCCCACCCCCGCCGGGGCCCAGATCCCCCTGGGCCAGCTGGCGGTGGTCGAGTACGTGCGCGGACCCCAGGCCATCAAGAGCGAGGACACCTTCCTGCTCGGCTACGTGCTGTTCGACAAGCAGCCCGGCCGGGCCGAGGTCGACGTCGTACGGGCCGCCCAGGCCTACCTGGAGGACCGGATCGCAGCCGGGGCGTTCGTGATCCCCGAGGGAGTCAGCTACGCCTTCGCGGGCAGCTACGAGAACCAGGTGCGGTCAGAGAAGAAGCTGATGGTGGTCCTGCCCCTGGCCCTCTTCCTGATCTTCCTGGTCCTCTACTTCCAGTTCAAATCGGTGCTGACCACCGCCATGGTCTTCTCGGGCATCTTCGTGGCCTGGTCCGGGGGCTTCCTGATGATCTGGCTCTACGGTCAGCCCTGGTTCCTGGACGTCGGTATCCTGGGCGTCGATCTGCGCGAACTCTTCCAGGTCGACCCCATCAACCTCAGCGTGGCCATCTGGGTGGGATTCATCGCCCTTTTCGGCATCGCCTCGGACGACGGCGTGGTCATGGCCACCTACCTCGACCAGGCCTTCAGGAGCACCCGCGCCCGTTCGCGGCGCGAGGTGCGCGACCTGGTCATGGACGGAGCCGAGCGCCGCATCCGCCCGGCCATGATGACCACAGCGACCACCATCCTCGCCCTGCTGCCGGTCCTGACCTCGACCGGGCGGGGATCGGACATCATGGTGCCCATGGCCATCCCCTCCTTCGGCGGCATGGCCATCGCCATGCTCACGGTGCTGGTGGTGCCGGTTCTCTACTGCTGGCGGCAGGAGCTGGCCCTGGGCCGCAAGGACGATCCCGAGGAGACCGGCCCCTGAGTTGCCCGTTGCCAGCGCAAGCCGTCTGACCGATGATGACAGGAAGGTATGACGCTCCCCGGCGAGGATCCATGGTCACAGAGCAGCCCCCGATCCCTTCTCCCAGCACGCCCGGCGGGGCTGGCGCCCTGGTGCGCCGGTACTGGCTGCCGGCCCTGCTGATCGCTCTGGTGTCCTTCCTGCATTACAACACCGCCATCCACATCCACGCCCTGCACGGCATCTACCGGCGCCTGTATTACTTCCCCATCGTGATCGCCGCCTTCCGGGGCGGGGTCCGGGGCGGACTTCTGGCTGCGGTCCTGGTGGTGGCGATGTATCTCCCCCACGCCTTCGGCCTGATCGGTTTCGACCCGGCGGCCACCACCGAGAAGGTGCTGGAGATGGTCCTCTACCTGGCCCTCGGGTTGCTGGCCGGCAAGCTGGTCGAGCGCATCGACGCCGCGCGCGGCCGCCTGGCCCGCACCGCCGCCGACCTGCAGGACGCCCTGGACGAGAAGACTCGGATGGAGGACGAACTGGTCCGGACCGCCCGGCTCGCGGCGGTGGGAAGGCTTTCGGCAGGGCTGGCGCACGAGATCCGCAACCCTCTGGCCAGCATCCAGGGATCGGCCGAGGTCCTGGCCGACGACTTCCCCGCGGATCACCCCAAGTCGGACCTGCTGCGCATCCTGCTCCAGGAGGCCGGCCGGCTGAACCAGGTGCTCACGCGGTTCCTGGCCTTCGCCCGCAGCGAACCGGGGGAGCGGGCCGTCTTCGACCTCGGGGAGGAGGTCCGGGCCGTGGCCGATCTGTTGCGCCACCGCCCCGAGGAGCCCGTGGTGGTCGTGCGGAACGCCGGCGGACCCTGCCCCGCCTTCGCCAACCGGGAACAGGTCAGACAGGTGCTCCTGAACCTGGGCTTGAACGCCGTGGCCGCGTCCGGCACCTCCGGCCGCACCTCCTTCTCGGTGGAGCGCAGGGATGAACGGGCGGTCTGCCGGGTCTGCGACACGGGGCCGGGTTTCACCTCCGAGGGGCTGGACAACTTCGGCACCCCGTTCTATTCCACCCGCCGGGAGGGGACCGGCCTGGGCCTGGCCACCAGCCTGCGCCTGGCCGAGGACATGGGCGGAACCCTGACCGTCGACCGGGGGTTCGCACCGGGCGCCTGCGTCGTTCTCGCGCTGCCTGCCGCCGACCCCGAAGAGATGAGCCGAAATGGAACCTGACCGACGGTCGCACCCTGAGGAGTAATCCATGGCCCGGATCCTGGTCATCGACGACGACGCCAGCCTGCGCGAGGTCGTCCGCTTCATCCTGGCCGACGTGGGCCACGACGTGACGGTCGCCGCCTCCGGCGAGGACGGCTTGAAGACCCTGCCGGCCGGATTCGACCTGGTGGTCACCGATATCCGCATGCCCGGGATCGACGGCATGGAGGTGCTGCGGCGCATCCGCGAGGACGCCGACGAATCCACCCCTCCGGTCATCATCCTGACGGCGCACGGCACGGTGGAGCAGGCCGTGGCCGCCATGAAGCTCGGCGCCTTCACCTACCTGCTGAAACCCTTCCAGCGGGACGATCTGCGCCACACCGTCGCGCAGGCCCTGCACACCCGGGAGCTGGAACAGGACAACCGTCGCCTGCGCACCCTGCTCCGGAAACGCACCGACGCTTCGGGCCTCGTGTTCGGCGGCGGAGCCATGCGTGAAACCATGGATTCCCTGAGGCGCGCGGCCCCGAGCGACGCCACCGTCCTGATCACCGGGGAAAGCGGGACCGGCAAGGAGCTCGCCGCCCGTGCGGTGCACGACCTGTCCGGCCGCTGGGACCGCCCCTTCGTGGCCGTCAACTGCGGCGCCATCCCCGCCGAACTCATGGAGTCCGAGCTGTTCGGCCACACGAGGGGCGCGTTCACCGGCGCGGTGCGCGAATCGGCGGGGCGCGTTCGCGCCGCCGACGGGGGCACCCTGTTCCTCGACGAGATCGCCGAACTGCCGCCGGCTCTCCAGCCCAAGCTGCTGCGCGTCCTCGAGACTCGTCAGGTCGACCCGGTCGGCGGCACGGGGCCCGTCGCGGCGGACTTCCGGCTCGTCTGCGCCACCAACCGTGACCTCGCCGCCGAGGTGAAGGCCGGCCGCTTCCGGGAAGACCTGCTGTACCGGATCCAGGTGGTGGAAATCGAGATGCCGCCCCTGCGCCGACGCCCCGATGACGTCCCCCTCCTCTGGGAACACTTCACCCTCCTGCACAACGGGGAGAGCCTGCGCAGCGAGCCCGCGCTGATCGAGGAACTGAAACGCCGGACCTGGCGCGGCAACGTGCGCGAGCTGCGGAACCTCAACCAGCGGCTGGTGCTCATGCGCCGGGGGGACGAGCTGACGGCGGACGACCTGCAGCGGCTGGCGCCCCGGGCCGGGGAGGTCCCCCCCGCCCTGCCCGCGGCCGAACGGGACGATCCCCTCCCCCTCGGCCCCCTGCCCCCCGGGGGTTTCTCCCTGGTGGAGCTGGAAAAGGAAGTCATCCGCCGGGCCCTGACCCTGTGCGGAGGCAACCAGACCCGCACCGCCGAGTACCTCGGCATCCCCCGGCACGTCCTGGTCTACCGGCTTTCGAAGTACGACCTGGGCTGAGAAAAGGCCGCCGGACCCTGACGGATCCGGCGGCCCTTCGCGAAACGTCCGCTCGGACAGGCGGACTACTTCAAGAGCACCATCCGCTTGCTGACCGAGTCACCGGCCACCTCGAGACGGTAGAAGTACACGCCGCTGCCGGCCTGGTTGCCGTTGTCGGTCCGGCCGTTCCAGATGACCGAACCCTCGCCGGCGGCGATGACTCCGTCCAGCAGGGTGCGGACCAGCTCGCCGCGCGCGTTGTAGATCCGCAGGCTGCCCCGGCCCTCGCGGGCCGCCGAGAAGCGGATCTCGGTCATGGGGTTGAACGGGTTGGGGGCGTTCTGCTGCAGGGTCACCAGGGACCGCCCGGCGAGCGGCACGTCGGTGATGTTGCAGCGCTGGAACACGTCCACCGCCAGGACCTGGGGGTTGCCGGTCGCATCATAGTTGTCCGGGTCGAGGGACGCAGTGCGGTTGCTCTGGGTCGAGCATTCGTACACGTCGTTGACCAGGAACTTGTACTCGATGTTCTGGCTGCTGGTGTCCGGGAAGACCACGGCCACGGTGTAGATCTTGTCGCCGGCCACCAGGTCGGGATAAACGCCGTCGTCGGCCATGGTGTTCAGCGAGGGCACCGACCAGTCGAACGTCGGGGGCTCGGCGTTGTTCGGGGTGCCGTTGACGCCGACCACGTCGCCGGGGCCGATGGATTCCCAGCCGGTGTTGTTGAAGTCGATGCTGAAGATCACCTCGACCGCGCGCCACAGGGTGTTGCAGAAGTCGTAATGGACCACCGGGAGGGTCAGGGGCCCGAGGGTCCCGCCAACCGTGTCGAACATCTCGTCGTTGAGGAACAGGTACCGGTCGCCCTGGGTGGTGCATTCGTACGCGTCGTTGAGCAGGAACTTGTAGGTGACGTCCTTGATGGCCCCGGCGGGGAAGGTCACCAGGCCGGAGAAGATCCCGTCGCCCGCGGTCGCGTCGTTGCCAGTCCCGTCATCGACCATCGCGGTCAGCGAGGGAACGTCGAAGGTCAGGGGCAGGACGGAGCCGTTGAGGGTCACCGTGTCGCCGGGCAGGTAGGCCGAGTCGTTCATGTCCACGAAGAACTCGACGTCGATGTCGTGGGCGGTGAAGGCCGAGGGATCCTGGTCGTTCCAGTAGACCTCGATGACGTCCGTGGCGCCGTTGGCCAGGTCCAGGGTGTGGACCCGGTTGCTCGCCAGCGGTTCATAGGTCGTGCAGTTGTAGTTGAACTTCCATTCGACGTCGGCCGTGGCCGTCCCGCCGACGCAGTCCCCGTTCACCAGGAAGATGGTCTCGAATTCCCAGATGTCGTCGACGCCGGTGTCGGCCATGATCCCGGTGTCGCAGGTGGTTCCGAAGGTCAGCGGGGGCGTGTCCCCCTCGACGGAGAAGGCATGGGGACCGACGCCCTGGTTGGCCAGGAAGGGGCCGAACAAACCGCGGAACACCACCTTCTTGAGCATGAAGCAGACCACGTTGCCGGAGCCGTCGTTGACGATGGTGTTGCCGGCCAGATCCTTGACCCCGGTCACCGTCAGGCTGTACAGGGAGGCCGATTCGGCCAGGGAGGAGCCGAGGGTCAGGTGTACGATGCTCGGATCGCCGGCGTCCCGGACCGCGCCGGTGACGGTGGCGCCGGTCAGGGCGTAGTTGCCGGCGGTCTCGGCGGTCGCCTGGTCCACCGGCTCGTTGAAGAAGACGTCGAAGAAGGAATCCACGGGGAATCCGGTGGGCTCGACGCTGGAAACCACCGGCGGATTGGGATCAGCGGCGGCCTGCACGGCGTAGGGATGCATGGCGGTCATGGGGATGGGCACCGCCGTATCCCAGAGGGTGAACCCCGGAGTGGACAGCTGGTCGCCGTCGCCCGCGGCCGCATCCAGGGGGCCCTTGGTCCCGCCGTCCTGGGTCACCCAGGCCTCGACGTGGAGGGTGCTGCCGGGAGCCACGCCCAGGGTGCCGAGCATGACGGCCAGTTCCCGGAAGGCGGTGCCCGTCTGCCAGTTCAAGCTGCCGGGGCCCTGGTTCAGGTTGGTCCAGCTCCCCGCATCCCAGCGGTAGCTCGCCTGCCAGTTGTTGTCGAGGTTGACGTAGAAGATGAAGTCGGGCTTGTTGGGGGCCAGGGTCCACTCCAGCTGGCGACCCCAGGGATCGGTATCGCCGCCGCCGGCGGTGCCGACGTCGATGGCCAGGCCCAGCTGCACGCTGCCCCAGCCGCCCTGGTCGTGGGCCATGCCCACGTACAGGTTGACCGCGTCGTTGGTCAGGTAGAAGTCGCCCAGGTCGATGTTGGGGAACTGGGTGTCGCCGCCGTCGGGGTCGATCAGGTTTCCGGGCAGGAAGTCGTTGACGCCGTCCAGGACGATGGTCTGCGGGGTCTGGGCCGAAGCCACGCCCGCCAGCAGCGCCAGGACAGCCACCACCGGCAGGAACCCGCCGGTCTTTCCGTTCATCAGTCGCATGCGAATCCTCCTTACTTGACGAGTGACAGCGGGCGGGTCCAGGCCAGCCCGCGGCTTTGCAGTCTGCTGAAATAGGTTCCGGCGGAAACCGGGCGCCCGTCGGCGGCGCGGCCGTCCCAGACGGCCTTGTGCGCACCAGGGGCCATCGACCCGCGCACCAGGGTCGTCACCAGGCGGCCCCTCAGGTCGTAGATCGTCAGCTCGACGTCCACGGCCTCGGAGCCCGACACCTCGAAGTGAATGGTCGTGACGGGATTGAAGGGGTTGGGCACGTTGGGCAGGAGCCGGACCAGGGACGGATCGACCGCCGGCACCGGGGACAGCCCGCTCCCGTCGGGGCGCCCGTCGCCGTCCCCGTCGACGGTGACGATCCAGGCGTTGTCGATCACCGGCAACGAGGCCGCGAGATTGTCGGGAGCCGAATCGCCGCCCAGTTCCCCGCCCGGCTCGGGATCCCAGCAGATCGAAGCCGCCAGGGCGAGCTGGGCCCCCGGCGGGACGGCGCCCGCGCCCAGGCCGTACAGGGTGTTCCAGGGGATGGCGATCTCGCTGCCCGAGGCGTCGCCGAAGGTGTGGTAGGAGTCGAAGGCCGATTCGACCTCGCCGGACCGGTCCTGGGTCGCCGTCGGCGAGAGGAGCTGCCAGAACCCTTCGCCGTCCCACACCGACTGGTGCTGGTAGCAGGCGTACTGGAAGTCCGGGGCGAATCCGGGCGCGCTGAACGAGGCCCCCCGCTCCCAGGAGTCGATGGCCGTCAGGTCGGTCTGGCCGCTTGCGGACCCGGGATCGACGTCAAGGTAGAGCAGCCAGCTGTTGGCGCTGACCTGGCCGTCGATGGCCAGGTACAGGTAGTCCTGGTCCCAGTGGACCAGCAGCCGGTCGATCTCGTTGGCGGCGGTCCAGGCCGAGTCGCTGCTGTCGGCCAGGGCCAGGGCGCTCTCCCATTCCCCCGCCTCGATGTTGCCGTCGATGGCCACCGCGGTTCCGGCCACGTCCACCGGCGCTTCACCGGCGGCCACCGCCAGGTTGCCCACCCCGCTCTCGTCCAGGGCCGCATCGGCGTCCAGCGTCAGGTAGAGGTCGCCGGCCAGGGCCTCGACGGCTGCGGCGGTGCCGGCATCCAGCTCGAAAGTCCGCGTGATCGCCGGCCCGGTCTCGCTGACCGGAGTGGACACGGGCAAGGTCACCACCGTGGTGGCGCCGGCGCCCTCGACCACGGCCACGCCGGACGGGTCGCAGCCGGCCACGATCTGGTCGAAGGTCAGCTGCAGCCGGTCCGTGGCGGGGTAGTAGACCGCCGCGGTGACGGCCGGCCCGATGGTGTCGGTCACCTCGGGCACCATGGCGCGCAGCTCGGCGACGTCGCCGGAGACGTCGGGGGCGCTCGTGACCCCCGCGAACAGCCGGAGCTGGAACACGCCCTCGCCCTTGATCTCGTCGCCCTTCATCAGGGTTCCCGAGAAGTCCCGCTGGTGGCCGGCGCCTCCGGACCCCAGGACCCAGGCTGCGGTCACGCCGGTGTTGGGATTGCGCTGCCCCATGTAGGCCGCGTCGGGAGCCCAGATCCGGTCCATCTGCGCGTTCCAGACCAGATCGACCAGGCTCGGCGAGAACCCGGCCTGGATCCAGTGGGTGGCGGGCCCCACGTCGTAGACCACGTCGAAGAAGCTGTCGCCCTCGGTCAGCTCGACGGTCTTGGCCACCTCGTTGCGGATCAACGTCAGGGTCACCGTGGGCCCCGCGGGGTCCACCGGGCCGATGGCCCACCCGTACCCGTCATGCTGGTAGTTCGGGGAGACGT
>JAHJTW010000273.1 GCA_018829565.1 bacterium | reverse complement strand
CAGGCTGGCAGCCGCCGGCCCCTGGCGGGACCTCGCAGGCCAGGCCGCCCTGTCGGGAGGTGTGGCCCTCGACCAGGCTGACCTGCCCGTGGTCCAGGCGGAGGTGGCGGGATCGGCCCGCCGGCTGGAGTTCTCCGCCCGGGCCGGCGGACCGTTGCGGCTGGGATCGGTCTGGCTGGACTCGCTGGACGTCACCTGGGAGGGACGGGTCGATCCCGAGGGGGGACCGCCCCGCGGCGACTTCACCGCGCTGGTCATGGCGCCCCAGGGGGAGGTGTGGGCCTGGGGGTCGACCTCCGGAGACACCATCCGGACGATCACCAGCGATTCCCTGCGGATCACGGCGGCCGACCAGACCCTCGCCTCCGAGGGGCCCGCCGTCCTGCGTCTGGGTCCCGGACCCGGGGAGGTAGCCCTGGAGGGCCTGCGCCTGCGGGGCGGCCTGGGCTCCCTGTCCGCCGACGTCCTGGCGAGTTCCGCAGGGCTGGACGTGTCGGCTGCGGTGGACCTGCTGCTGACCCGGGAATGGCTCGATACCGTCTCGCCTTCGCCGTTCTGGTCCGCGGGGGGCGGGGTGGATCTCGCCGTCGAGGGAATGGTTGACATGTCAACCATTCCCCGGAAGGACACCATCGGTCCCACCTTCACCGGCCGGTCACAGGTGCGGCTCATCCCCCGCAACGAGGAACCCCCGTCCAGTCTCGAGGTCCGGTTCCACACCGGGCAGGGCGACACGACGGCCCTGCTGGCGGACCTGGCCCTGGCGGTGGGCGAGACGCCGCTGCTCGAGGGGTCGCTGGTCTGGCCGGGCAGCCTGGAGCGTGCGACGGGGCGCTGGCAGGCGGCCCCGGGGGCCGCCGCAGGGATCGACGTGCCCGAGCAGGAACTGCCCCTGGACTTCTTCAACCGGTTCATGCCGCCGGAGGTGTCTCTGGAGGGTGACGTCACCGTGGGGGCCGGACTGTCCCTGGCGGTTGGCGACACCCTCCAGGGACAGCCGTCTACCGAGGGCGACGTCCAGGGTCTGGTGCGGACGAAAAACCTGCGCGTCAACCTCCCGAACCGCTCAAGGGTCGATCTGGATGCCGACCTGGGTCTGGGGGGGCGGCTGGTCGATCCCCGGCTCACCGGGGAGATCACGGTGACCAGCGGCCTCTTCCGCCTGCCCGAGTCCCAGCGCGCCCTGCATCCGGTCACCGGGTCGTCCGCGCTGTGGACCGCGGCCACGGCGGCGATCGACACCGCCGGGGGCGGCGAGGCTCCCCTGTGGCTGGGTGGGGAGCCCTTGAAGACCCCGGCCCCGCCCTACGTGCCCGATCTTGACCTGAAGGTGTCCTTGCCCGGCAATTTCAAGGTCGTGGGCTATGGTCTGGAGATCGAACTTGCGGGGAACTTCACCGTGATGCGGGCCTGGGATGCCCAGGGTCGGCCGGGCCCGGCCCTCAAGGGGCGCGTCCGGGTGGTGGAAGGCACCCTGCACGCCCTCAACCGGGTCTTCGAGGTGGAGCGGGGGGAGTTCGACCTGGAAGGACGCGTCCCGGTCGACCCGACGGTCAACCTGCTGATGACCACCGAGATCGACGGCACGATCATCCGCATCCGCGTGACGGGAACGGCGATGCAGCCGAAGATCGAGCTGGAATCGGAGCCGCAGATGATCCAGGCCGACATCATGGCCTTCCTCCTGTTCGGCCGGCCCCTCAACGACCTGGATACCGACCAGCGGGGAAGCCTGGGGGAACAGCAGACCCCGGCCCAGCAGCTGCAGCGGAACCTGCAGGGTCTGGCCCTGGTCTTCGGCGCGGCGGGCATCCAGAACCGGATCTCCGGCAGGATCGGCGTGGATCAGGTCCAGATCGGCTCGGACGCCGCCGGCGGCAGCACCCTCGTCCTGGGCAAGTTCCTCAACCCTCGCCTGCTGCTGAAGTACCATCAGTCGCTCGAGCGCAGCGGCACCTACTTCATGACCCTCGAGTACACCCTGAACCGCCTGTTCAAGCTGATCTCCACCTACGGCCAGGGCGAGGAGGCCTCGGGTCTTGAGCTGCGCTGGCAGAAGCGCTACTGATCGCCGGGGGAAAGCCCCACGGGAGGTCCCTGGGGAGGCCCCCCGACCACCTTGACGGGGAACGGTTCGGTCACGCTGCCGGTGTAGAGGGTGACGTGGGGGAAGGGGATCTCGATGCCCGCCTCGTCCAGGGCCCGCTTCACTCCCACGTGCATGCTGTTGCGCATCTCCAGCCACTTCTCCCGCTGGGCCCAGACCGAGAACTGGAAGTCCAGCGAGGACGGGCCGAAGCCCTCGACGATGAACAGGGGTTCGGGATCGATCAGGCACAGGGGATTGGCGCGCGCGGTCTCCATGAGGAGCTCCTTCACGCGGTCCAGGTCCTCCTTGTACGCCACGCCCAGCTTCATGTCGAAGCGCCGGATGGGGAAGTGGGTCAGGTTGGTCACCTGGGTCTTGATGATCTCCTCGTTGGGCACCCGCACGAACAGGTTGTCGAAGGTGCGAAGCTTGATCGACAGCAGGTCGATGCTCAGGACCTCGCCGGTGACGGTCCCGATCCGGATCACGTCGCCGACCACGAACGGCCGCTCGGCGATGAGGAAGAGGCCGCTGATCAGGTTGGAGGCCGAGGTCTGGGAGGCGAACCCGACGGCGACCGTGAGGATGCCCGCGGCGCCCAGCAGCACCCCCAGGTCCAGGCCCAGGATGTTCAGGAAGGCCATGACGACCAGGCCCATCACCAGGGAAAAGGCCAGGCGCCGCACCACCATGGCGTCCTGCTGGGTGGTTCGGCGGCCGACCACCTTCATGACCGCCCCCGCCACCAGCCTCGCCAGCAGCAAGCCGACGACCAGGACCGCGACGGCGCGCGCCATGGTCAGCAGGCGATCCTGGGTGAAGT
>JAHJTW010000339.1 GCA_018829565.1 bacterium | reverse complement strand
GTGCGGCCTCTCCCCGGTACGCACCCAGGTTCGATGCCACTTCCGCGAACCGCCCGCGGATCCGCTCGATCCCCGTATCCCGCTCGAACTCCAGCAGCAGCCCGTCGCGATAGGCCGCGGCTTCCCGGCGCCGACTATCTTGCCGCTCCCGGACCCCTACGCTGTCACGGATGGCGGCCTCCTGGGCCGACAGGGCAGCCAGGAGCCCACTCCGCACGCTCGACGGCCCATTGTGACGCAGCGTCTCCCGTCGAGCTGCGTCCAGGTACCCCAGCCACTTCCCCTCGAAGGTGACTTCCTTCACCTGACGAGTGACGTACTCCCACTCCCGCTCCTTGGCCTCCAGGTCGGTCTCCAGCTCCTGGAAGGTTGTCAGCGCCGTCCCCAGACGCGAGGACCGAGCCGCGATCTCCGCCTGCAGCACACTCAACTCGTTGTACGTGGACGTCACCTCGGTCAGTTGGCCTTCCGTGCGCTCGAGCTTGGCCTTCGAGACGTCGTACTGGGCCAGCACCCACTGGTAGTAGTCGTCGGCCACGTTGGAGCTCATGCCCCGGTGACGCTCCACGAACAGCTTCGCCCACAGGTTCACCGCCGTCACCGGCAGGGCCTCCTCGGCCGACGTGACGCGGAAGGACAGCAGCGGGGACTCCGCCTTCGCCGTCTCTTTCACCAGCTCGGCCGACACGAATCCCCCCAGCATGCCGTCGATCCCCAACCCTGTAATGAGCTGCGCCGCGCTGGCCGGCAGCGGCTGCCCCAGCAGGCTGTCCCGCAGCGTCGTCAGCAATTCGTCCCCCGTGGCCAGGGCCTCATACGTCGTGGCGGCCAGGCCGGGCACGATGATCTCTGCTGCTCCGGGCGCCGCCCACCCGCCTTCGCCCTCACCACCTCCCCGAGCCGACCCCGTGATCGTCGGCGATACCACGATCAGCGCTTGCGCCTCGAACCCTCGCGGGCTGCTCAGGGAGAAAAACCCCGCCGCCAGGGCGCACAGCACTGTCCCCCCAATGATCAGTCGCTTCCGCTTGAGCAGGACCTCGATGTAGTCGATCAGCTCGACTTCGCCTTCGTATTCCTCCATCACCTCACCCTGGGCTGGAACTGCCGCTCAGTTCCCGCTCCACTGCCCATCCACGGCCAGATCCAGATCGCTCCTGGCGCCCACCTCCCCCCGCAACTCGGCTCGGCGGTCATCGCGCCAGCGATGCAGGCGGTCCTCTATGTGCGGCCCGGCTCCCTCCTGGGTCATCGCCTGCGCCTCACCGTCCGCCTCTCATACACCTGCTCCACTTGCTCGATCATGCGCCCAACCAGAGAAGCCCGCTTTCTCCGGGGCGCGGATGACCTGCGGGCCCGTGAGCGCAGGAGGCTTCTCGGTCACACCACGACCCGCTGTATGCCGACGAACCTGCCGCCTGCCGCCTCAGCATCCTCCAGGCACAGTAGGATCGCTTCCCTCATGTTGCCGAGCAGCTCGTCCAGGGTCTCTCCCTCGCTGTAGCACCCCTTGATATCAGGCACCTCCCCCACGTATCGCCCGTCTTCATCTTGCTCGATCACAACCAGGTACTCCCTCATGCCATGACCTCCTCCATGGGCCAGGTTGCTGGACAGCGGCTATCTTGCTCGTCGGCGTCCAGTCTCACGTCGAGGGCCTCCTCGCGTGTCCTGCCTTGGCTGACGCAGCCCGGGATGCACGGGCACTCCACCGCCCAGGCGCCATCCTCATCACGATCCAGGGTCACCTGGGAGTTCAAGGGATACCTCCCTCCGGCCGTCAGGCCGTATCGGCTCGCAGGTCGATGAGATCCAGCGAATAGGCAATCGACGGATCCGAAGAGTGCGGTCGTCAACGGTAACGGCGCCTCCTTCTCGCAGAGCCGGCTCTATCTGGGGTAGAACCCGCCGAAGTCTCTCCGTAACAAAGGCGGGATCCGTATTGGATAGCCGCAACGTGATGAGGCTCGGGTGGGTGTGCCCACCCAGCGCCAATAACGCGGAAAAATCCAGGTCTTGCGTGACCACCACTTGATCTTGCCGCCGAGCCATGGCCAGGATCTCGGCATCCGAGGCATGGCACCCCTCCCGTTGCAGGGCATCAACGCTGCTCGGCGAGATATTCATGTCGGCAAGAAAACGCAAACATCCCTCCATGGGGGGTCAGGCTGGCGCCATTTGGACCTGGTCAGACACCACCCATGCCGCAAACTGCATGGCCTGTCGAACATCGTCCGGTTCCAGTTCGGGATAGATAGCGAGCACATCCTGGACCGATTTGCCACTCGCCAGCAACTTCAGCACCACGCTGACCGTTATTCGCATCCCTCGAATGGTTGGCTGACCCAGACACACCACCGGATTGATCGTAATGCGATCGAGCTTTTCCATCTTTCCCAGCTCCGTTGACTAAGAAACCGCAGCCGCGGCCCAGCGCCACTGACGCCACATCACCGCGTCCGCTATGCCCTCGACGGCAATACCGATGTCAGAGTAGTCCCTGAAACCTCCTGGTCGCAAGACCGATCCCCACTGGTACACGCGGACCGGTTG
>JAHJTW010000272.1 GCA_018829565.1 bacterium | reverse complement strand
CGCCACCACGATCAGGGGTAGCAGGCGAACGAATCCTCGTGCTAGCTCATTCAACACCTGAAAGGTTGGATCGAAATCCCAAACCGTGGAGGGCACCACTTCGATCTGGTTGATGACGGCAACCACGCCCTCCGTATTCCTCGCTAAATTTCCGGCCCATAGCTTGGATTCATCGTTTCCCGTCGTTCCCTTGAGGAAAACGATTCCTTCCTGGACGGTGACCCTGGGTTCACCGAACCAGCTGGTCGTTTTTAGAATATTCGCGATTCGTTGCCCGATTTCGTCGTCCTTGGCGACGGGCTGGACTTCGACTCTTCCTGGGAGCTCGGGTTTGCCGTCAAGCGTTTGCGCGGGCACCGGGACATCCCCGCTACCCCCTGGCTGTTGGGCAGCCACCGAGGTGAACGTCAGGACGGCGCAGCAAAGGACCGTGGTGTGGATGAGTCGGCCGGTGATCCGGTATCTTCGGCTTTCCTCGTTCAAGAACTCACCCGTCAAGAAATCGACCATTCCGAACCCCCCGAAGCCGCTTTCGCAATGGCCCCCAACGAGGCCGGACGCTTGTTTCACCGGCCAAGTCGGCTAGCACGGATTTTGGGCAGCCCGGATGCGCGCAAGGCGGCTTTGCCAGGAGCATACTTCATACATCACTGAGGCGAATTTTCCGCTGATTGATCATCGATATCTCTGATCAGGACTTCCATCTCCCCGATCTCTCGGCGCTGGGCTTCAATGATGGCATCCGCAAGCCTTCTGACACGGGGGTCGGTAATATTGGCCCGCTCACTTGTAAGTATCGCGATCGAGTGGTGCGGAATCATCGCCTTCATCCAGGCGACATCCCCCACGGTTGCCTGGCTGCGAACCAACCAGAAGCCCATGCCCATAAGTGCCACGCCCACAGCAACGATGGTTAAATTTGCCCGCTTGTTTTTGTACATATGACGCATGAAGAAGAGCATGACCAAAGCCATGGAGCCCGCCATGATGAAGGTCATGAACAAGCGCGTTTGGCTAAACCACACATGGCTAAGCTGATAGGTGTTCAGGTACATCAAGCCGAACATCGCGGTTGCAGACACAGCGATCATCAAGGTGAAATTCCTGTAGGGATGCATTGTTCCCTCCTATGACCTCCAGACACGATGCCTTCCCGTAACCGTGGCCGAGTCCCCTCTCCTTCCATGTTAGCTTCAGGAAGGAGGAACCGCATGTGTGAACCCCTCAAGATCCTGCAGACACGAATGCCCATCGTTCGCGACGCAACGGATGGTGGAGACCGCCGCCCATCTCACGGACCAGGTCCCGCCCCGGGTGCCGTACCGACAATGGGTACTCTCGATGCCCAAACGAGTGCGATGGCACCTGCGCGAGAAGCCGGAGGTGATCGCCGGTCTGTCGCGGGTGTTCCTGCGGTCAGTGGAGACCACGCTGCGGCGGCGCAGCCCAAACGCACCACCGGTTGCGAGCGTCGAGCCCGTGGCCTTCGTCCACAGCTTCGGCAGCTACCTCAAGTGGATGCAGGCCCTGGAGCAGGCGCTTCAGGATCGGTTCTCATCGGAGCGGGGATTATCCCCGATGTGATGGTTGACGCCGCTGTCGCTTTCACGGCGTGGATCCACCAGGCGAGCAGGAAGTAGGCACCCGCAAGGACCCACAAGAGGCGCCACTCCGTCGTGACCTGCGACAGGGTGGCGCCCATCTGGTTGACCCGCAGGAATCCCTCGGTGCCCGCCGTGCTGGGTAGCAAAAGGGCCACGGTGCCCAGCCACCGCGGCAGCATCTCCGTCGGCCAGGCGAAACCGGAGAGGAAGACGGCCGGCAACGACGTGAAGAGCAGCACCTGCAGGGCCGTCTCGCGCTGGCGGAACAGATTGGCGAGGATGAATGCGAGGCAGATCGCCGCCAGGAGGAACGGGAGTGCAAAGGCGAAGGTCGTGCCCAGCTGACCCCGGTACGGCAGGTTGAAGAGGCGGAACACGACGACGAAGTAGAAGAACGCGTGTACGAAATAGATCGCGAGGTAGGCGAGGACGCGGCCGGCCGTCGTCGCCAGCGAACCTGCGGATGCAGGCCTCTCGCCATCCTCGCGGGCGGTTCCGGCCAGCAGGCCGATTCCGATCAACAGGGTCTGCTGGAGGATCAGGACCATGACCCCGGGGACGATGTAGCTGGCATAGCCTTCGGCCGGGTTGAACAGGGGGCGGTCGGCGATCACTACCGGTGCGCGGGCGTCGGCGGCCTGATCCGCAGTCATGCCCGCCGCTTCCAGCCTCTGGATCTCGATGCCGGCCGACAGGGTCCCGGCGGCGGCCCGCAGCCCGGTCGCCGCTTGCCGATAGACCAGGAAATAGGCCGCATCGGTGAAGCAGGCGACGGTGGCCGGCTGGCCGCGCAGCACGTCGCGTTCAAAGCCTCGCGGGATCTCGAGCATGGCGCCTGCTTCTCCTCGCCGCACCAGGTCCGCCGCCTCGAGGCGGTTCGTCGTCCTGGCCGAAACCTGGACCAGCTGGCTGGCGTCCGCCATCCGGACCAACCGCCGGGACAGCGGTGTGCCGTCGTGGTCGACCACGACGGTGGGGACCTCGACGAGCACCTCGGGCAGGTACGGTTGCGGATAGAACACGCCGTACAGGCCGGCCGCGACCACCAGGAGCATCAGGGCACCCGGATCGGTGAAGACCCTTCGCCATTCACGGACGCAGACGTCGATCACGGACTTCATCGTCGCCCCCAGTAGCGCTCGTCCACCAGCACGTGGGCCAGCCGCGGTCGGGCCAGAAGGGGGGCCAGCACCCCGAATCCGACCAGCACCCAAAGCTCTGGCAGGGAGGCTGTCGGCGGTGCGCCGCGCATCATCTGCTCCACGACAACCCGCAGGTAGTGGGTCAGCGGCAGCAGCATCGACCAGGCGCTGGCGAACGGAGGCATGGCCGCGGTCGGGAAAGTCAAGCCGGCAAAGGCGAACGCCGGCGAGGCCAGGAAGGCGGCCGAACTGGTGGCCAGGCGCAGGTTGGCGAAGCAGGCGGCCACCAGCACTCCGAGTCCCTGGCAGGCCAGGACGAACAGCAACGTCCCGACGATCAGGGCGGGCAGGTTGCCGTGGAAGGGCACGCCCAGGAACGTCAGGATCAGGGCGATCATGAAGATCGACAGCGCCGAGAAGACGATGGCGTAGGGCAGCATCTTGCCGACGACGGCGCGCATGACCCGCCCGTCTGCCGCAGCGAGCCACTGGCGGCCGGTCCCGTCCTTGAGCTCGACGCCGACGGCGTGCACGGCGGTCACGATGACGAAGATCTGCAACATGGTGGGAAGCAGTGAACTCACCAGGAAGTAGATGTAGTTCAACCAGGGGTTGAACAGGGGTCGGATATCGGTGCGAACGGGTTCGTAGCGCTGTCGGGCGATGGCGGGCGCCTCGCCGCGGGCCTCCCGCTGGTTGATCTCGATCCCGGCGGAGAGGGTTCCGACCACGGCCAGGGTGCCGCGGCGGATGACGCTCGACGGCGACATGAACTGCGAGTTGCGGTAGACGGTCACCACGGCTGGGACGCCGCGGTAGACGTCGCGCGCGAGGTCCGGCGGGATGAGCACCGCCCCGTAGACGTCGCCCGTGAGCATCAGCTGCTCGGCGGCCTTGCCGCTGCCCACCTGCTGGGTGACGGCCATCGCGGGGCTCGCGTCGAGCATCCGCACCAGCTGGCGCGACAGCGGGGTCCGGTCCAGGTCGATCACGGCGATGGGCAGGTCCTCGATGGTGCCGGCCGCGAAGATGGTCCACAGCAGACCGAAGGAGAGCAGAGGCAGCACGATCAGGAGCATGGGGTAGAGCGGACGCGCGCCGATCCGCCGCAGCTCCCGCCGAGCCACGTTCCGCACACCCGGGCGGTCATTCATGCGTCAGCTCGTCCCAGTTCACGATCACGCTCATGCCCGGCCGCAAGCCCGCCACGGGCGCGACCGGACGTGCCCGGACCTCGAAGGTCTTCAGGTCGAAACCACCGGAGGCGCTGGTCGCGCGCCAGGTCGCAAAGTCACCCTGCGCCGCGATGTAGCTCACCTCGAGTTCCACGTCTGCATCGCTGAGCGCGGGGACGCGGCCACGGAAACGGCTGCCCATGCGGATGGCTCCCAGCCGGTCCTCGCGGAGGTTGAAGGTAGCCCAGGGATCGGCGAGGTCGAGGAGCGTCAGGATCGGGAAACCGGCCGCCGCCAGCTCGCCGTTCTCCGAGACGACCACGCTCACCTCACCATCGATCGGGGCAACGAGGCGGGTCTCGTCGAGGTAGGCCTGGACCTCGGTGACAGCGCCCGCCGCCTGGTCCTCCAGGGCCGCTGCCGAGCGCCGATCCTCGCTCCGGGCCCCGCTGAGGGCCAGGTCGTACGCCGCCCGGGCGGCGTTGGCCGCTTCCCGGGCCGTCTTCATGTTGGCCGTGGCTTCGTCACGACGTTGCGCGGGGACCACGCCGTCCCGATACAGCCGCTGGATCCTCCCCGCCGTGGAGTCGGCAAGGTCGGAGGCATGTTCGGCGCGCAGCCACAGGTTGCGGGCACCGCGGATCTCTTCTTCCCGGGCCCCACCGTCGGCCTTGTCCCGCTGGGCGGTGGCGGCCGCGTGGGCGGCTTCCGCCTGCGTGAGCCTGGCCGCGATCTCCGGACTCGCCAAGCTCACCAGGAGGTCTCCGCGGTGGACGGGGTCGCCCTCGCGCACGTGGATCAACTCGATGCGCGCCGGGATCTTGCTCGCGATGCGGATCTCGGTCGCCTCGAACTCCCCCTGGACGAGATCAGGTTCCGGCCGCACCACGATCCAGCCGAAGATCACGACGATGACGAGGATCACCAGGATGAAGGCGAGGCGCAGCAGGCGGTTCTTTCGGATGTTCACCAGGTCACCTCCACGTCGGCTCGTTCCATGTAGTCGGCGAAATGCTGGGCCTGGCCCGTGGCAGCCAGCAGGTCGGCGAGCGCGGTCACGAAATCGTGGGCGGCGGCGAGTCGGGCCAGCTCGACACCGGTCAGCATGTTGACGGCGTCGACGACGTCGAGCGAGGTCGCCATGCCCTCCTCGAAGGCGCGCTGGCGTACCCGCAGGTTCTCCCCGGCCAGAGCGAGGGTCGCGTCGAGGACGTCGAACTGCTCCAGCGACTTGAGGACACCGCGATAGTGATACTCGACCAGCAAGGCGATCTCGTCCCGCGCGCTCTGCTGCGCATGGTCGACCATGCTGACCGTGGCGCGGGCCGCCTTCACCCGGTGCTCCCGGGCGAATCCGTCGAACAGGTCGAGCTGCAGCCCGATGCCTGCGGCCCAGCGGGGATCGAGGGCCGTCAGGTCGTCGGGATACAGCTCGTACCGGGCGAACAGCGCCACGTCCGGCAGGTAGCTGGACCGCTCGACGGTCAGGGCGGACCGGGCGAGTTCCTGCCGGGCCTCGAGCCGGAGCAGGTCCGGATTGGCTTTGGCGGCGTCGCGCTGCAGGTCGGCGAGCGCGGGCAGGTCGTGCATGACGAACAATCGGGAGGTCGGGCGCGGTTCCGTCTCCTCGTGCAGCAGGGAGCGGAGGGCGGCGTTGGCCAGGAGGACGTCCTGGTCCGCGGCCCGGAGCTCGCGGTCGGCCTCGGCCCGCGAGACCTCGGCGTGCAGTCGTTCGGCGCGGGAGATCATTCCCTCGGCCTCGAGCCGGACCGCCTGCTGGAGGTGCTGCTCGATGCCCGCGAGGACCTGGCGACGGATCACGCTGGCCTGTTCGGCGAGACAGACGCCGAAGTAGCGGTCGACCAGGGCTGCATGCAGCGACTGCTCAACCGACCGGGTCTGCGCCAGTGCGTCGTCGACCCGAGCCTCCGCGGCGCGGTTGGCGGCCGCGATCGCTCCCCCGGTG
>JAHJTW010000271.1 GCA_018829565.1 bacterium | reverse complement strand
GATTCACGGCGACCGCAAGGTCCTTGGCCGGGACGTTGAAGTGGATCACGCGCAGCATCGAGGCCCCGGCGGGCAACCCGGGCACCGTGGCGCGGGCCAGTTCGACGGACGTGCCCTGGACGCCGATCCAGGCCTGGAAGGGAGTCGTGATGTCGACGTTGCCGACGTTGGCGATCCGGACGCGCATGTCCAGGGTGTCCCCCGGGAAGACGGTAGCCGGGGCGGAGAATTCCAGGAAGGCCACGTCGGACACGAGCTGGGGCTCCACGGCCCAGCCGAGGTTCTCGAGGTTGCCGTCGGGGTCGTTGGCCGTGGCCAACCCCAGGGGCGAATCCTGGGTGGGCCCGTTGTCGATCAGGGCCTGACGCGCGGCGGCGACGCCCGCTGCGTCGGTCGGACGACCGTTCTCGGCGATGTACAGCGCGAACAGGCCGGCCGCATGCGGGGCCGCCTGGCTCGTCCCGCTGGCGAGGATGGTGCCGCCGCCCAGACGGGTCGAGTTGATGTCCACGCCGGGCAGGATCAGGTCGATGGCCTGGCCGGGCGAGGTCACCGGATTGTCGATGTAGGAGCTGGCGCTGAAGTTGCTGAAAGTGGCGAAGGAATCGTCGGGCCCGAAGGTCGAGGCCGCCCCCAGTCCGCCGGGTAGCCCGTCGGTGTCCACCAGGGCGCTGATGGTGGCGGCGCCGGGGCAGGCCGCCGGGATGACGTCGTCGGCGGTGCCGATGGTGCCGTCTGCGCCGAAGATGTCCACGCCTTCGTTGCCCGCGGACGCCACGACCACCAGACCGGCGGCGACACAGTTGTTGATCGCGTTGTTCAGGGAATTGTTCCAGCCGACCGCGGCGAAGCTCAGGTTCACCACTTCGATGGTGGTGGACCGGGCCAGGATCCAGTCGAGGCCCAGGATGACGTCGGAGACCAGACCGGTGCCGGCGGCGTTGAGGACCTTGACGCCCCACAGCCGGGCGCCGGGCGCCACGCCGACCACGTCCAGGGTATCGTCCCGGGCGGCGGCGATGCCGGCCACATGCGTACCGTGGCCGTTATCGTCCATGAAATTGGAGAAGGACAGACCGCCCAGGAAGGTCCGACCGCCCGCGATGTTCAGGGCGGGGTGGGACGTGTCCAGGCCGGTGTCCACGATGGCGATGTCCACGTCGACGTTGGTGGGCACGCCGTCGATGGCGGCGAAGGGATTCAGCTCGGTATCGATGCGGTCGACGCCGGTGGGAATCTCCTGGGCGACGGTGCGGACCCACTGGTCCAGCGTCACCTCGAGGACCGAAGGCTCACTGCGCAGGGCCTCGGCCGTCTCGGGGGACATCCGCGCGGGGAAACCCTTGATGGCGTACTGGTAGAACGTGGGGACCGACAGGCCGTACTTGCCGGCGAGGGATCCGGCGAGGGCCGAGGCGTCCACGACGTCAGGCCGGAACTGCACGATGAACCTGTCGGTGATGGGCGTATCGGCCGCCTTGTGGATCCGGCCGAGGTTCTCCTCCGGGGACAACACCTCCGGATCGGGATAGTCCGAGGCGAGGTACCCGATTTCGGGCTGGGTGACCTGTTCCTCGGAACATCCGACGAACAGCAAGAGGAGCAGGGTCACCGTCAGGGCGAACGCGACTCTCAGGTTCATGATCATCTCCTTGGCTCAACGAACGAGACCGGATCGCCGGCATACCGCGAGGGCGGCGACCATGGCCGTGGAAAGCAGATATCCCCCTCATCCGGAACCTTATTATACCATAAATACCAGGACTCGTTCAAGGGACCCCGTGGAATTCCATTCAAATCGGGAAAATTTTAAACCATTTCCTAGCTTTTAGTTACAATTTTTGTCAAAACTTATATTTTTATTCTTATTTCCATGAGTACGACCAATCATTATCAAGAAAACAATGGGGGCGATTGGTCAAGCACATCCCAGTACACGGGGGATGTGCGCTCAATAAGTCAAAAATGGATGAGCCCCCTGGAGGGCTGGGTGCCACTCCAGGGGCGTCCACCACCGGGCTCACTTCACCGCAAGCAGCCTCATGTACCCGCCGAGGTCGCCGCATTCCTCGAACCCCAGGGTCGCCTCGATGACCTGATCCTGCCGGTCCTGGTCCAGCACCCCGCCGGCATTGGCCCGGAACTTCGCGATCAGTTCCTCGTCGCTCAGCGGATTCCGGGGGCTGCCCTTGGCGTGGTCCACGGTCTCGCTGAAGGTGCGGCCGTCATGGGTGGTCAGGGTGGCGATGGCGCGCTTGGTGCCCGGGAACATGGCGTCGATCTCCGGGTTGGCCACGACCTTGATCCTGGGCAGCAAGGCCCGGATGCGCGGATCGAACAGCTTGTCCTGCTCGAAGCTGCCGGGATAGACCCCGCCGTCGGCCGCGGCGGCGGCCAGGCAGTAGGGCAGGCTGTGGTCCGCCGTCTCCTTGGTCTGCGGGTCGTACTTGCTCGGATCGCTCAGGATGTCCGCGCCACGGGTCGTGGTCTGGATGTGGATGGAGGCCAGGTCCTCGGCGACCAGGCCGTTCTTCTTCATGGCCATCAGCACGGCGCTCATGGGCTGGTGGGTGAGCGCCTCGGTGGGGAAGGCCTTGTAGCCGCACTCGGTGATCAGGAACTTCTCCCCCAGGCCGTCCAGCAGGATCTCGGGTTTCAGCTCCACGTTGTAGATCACGTGCTGGAAGCCCTCCTTGCCCTCGATGACCTCCACCGGCCCCTCGTACCCCTCGCGGGCCATCATCGCGGCGAGCACCCCGGCCTGGGTGGCCAGGGGATCGGCGGTGTTCTTCATGTTGGTCAGGTGTCCGGCGACCACCCCTCCCAGGGTGTAGTGGCTGCTGCCGCTGATGCCGGCGGCGGCCACCAGCTGGTCGGCGTCCAGGCCGTAGATGCGGCCGGCCACGAAGGGGCTGACCAGCTGGGTCAGGGTGGCGTGATGCCAGCCGACCTCGCGTACGCCGGGGAAGCAGGCCAGGCACCAGCGCATCTCCAGTTCGTAGGCGATGAGGATGGCGACGAGAGCCTCGCGGCCGTCCCGGCCCAGGGCCTCGGCAGGGGACACCGCGCCGAAGATGATGTCCGAGGGATGGCTGGGATCCTGCTCCCAGTAGATGTCGTTGTAGTCCAGGGCCCTGACCAGCAGGCTGTTCATGAGGGCAGCGTTGGGAGCGTTGGTCCGGTGCCCGCTGCCGATGAGTGTGGCCTCGGGGGTTCCTCCCAGCTTCCCGATGAAGCGGTACATGGCGGCCATGTCCGGATTGTCGACCGCGGCCAGCGCACACCCCACGCTGTCCAGCAGGAACCGTTTGGCCTCTCCGAGGGCCGGAGCGGGAATGTCCTCGTAACGCAGCTTCAGGACGAAATCGGCCATCTGTCGGGTCAAGCTCGGCATCGTCGGTCTCTCCTGGAAGGGGGTTGCAAGAGCAAGGGAAAAGGAAATCGGAGACACTCTAAGCGAAACCGCCCCCGCCGGCTAGCCGTCTCCGAACCGCCGCTCGGTCCAGTGGTCCCGAGGGTCTTCCTCCAGGAACCTGGCCACATCGCCCGCGACCGCAGAAGGCGGCTGGAGCTGCCCTCGGGCTGCGAATTCGACGAAGGCCTGCCGGGACGGGAATGCCTCCGGATCGGCCGCCCGGGCCTCGTCCTGCATGGCGGTGTCCACCAGGCCCGGTTCGAAGCTCAGCACGGCGGCCCGCCGGGGCGACCAGCCCAGGTCCCGGAACTCCGTCGCGGCCGTCATCCCCGCCAGGCGCAAGGCGGCCTTGGTCGCGCTGTAATCCCCCAGCCCGGGGAAGGGCGCCTGGGCCGCCCCGCTGGAGACGTTCACGATGCGGATCCGCGCCTCCCGGGGCGCGCTGCGGATCACCAGCCCCATGAGCGTGATGGGCGCCGTGACGTTGACCGCGAACATGCGTTGCAGGCGCCGCGGATCCAGAATCCCGATCCTCCGGAGCCCTCCGATCACGGCGGCGTTGTTCACCAGTCCGATACGGTCCCGGCCTTCCTCCCGCAGCCAGGGTTCCAGCCGGTCCCCCGCCAGGGCTTCCAGGCCGTCAGCATCTCCCAGGTCGGACTGGATGTGCATGTAACGAGGATGCTCGAAGGCGGCGGGACGGCGGGCGATCCCCAGCACGTCCCAGCTCCGCCCGGCCAGGGCCTGCGCCAGGGCCAGGCCGATTCCCGAGCTGGTTCCCGTGATCAGGACGGCGTTGGCGCTCATGATTGAATCCCTCCTCGCTCGACGACCCGGCAGGTGGGCGGACGGTGTGATCCGCCCCATGGTTGACCTCTAACCAAAAAGTTTTATCCTTTGCAACGAAAAAGATAACCACTTTCATCGCGATAGGAGTCGGTTGCCATGGCCAACCCGGATGCCCGGTCGAATCCCCAGCTCGAACAGATCGAGAACCAGGAGTGGCGGGAGTCCCTGGACTACGTCCTGAAGGAGCATGGGCCCGAGCGCGTCCAGCAGATCCTGCGCCTGCTGCAGACCCGCGCCCAGGAGCACGGGGTGAGCATCCCCTTCACCGCCAACACGCCTTACATCAACACCATCCCCCGGGACAAGCAGCCGGTGTTTCCCGGCAACCGGGAGCTCGAGCGGCGCATCAAGTCCATCATCCGTTGGAACGCCATGGCCATGGTGGTGCGGGCCAACCGGGAGCTGCCGGGCATCGGCGGGCACATCTCGACGTACGCCTCGGCGGCCAACCTGTGGGAGGTCGGGTTCAACCACTTCTGGCGGGGGCGGACCCCGGACTTCCTCGGGGACCAGATCTACTTCCAGGGCCACGCCTCGCCCGGCGTCTACGCCCGCGCCTTCCTGGAGGGACGGCTGACCGAGCAGGATCTGCAGAACTTCCGGCGCGAGCTGGCCCCAGGCGGCGGGCTGTCCAGCTATCCCCATCCCTTCCTGATGCCCGGGTTCTGGGAATTCCCCACGGTGTCCATGGGTCTGGCCGCCATCTCGGCCATCTACCAGGCCCGGTTCAACCACTACCTGGTCGATCGCGGCCTGCGTGCCGCCAGCGGCCGCAAGGTCTGGGCCATGCTGGGCGACGGCGAGATGGACGAACCCGAATCCCTGGGCGCCATCACCCTGGCCAGCCGCGAGAACCTGGACAACCTGATCTTCGTGGTGAACTGCAACCTGCAGCGCCTGGACGGTCCGGTGCGGGGCAACGGCAAGATCATCCAGGAACTCGAGGCCGCCTTCCGCGGCGCCGGCTGGAACGTGATCAAGGTCATCTGGGGCGGCGACTGGGACAACCTGCTGGAGAAGGACGATTCCGGCAAGCTGCTGCAGCGGATGGAGGAGATCCTCGACGGCGAGATGCAGCGGTACACCGTCAGCAGCGGGGCCTTCGTCCGCGAACACTTCTTCGGCAAGCACCCGGAGCTGGCGACCCTGGTGGAGCAGTACAGCGACGAGCAGATCGCCAAGCTGCGCCGCGGGGGCCACGATCCGGTCAAGGTCTACGCGGCCTACAAGGCCGCCGTCGAGCACAAGGGATCGCCCACGGTGATCCTGGCCCAGACCATCAAGGGCTACGGCCTGGGCGAGGCCGGCGAGGGCAAGAACATCACCCATTCCCAGAAGAAGCTGAACGAGGACGAGCTGAAGGAGTTCCGCACGCGGTTCAACATCCCGATCAGCGACGACGAGATCGCCGAGGCCCCGTTCTACAAGCCGGCGGACGACAGCCCCGAGATGGTCTACCTGCGCTCCCGCCGCGAGGAACTGGGCGGTCACCTGCCCATGCGGGTCGACGGCAGCCAGCCCATGGCCTGCCAGACCGAGGAGCTGTTCCGGGAGTACTTCGAGGGCTCGGGCGATCGGGAACTGGCCACGACCATGGCCTACGTCCACCTCCTGGCTAAGTTACTGCGGGACAAGGAAATCGGAAAGCTCATCGTGCCCATCGTGCCCGACGAGGCCCGCACCTTCGGCATGGAATCTCTGTTCCGCCAGGCGGGCATCTACAGCCACGCCGGTCAGCTCTACGAACCGGCCGACAAGGGCAGCCTGCTGTTCTACAACGAGAAAAAGACCGGGGCGATCCTCGAGGAGGGGCTCAGCGAAGCGGGTTCCATGGCCAGCTTCACCGCGGCGGGGACGGCCTACTCCAACAACGGCGTCAACACCATCCCGTTTTATACCTTCTACTCCATGTTCGGGTTCCAGCGGGTGGGCGACATGATCTGGCAGGCCTGCGACGCCCGCGCCCGCGGCTTCCTGGTCGGCGCCACCGCCGGCCGCACCACCCTGGCCGGCGAGGGCCTGCAGCACCAGGATGGACACAGCCACGTGCTGGCCCTCTCCCCCCCTCCCATCAAGGCCTACGACCCGGCGTTCGCCTACGAGCTGGCGGTGATCGTCCACGACGGGATCACGCGCATGTACTGCCACCAGGAGGACTGGATCTACTACCTGACCGTGGGCAACGAGACCTACCGGATGCCGGCCATGCCCAAGCGCTCCGACGTCCGGGAGGGGATCCTGCGCGGGATGTACCGGTTCCAGTCCAGCGGCCTCAAGGGCGCCAAGGCCAAGGCCGCCCCGAAGGCCCACCTGCTGGGCAGCGGGGCCATCATGAACGAGGCGATCAAGGCCGCCGCCATCCTGGAGAAGGATTACGGTGTGGCCGCCGACGTCTGGAGCGTGACCAGCTACAAGGAGCTCTATCGCGACGCCGTCGAGTGCGAGCGGTGGAACCTGCTGAACCCCGGCAAGAAGGCCCGCTCACCCTATCTGACCACGCTGCTGGCCAAGGAGGAGGGCGTGTTCGTGGCGGCTTCGGACTACATGAAGGTCCTGCCGGCGAGCGTGGCCAAGTGGTTCCCCGGGCCGGTCCACTTCCTGGGCACCGACGGTTTCGGGCGCAGCGAGGGCCGCGACCAGCTGCGCGACTTCTTCGAGGTCGATGCGCGCTACATCGCCCTGGCCGCGCTGCAGGAGCTGGCGGCCCAGGGCAAGATCAAGGCCACGGTGGCGGCCAAGGCCATCGAGGATCTGGGGATCGACCCCGGCAAACCCAACCCTTACACGGATTGACCGCCCGGGCCCGGCCGCCTGGGCGGCCCGGGTCCCCGCGGGGAAGGACCAGCATGGCACAGGAAATCCGCGTACCGGAAGTCAGCGACGGCGTCGTCAAGGGCACCGTCATCTCGATTTCAGTGTCCGCCGGCGACAAGGTGGAGGCCGACCAGACCCTCCTGGAGATGGAGACGGACAAGGCCGTGGTGGCCATCCCCTCACCCTTCCAGGGCGTCATCACCGAGGTCAAGGTGGCCGAGGGGGACGAGGTGGAGATCGGGGCGGTCATCATGCTCGGGGATCCCGCCGGTGAGAAGGCCGCCGAGACCGCGTCCGCACCGGACGCCTCCGAGGACGCCTCCGAGGACGCCTCCGAGGACGCACCGAAGGACGCACCGAAGGACGCACCGAAGGATGCACCGGCCCCGGCAGAAGAACCCGCAACCGCGCCTGTGCCCGCGGCGGCTCCGGAAGCCGGCGCAGAACCGGAGTCCCCCACCGCCCCCGCAGTCGATCTGCAGACCGTACGCACGGGGGACCGGGTCGCCCCTGCGGCGCCTTCGATCCGCCGGCTGGCCCGCGATCTGGGCGTGGACATCTACCAGGTGCAGGGCACCGGACCGGGGGGCCGCATCAGCGAGGACGACGTGCGGACCTTCGTCCGCGAGACCATGCAGCGCATCACCGGAGGCGGGCCCGTCCCCGCGGCGACCGGCGAGTTCCCCGGCCTGCACGCGCAACGGCCCCTGCCCGACTTCACCAAGTGGGGTCCCGTGCACCAGGAGCCCCTGTCCAGGGTGCGCCGCATCACGGCCGACGCCATGAGCTACGCCTGGTCCACCATCCCCATGGTCACCCAGGACGACCAGGCCGACATCACCGGCCTGGAAGCCTTCCGCAAGGACTTCAACCGCACCGCCGCCCCGGAGAACAAGCTGACCACGACCGCCATCCTGCTGAAGGTCTGCGCCGCCGCCCTGAAGGCCTTCCCGCAGTTCAACAGCAGCCTGGACCTCGCCCACCAGGAGCTCATCTTCAAGGACTACGTCCACATCGGCGTGGCCGTGGACACGCCCGGAGGCCTGCTCGTGCCGGTGATCCGCGACGCCGACCGCAAGGGGATCGAGACCCTGGCCGTCGAACTGAACGCCCTGGCGGAGCAGACCCGCGAGCGGCGCATCAGCCCCGCCGACATGGAGGGCGGCACGTTCACCATCAGCAACCTCGGCGGGATCGGCGGGACCGCCTTCTCCCCCATCGTCTACGCCCCCCAGGTGGCGATCCTGGGCGTCTCGCGGGCGGCCATGGCCCCGGTGTGGAACGGCTCCGAATTCCGGCCGCGGCTCGTGATGCCCCTGTCGCTGACCTACGATCACCGCGTCATCGACGGGGCGGACGGCGCCCGCTTCCTGCGCTGGATCTGCGAAGCGCTGGAACAGCCCCTGAACCTCGTGATGAAGGGATAGCAGCATGGCAGAGACGAACACCATCCCCGCGAAGGCCGGTCTGGTCGTGATCGGCGCGGGTCCCGGGGGCTACCACGCCGCCTTCAAGGCCGCCGAGCTCGGCCTCGAGGTCACCCTGATCGACCCCGCCGAGAATCCCGGCGGCGTCTGCCTCTACCGCGGCTGCATTCCCAGCAAGGCCCTGCTGCACGTGGCCAAGCTGGTGAACGAGTCCGCCGAATCCGAGGCCATCGGCGTGAAGTTCGCTCCGCCGGAGATCGACGTGGACAGGGTGCGGGCCTGGAAGGACGAGGTGATCGGCAAGCTCACCGGCGGCCTGGGCATGAAGGTCCAGCAGAAGAAGATCACGCACGTGAGGGGCACCGCCCGCCTGACCGGGCCCAGCACCCTGCAGGTGTCCGCAGCCGGAGAACTCCAGGGCGAGATGACCTTCGAGCAGGCCATCATCGCCACCGGTTCCCGTCCCATCATGCTGCCCGGGATCGAGGCGAGCGACCGCATCGTCGATTCCACCGGGGCCCTGGCCCTGCAGGACGTGCCCGGCTCCCTGCTGGTGGTCGGCGGCGGGTACATCGGCCTGGAGCTCGGATCCGTCTATGCCGCCCTGGGCAGCAAGGTGTCGGTCGTCGAGATGACGGGCGGGCTGCTGCCCGGCTGCGACCGCGACCTGGTCTCGGTGCTCAAGCGCCGCCTGGACAAGCAGTTCGAGTCCATCATGCTGTCCACGAAGGTGGCGGCGATCAAGGAGCAGAAGGGCGGCGTCAAGGTCACCCTCGAGGACAAGAAGGGGTCGCAGGAGCGGACCTTCGACCGCGTCCTGATCTCCATCGGACGGCGGCCCAACACGGAGAACCTCGGCCTCGAGGCCGCGGGCATCGAGGTCGACGCCAAGGGCTTCGTCCCCGTGGACGCCCAGCGCCGGACCCGGGTCTCCCACATCTTCGCCGTCGGGGACATCGCCGGCGAACCCATGCTTGCCCACAAGGCCTACGGGGAGGCCGACGTGGCCGCGGAGGCGGCCGCGGGACTCAAGGCCGTCTACGATCCCCGCGCCGTTCCCGCCGTGGTGTTCACCGATCCGGAGGTCGCCTGGTGCGGGCTGACCGAGACCCAGGCCCGCGAGCAGGGCCGCAAGGTCCTGACCGCGAAGCTGCCCTGGCGCGGCAACGGCCGCACCCTGACCCTCGGCCGGGAGGACGGCATCACCAAGGTGATCACCGATCCGGAATCCGACGCGGTGCTCGGGATCGCCGTCGCCGGCCCCGGCGCCGGGGAACTGATCGCCGAGGGCGTGCTGGCGATGGAGATGGCCGCCACCGGCGAGGACCTCCGCAAGACCATCCATCCTCATCCCACGCTCTCGGAGACGGTCTACGAGGCCGCCCGGATGCTGGTCAAGGAGTGACCATGGTCACCGGCGTCCTGGCCAGGCAGTTCCGGTTCACAGCCCACGTCGTGGGGGTGAACCTCGAGGGCATGACCCAGGATCAGGCCCTGGTTCACCCTCCTACCGGCGGCAGCAGCGCCAGCTGGATCCTCGGCCACATCCTGACCGGCCGCAACGGGGTCCACTTCCTGCTCGGCCTGGAACCCGCCCTGTCGCGCGAGGCGGCAGCACCCTACGAACGCGGAAGCGCAAGCGGGGATGCCGGGAATCCCGGCATCCCCCTGGCCGATCTGCTGGCGCTCTTCCACGCTTCCCAGGAGAAGATCGCCGCCGCCATACCCGACCTGGTTCCCGAGCAGCTGGCCAGTGTCGTCGACCTGCCTCCTCCCCTGGGGCGATGTACGGTGGCCGAGGGGCTGGGCCTCCTCCAGTTCCACGAGGCCTACCACGCCGGACAGCTGGGCGTGCTGCGGCGCCTGGCCGGTCTGCCCGGGGCCATCGCCTGACCCTCCGACCCGGTAGCGGATCCGCGAACCGGATTTAGATTGTCCATTCATGAACGGGGATCCGATCCACCCGCCCGGTCCCCCCATCCATTCGAGGTATGCCCATGATGCCGCACGGCAAGCCTGCCGCGCCAGGGATCCTTGCGTGCGCCGTCCTCGCGGCGCTGGCCTGCGCCGGAGGGTGCCGGGATCATCCGGGCCCGACGGCCCCCGGACCCGGGCCCGTCGCCACCCGGGCCTTTTCCCTGCTCGCCCTCGGGGATTCCTACACCGTGGGCGAAGGCGTGCCCGAGTGGGGCGCCTGGCCGCGCCAGCTGGCCGACTCCCTGCTGGTCCGCGGCGACACCCTCGCGGTGACCAGCCTCGCGGCCACCGGCTGGACCACCGGGGACCTCCTTGCAGCGCTCGACCGCACGCCGCCGACGGGGACCCATGATCTCGTCACCGTGATGATCGGGGTCAACAACCAGTTCCAGGACCTGCCGCCGGACGCCTTCGCAGATGATCTGCGGGACATCGTCGGACGCGCCGTCGCCGCGGCGGGCGGTCGCCCTGACCGCGTCATCGTCTTCTCGATCCCCGATTACGGGATCACGCCCATGGGCGAACTCTTCGGCGGTGCGGCGGTCTCCGCGGCCATCGACACGTTCAACGCGGCCGCCTGCCCCGTCGCCCTGGACGGCGGAGCGCACTGGCTGGACATCACCCCCCTGTCCCGGACGGCCGCCGGCCGCAGCGATCTGGTGGCCCGGGACGGACTCCACTTCTCGACGGCCATGTACGGTCTCTGGGTGGAAGACATGCAGGATGACGTGATCGGCATCCTCCACGACAGGAAAGGAATGCTGCCATGACCCCGAGAATCCTCCTGACGGCCGCCGCCTGCATCCTCCTGAACTTCGGAGCCTCCCCCGTCCGGGGAGCCTTCGACGTCGCCCACATCCCCGCCGAACGGTGGGGAACGCCCGATGCGGAGCTGGGCCTGGGTCCGGGGACGGTCGAGGACTTCGAGGACGTCTTCCTGGCCCCGGGCCTCGAGTTCCTGCTGGCCGACCCGTCCGGAGCCTTTTCCGGCGCCCCGGCCACCACCCTGCCGGGCGTCTTCGACCCGGTGGCGGGCGATCCCTGGGGGGACAGCTTCGAGGCGGGGGTCTGGGACGGCAGCCGCGTGCTGGTCAACGCGCCCGGCAACCAGAGCCAGTATTACGGTTCGTCCGACTGGCGTCCGGTCATGTTCCTGGTGCCCGGGGGCGCAGCCTGGCTGGGCATGGCCCTGCAGCAGGTCACCATCAATCACGAACTCGTGGTCAACGGCACGAGCCTGGGCCGGCTCTCGGCCCTGGGCTTTCCCTTGACTCCCCAGCGCAACGGGTTTCTCCTGATCAGCAGCGACGACCCCCGCGACCCCATCGTGAGCGTCTCCCTGGGCGGCCGCGGGGACGCCTTCGTCGTCGACCACCTGGTGTTCGGGGCCAACCCGGCGGTGCCCGCGACGCCCCGCGCCTTCGGCTCCGTCAAGGCCCTGTTCCGCCGCTGAATCCGGGACCCGGCCACGGAAGGACGCTGATCGTGAACGGACCGTTCCCCTCCCTCGTCCTCGATCGCGTCGGGATGGTCTTTCCGGCCGCATCCGGCTCCGCCCGCACGGTGCTGGACGGTGTCGATCTTTCCCTTCACGCCGGCCAGTGCCTGGCCCTGGTCGGCCGCAGCGGCAGCGGCAAGACCACCCTGCTCCACCTGGCGGCCGGCATCGCGGTGCCCACCTCGGGCAGGGTGCTGATCGACGGCGAGGATCTCGGAGGGATGACCGAGAACGCGCGGACCCGGCTGCGCCGCGACCGGATCGGCATCGTCTTCCAGTTCTTCCACCTGCTTCCTCACCTGAACGTGGCCGAGAACGTCGCCCTGCCCGGCTGGATCGACGGGCGGCCGGGCGGCGGCCTGGAGAAGCGGGTCGGGGAGCTGCTCGATCGGGTCGGTCTGGCGGACCGGTCCCGGGATCCGGTGGGACGCCTGTCCGGCGGGGAGATGCAGCGGGTCGCCCTCTGTAGGGCCCTGCTGAACAAGCCCTCCCTTCTGCTGGCCGACGAGCCCACCGGCAGCCTGGACGACCGCACCGGACAGGTCATCCTGGACCTCCTGCTGGAAATGGCCGAGGCGGAACGGTGCGCCCTGTTGCTCGTGACCCACAGCCTGACCGTGGCCGCGCGCGCCGAGCGCATCTTCGAGCTCCATGACGGCCGGCTGCGGCAGGACCCGGGCGTCCCCTCATGATCCGGGTGCTCGGTCACGGTCTGCTGGGTCTCGTCCGCGAAGGACGGACCCTGCTGCTGCTGACGGTGGTGGGCGTCAGCCTGGGCGTCGGTTCGGTCGTCGCCATCCAGACCCTCAACCAGGGGGCCCTTCAGGCCTTCGGAGGCAGCGTCCGGGCCGTCAGCGGTCAGGCCGACCTGACCGTCCTGGGCACCGTCCCCACCATCGACCCGGCGTTGCTGCCCCGGGTCCTGGCCGATCCGGCGGTCAGGGACGCCTGGCCACTTTGCCGCCTCGACGCCGCCCTGGCCGACGGCTCGGGCGACCTCATCCAGATCGTGGGCTTCGACGTCTTCGCCCCCGTCCGCTACCCCTTGACCCGGCAGCTGGACGAAACGGGCTCCGCCGCCGATCCCGGGGACCTCGTGGCCGCGGCCATGGCCGTTCCCGGCTGGTGCGCCGTCACCCCCCATCTCGCGGCAAGTCACGGCTGGGCCGTCGGCGATACCGTCCCCGTCAGCAGCGGCAGCCGCCTGGCCCGGCTGGTCATCGGCGCCCTGGTCGACTTCCAGCGCTACGAACCCCTGGCTCCGGTGAACATCGCCGTGATGGACGTCGCCCAGGCCCAGGCCCTGCTCGCCCGGCCCGACGCCATCCACCAGATCGACATCGTCCTGGCCGGGGACGAGGACCCAGGGACTGCCGCCGCCAGGCTCCAGCGGAACCTCGGACCCGGCGTGCGGGTCCTGACTCCCGAGCAGCGGGCCGAGGACGCCGCCGGGCTGCTGGCTGCCTTCCGGTTGAACCTGACCGCCCTGAGCCTGATCAGCGTGTTCGTGGGCCTGTTCCTCGTCCTGGCCAGCGTCCAGGCGAGCCTGGTCCGCAGGCGGAGGGAATTCGGGGTCCTGCGAGTCCTGGGGATGCAACCCCGCCAGGTCCTCGTCCTGATCCTGGCCGAGGCCGGGGTGCTGGGCCTGCTGGGGGTCGCCATCGGCATCCCCACCGGATTCCGGATCGCCCTGTGGAACGTGGAGACGGTGAGCGCCACCCTGACCAGCATCTACGTCCTGGAGGAGATCTCGCGCCTGGTCCTCACCCCCACGGTCATCATCATCGGGACGGCCGTCGGGCTGGGCGGCGCGCTCTGCGGGGCGGTCCTGCCCGCGCTCGACATGTCGCGCCGCGGGGTGGTCGAACTGCTCTCGCCGCTGACCATGCACGAGGGAGCGCGGCGCACTGCGGTCCCGCTCGCCCTGCTCGCCGTCGCGGCGATGACTGCGGGCCTGCTCTGGTTCGTGGCCGCCGGCGGGGGCAACCGTTACGCCGGCTTCATCCTCGGCTTCGTCATGCTGATCGGCTTGCCGCTCCTGGTTCCGGGCGTGATCCGGGCGGCGGGAGCCCCCCTGCGCCCCCGCGGCCTGGGCTGGGTCCTCAGCCTGCGCAACCTGACCATCCGCCTGCGCACGAGCAGCTTCGCGGTGGCGGCCCTGGCGGTGACCATCAGCATGATGGTCGGGATCACCCTGCTGGTCGGCAGCTTCCGCCAGACGCTGGTCACCTGGCTCGACGTGACCATCCGGGCCGACGTCTACGTCTCCACCGAGTCCTGGATCCGCGCCGGCAACGAGGCGTTCCTCGACGCGGAACTGCTGACCGCGCTGGGCGGCAGACCCGACGTCCAGGCCGTGGAGACGCAGCGCCGCCTGCGCGTGAGCACCGCCGACGGCCGCCACCGGGTCTGGCTCAGCGGCATCGCCTTCTCGGCGGTCCCCGGCGTCACCCTGGCCTCCCGGCTTCCCCTTTACGCGGGCGACCCCGAGGCGGTGGCCGGACGGCTGCTCGCCTCCGAGGCCGTGGTCATCGGGGAGCCCCTGGCCCGCAAGGCCGGGCTGGGACCCGGGGACGACCTGGTCCTGGCCGGTCCCGACGGACCGGTGTCCCTGCCCATCGCAGGGGTGGCCTTCGACTACACCAGCGAAGCCGGCACGGCGTTCACCACCCTGGAGACCTTCGGACGCCACTTCCGGTCCGACCAGCCCAACAACGCCGCGCTGTTCCTGCAGCCCGGCGCCGATCCCGACGCCGTGGTCGCCGAGCTCCAGCGGACCCATCGGGGGCGCCCCCTGGTCTTCCGCAGCAACGCCACCCTGCGCCGGGAAGTCCTGGCCATCTTCGACCAGACGTTCGCGGTCACGCGCACGCTGCAGACCATGGCGCTGTTCATCGCCGCCTGCGGCCTGGCCCTCGCCCAGCTCATCCAGGTCCGGGAGCGCGCCGGGGAGCTCGCCCTGTTCCGCGCCCTCGGGGCGACCCGCGCCCAGATCTCACGGATGTTCCTGGGCGAAGGCCTCGCCATGGCCGGTCTGGGGCTGGCGTTGGGGCTCGGCGGCGGCGCCGGCCTGGCCGCCCTGCTCATCCTGGTCATCAACCGCGAATGGTTCGGCTGGACGATCCGGCCGGACGTGCCCCTCGGCGCCCTCGCCCTGGAGGTCGCCGTCATCCTCGGCGCGGCCCTTGCCGCCGGCATCTACCCGGCCTGGAAGTCGGGGCTGTCCAGCCCCGCCCAGCTGAGCCGGGACGACCTGTGAGGAACCCCATGGCACGGTGGACCTGGCTGATCCTGATCGCTGCGCTGGCCCTTCCCTGCGGGGCGGGATCCGACCCCGGCTGGCGCCGGGCCGCTCCGGGTTACCGGTGGGAATGGCCCCGCGACCACTACGCCCATCCGGAATTCAAGACCGAGTGGTGGTACTTCACCGGGCATCTGGAACCGGAGGACGACGCGGGAATCCCGGGCGACACCCTCGGCTTCCAGCTGACGTTCTTCCGGCTGGGCATGGTGCCCCCGGGAACCGGAACGCCCGAGGCCGGTCTGGCGGCACGCGGCGGCATCATGGCTCACGCCGCGATCAGCGATGCGACCGCCGGGGATCACCTCTTCAGCGAGGTCCTGTGGCGGGCGACCCCGCTGCTGGGCGGGTTCGGCGCTCCCGGCGACACCGTCATCGCCTGGTGCCGCGGACCAGGGGGCACGGCGGACCTCTGGTCCCTCGGGTTCGACGGGCAGACGTTCGCCCTGCGGGCGTCCGATGAACGCCGGGGCCTGGCCTTCGACCTGAGGTGCCGGCCGGTCAAGCCCGTGGTCCTGCACGGCGACCAGGGGTTCAGCGCCAAGAACGCCGCCGGCACCGCCGGCAGCCTGTACGCCGCCCTCACCCGCCTGGAGGTCAGCGGATCGGTGATGCGGAACGGGGCCATGATCCGCGTCCGCGGGGAATGCTGGATGGACCAGGAGATCTTCACCAGCACCCTGGCCCCCGATCAGAAGGGCTGGGACTGGGTCAGCCTCCAGCTGGCCGACGGCCGCGAGCTGATGGTCTACCGGCTCTTCGGGCCCGAGGGAGGGGAAGGGTTCGGGTCGGGCACCCTGGTCGCCCCCGACGGCTCGACCACCCCCCTGGCGGACGGCGATTTCCGGCTGGAACCGCGGGACCGCTGGCGCAGTCCGGTCACCGGCGCCGAATACCCGGTGAGCTGGATCCTGGAGGTGCCCTCGGCGGGACTCGACCTGGAATTGCGGGCGGTGATGCCCGACCAGGAGAACGTCTCCCGCCTGTCGGGAGTCCACTACTGGGAAGGAGCGGTCACCGTCCGTTCCCGGGGACCCGCCGGCGCCTCGGTCGGTCGGGGCTACGTCGAGATGGCCGGCTACGGGGAGGGCAACCGTCCTCCGGTCTGAGCCGCAATCAATCCCCATTTCCTCCTTTTTCGACCGGATGTTTTCAAAAAATTCTATCCCCCGCTGCAGCAGGGCATTAGCTTTGCTGTGGTGGAGGATCTACGGGAATACCGGGGCCGTTTCAGGGGCGCCGGGGAAAAATCATCCGGACCGGGGAACGGTTTTCCCGGCCGCGATCGCCCAACAACGAGGAGGCCGACCTTGACATCCAGAGCTCGACTGCTGCTGATCCTGCTGCTCGTGACCGCCATCACCGGCTGCGGAGGCGACGACCCCACCGGACCGACACCCCCTCCTTCCGGTAACATGGAGGACAGCATCAACGACTACTGGCCCACGAGCCGGGAACTCCAGGATTCCTTTTCCGATCTCGACGCTTCATGGGACCAGCTCGAAGGCGCCTTCAGCGCCAAGGTACCGGACAACGCCCAGATCTCGACCCTGGTCAACGACTACGTCCAGAAGACCGTCGTCGTCGGCGCCAAGATGGACGCCCTCATCGCCCTCGAGGACGACATCCACGCCTACGGCTCCGCCGGCAAGGGCATGTTCACCGATGCCGCCGGCTCCGTGGCCAAGGGCCTGTTCACCGTCGTGAAGAAGACCGTCGTGTCCTCGGGCCAGATGGTCCGGACCAGCTGGCGGGTGCTGAGCGGATCCCATTCCCTGCGCGAGGCTCTTTCCGCCTCGGACTCGGGCATCCCCATCGTCTCCGATTTCGCCAAGCGCCTCGAGGAGCACAACGCCGCCAGGGACGAGAGGATCATCGACGCGATCAATCGCGGGGACTCCCAGGAGGGATACGTGCCCATCGGCGAGCTGGAGGGATCCACCACCCAGCAGAAAATCGATTACTACCGCAACCTGCCCGACGATCATCCCCTGAAGAAACGGACCCGGGGGGACGTCCACCTCTGGGACGACGATGAAAAGACGGAGACGGTCCACACCCTGAAGAAGGCCGCCAAGGACCAGGTCAAGAACTACGTCGGGGCCGTCAGCGGCAGCGACGAGCTCGTGGAGATCGGCGACCAGATGATCTCGGGCGACCAGCCCGAGGACGACAAGGGCCAGGTCCGCAGCATCGTCAAGGACGCCGACTCCCTGACCAACCTGACCTCCCGCAAGACCATCCTCATCAAGAAGAAGGACCAGCCCGAGGACGAGCCCAAGGTCGCCATCGTCGACGGCGTCGACCCGGACACGCAGATCCCCCTGGCCACCGGCGTCTACGAGGTCGTGGTCATCGCAGAGGGCTACGTGCGGTCGGTGCAGGAGAACCTGGAGATCGTCAAGAACCAGGCGACCACCATGCTGCACGAGATGTACAACTTCGCGGCCAACAGCCTCATCCTCGAGGGCGTGGCGGCGAGTCCGGAGACCAGCCCCATCGACCAGCCCGTCACGGTGACCGCCACGGCCGCCAGCGTCGTGGGCTCGACCCTGAGCTTCGGCTGGACCATCACCGGCGGGGAATTCACGGGCAAGTCCCAGAGCGGGGCTTCCCTGGTGTTCACCCCGAAGGAGATCGGGACCTACACCGTCGATCTGGAAGTCACCGACACCCTCGGCAACTCCAGGCAGGGCTCGGCGAGCGTGCGGACCACCGGCGCCGAGGTCGAGATCGCGTCGTGGTCGATCACGAGCGAGCAGTTCAACGACGGCGAGGTCAATCCAGGCGAGACCGTGGGCGTCTCCATCACCCTGGCCAACCACGGCGACGTGGCGGTGTCCGGCACCGCGAGCCTGCACGGCCAGGACCGCATCACCGCCCAGCTGACCGGCGGCTCCGGCGTGAACATTCCCGCCGGCGGCACGGTCAACCTGAGCGGGAACTTCATCCTGCCGGTCAATTACAGCCCCGAAGAGGGAGCCGTGACCCTGGAGTTCTCCACCGCAGGGGTGACCCTGGCCCAGGACATGATCTTCGGCGTCGTCTTCGGCGTCGAGATCGACCCCATCAGTTCCCCCGTGACCGACCGGGTGTTGAACATCTCGGGCTCGGTGGCCAACCCCTCCCTGACCACCGCGCAGCTCGCCATCGGCGGGGACGTCGACCAGGTTTTCACGATGAACCTCAGCAACGGGCGCTTCAGCCAGGACATCGCCGTCGAGGCGTCGGCCCAGTCCCAGTCGGTCTCGGTGCTGGTCGTCGCGGACTCCGGCTCGCGCCACGCCGAGGACACGACCAGCTTCCGCGCCCAGGTTCCCCCGGCCGCCCTGCGGGTGACCCTGACCTGGGACACCGGCGGCACGGACGTCGACCTCTGGGTCACCGACCCCGCCGGCGAGTCCTGCGGCTGGTCCCATTCCTCCACGTCCAGTGGATTGAACCTGGATTTCGACGACACGGACGGCTACGGTCCCGAGAACATCACGACGACCTCGGCCTCGGTCGGCACCTATGCGGTGCGCGTCCATTACTACAGCGACCATGATTCGGAGAATCCCACCCCCACCGGCTGCACGGTGGTGGTCCGGCTGAACGAGGGCACGCCTCAGCAGACGGTGACGACCTATCACGGGTCGCTCTCCGACTCGGGGGACGAGTGGAGCGCGGCCACGATCACCATCACCGCCGCGGGCAAGGCCGAGCTGGTCGCCGGGCCCGGGGAACTGACCCGGATCGACCCGTCCACGCTGCCGAAGAAGAAGTAGTCGTCCGAAAGGATCCCGACCGATCAGACGAGGCGGGACTCCCCGGGGAGCCCCGCCTCGTTCTTTGCCGGAAACCCGCCGTCACCTCGCCAGGTAATTCGCCATGTCGACACCCTGGGGCAGGTTGATGATGGTCCACGCCAGGACCTTCTCGTCCGGGTGGATCGCCGCCTCGATCCCGCGGTCCAGGGCCCCGCTGCTGCTGATGTACATCAGGTAGCCGGCGTCCGAACACTGGGAATGGTCCGCGATCCCCAGCACGTGGCCGAGCTCGTGCAGGGCGACCTCCTGGACCCTCCGGGCGATGCCCATGGTCGAGTTGATGTAGACCTCCATCCTGGCGGGGATGACGTCCCCGATGAAGTGACCGCCCTGGGGCAGCAGCACCGAAACCTGCCCGTTCAACTGGGGGAGGTCGTCGTCGAACCGGAAGACCACCTGCGCCGAGTCGGGCTGGTCCGTCATGGCGAAGACATCCTGCTCCAGGTGCAGGTTCCAGACGGGCGGCATCTCCCGGCAGAGATCCGCCAGGTCCAGGCCCGTCGTCCCGGTCGCTGCGGGGATGAAAACCTTCAGGGGAAACCGCTCCCACTTCCACAGCCGTGTGTCGGGCCGGTTGTTGGTGGGGTTGGTGGTGTTGGTCATCCCCCGCAGGTAGGTCAGGAAGTCGTGGTCGAACTCGCTGCAGGCGTCGTCCAGCAAGTGGCGGGGAATCAGGGTGATGTCCAGGCCGTTCTGGCCGTCCCAGTCCAGACCCTCGATCCGGACATCGTAATACAGCCCGGGATGGGATTCCGCCGCGTCCGTGACCACGCCGACCGGATTGAAGGCCAGGAGCAGGGGCGACAGGAACGTCCCGTCCTCCTGCGACCAGGCCCGCAGGGTCGGGCCTTCCCCGCCCATGTAGGCGACGTCCAAAGGAACCCCGGCCACGGGCTCGCCCCGATGATCACGGACCACGCCGGAGAGATGCCAGCCTCTGCTCACCAGATGGTCCGGGGATTCCGTCACGGGCGAAGCCCGATCGGTCTCGTCCCTGGCCTGGACGGCGAACCAGTAGCGCCGGCCGATCTCCAGGCCGTCGTCGGGGGCGAAGACCTGCTCGTAGTGGGTGTGGAGACCCGCGTGGGGGAAGGAGCCGAGAAGCAGGGCCGAGGCGAAGGTCCCGGAGGTGATGGGACCGTCGGGACTGGCCGCCACGTCGTACCGCGCGACGGGATCCAGGGAGTTGTCGATGGAATCCCAGGATACGGCGACTTCGCCCGCCATGGGCCCGTTTCCCACCTGGACCCCCGGGACCTCCGGCACGTCGGGGGAAAGGTAGTCCCCGCCGAAACGGAGGACCTGATTGGCGATCAGCAGTCCGGTAGGTGAGCCCACGCGGGGTCGCCCCCACTCTCCCCCATCCCCCCATTCGAGGAAATAGGTTCCCGCAGCCATGCCGTAGAAGGTCGCGTCCCCCTGCCCGCGGTAGACCTGGTCGTCCGGGCCCCCGAGTTCCCAGGACGCGAAGAGGTGGTCGGGTTCGGCGTCGATGATCAGGGTTCCCGACGGCAGCGATTCCTGCCGGTAGATTCCCGCGGCCGTCACCGAGGCGCCGGGCGCCAGCTCGAACTGCCGGAACCCGCCGGGCGGCAGGTAGTAGCCGGCGACGTGTCCCCAGAACAGCGAATAGGTCCCAGTGGCCAGTCCCTCGATCCTGGCCTCGCCCGACCCCTCCCTGGTCCAGCCGTCTCCCCGGTCAAGGAACCAGGGGGCCTGCAGTTCGGGTGGCTGGGGCTGGATGTTCAGGACCGCGGTTCCGGCCTGGGGTTGTCGGTAGCGGCCCACCAGGGAATCCCGGCTGCCCGAAGCGAGCCGGACCGCGAGGGTGTCGGGGTCAGGGCTGATCCAGCTGGGGACGCGGGACCAGACGAGAACATGATCACCGGGGGTCAGCCCGGCCAGCGTGGTGTCCCCGTAGCCGACGGAGACCCGTCCCCCCGGCTGCTCGAGGGTCCAGGGAGCGCCCAGCCCCCGGGGCAGGCACCGGATGTCCAGGGCGGCTTCGCCCGCCTCCGGATGTCCCGGGTCCTCCGCGCACCCGGCCATCGCCAGGATTCCCCAGACGGCGATGGGCCAGAGCGCTTGGATCAGGGACCTGGAGGACTTCATTCGATTCCAGCATCCTCATGGGGGCAGGTGGTCGCCCGCCACCGCCGGACCCCCTTCCCGGTGGCGGCTTCAAGGCCGGCCGCCATCAGCTTACGGAATCCGCCCCCTACCGGAAAGTCCTGCCGGGGGAATCATCCCCGGCAACAGGACCAGGGCGAGGACTCCCAGGGGCAGCAGGACCCAGGCAGGAAACCCGAATCCCGCCGGCAGGAAACCGAGGACGATCGCCGCAGCCGCGGTCAACAGCGCGTACGGCAACTGGGTGCGGACGTGGTCGTGGGGCGTCACGCCGCAGGAGATGGAGGTGACGATGGTCGTGTCGCTGAAGGGGGAGCAATGGTCTCCGAAGACGGCCCCGCTGAACACCGCCGCCACCACAAGGACCAGGCCGTGCTCGTCGGCCCCGAGCGCGGCTGCAGCCGGGACGGTCAGGGGAAACAGCAGGCCCATGGTGCCCCAGCTGGTGCCCGTGCTGAAGGACACCACCGCACCGACCAGGAACGTCGCGGTGGGGTACAGGCCCAGGATGGGGATTCCCCCTGCGGCGCGGGCCAGCAGGTCGGCCGTGCCCAGGTCCCCCATGACTCCGCCCAGGAGCCAGGCCGCCAGCAGGATCAGGACCGGCCCGAGCATCCCCCGCATCCCGACGGCGGCGGCACGTCCCGCCGGTCGAAGACGTCCATCCCGCCGTTCCGGAAAAAGGACCATCGCCGTCGCCAGGGCCAGGGCGGCCGCCGCCATCATGACCAGCGGTCCGGCATCCGAGCCGAAGGATGCCACCAGCTTGTCCCGGCTGAGGGGTAGCAGGGGCAGGGGCGATCCCAGGACCAGGAATCCCAGGAAGAAGGCGGCCAGGAGGACCGCCAGGGGAACCGCGGCGGCGGCGAAGCCCCCTTCACGTTCTCCGGCCGACGCCACACCGTCACGGCCGGCCGCGGCCTGCGGCCGGGCCCGGCGGCAGTGCCCGCCCATGGGCCCCGGGTGGAAGCCGCGCCGGACCGCCACCGCCAGCAGGACCAGGGTGAACCAGCAGTAGAAGTTGTAGGGCAGGGAGGCCAGGAACACGCCGTAGGGGTTGACCTGCCGGCCGGCCAGGGCGAAGGCCTCGGTGATCATCCCCAGCTGGAAGGCGATCCAGGTGGAGATCAGGGCCACGCACGCCACGGCCGAGGAGGTTGAATCGGCGATGTAGGCCAGCTTGACCCGCGCCACCCCCGCGAGGTCGGCCAGGGGGCGGGCCACCCTGCCCACCACCATGCTGTTGGCGAGCCCGTCGAAGAACAGGACCAGGCCCAGACCCATCGCCGCGGTTTCCACCCTGCGCCGGCGGTCGCCTCCGTCGCCCGCCCACTGTCGCAGCAACCGTTCGGGTCCCCCTCCCGCCTCCAGGACCGCCGCGAAGCCGCCCAGGAGGATCGTGAAGACGATGGCCCCCGATTTCCAGGGGCTGAACAACCCGGACCAGAAGTGATCCCTCGCCAGCAGGACGACCGCCCCCGCCGGATCGCCCCCCTCCAGGATGACGGCTCCCGCCAGGGCGCCGGCCAGCAGGCCGGACAGGGCGCTGCGCGTGGCCAGGATCACCCCCAGGGCCAGCAGGGTGGGCCAGAGCGCCGCGGCGGCCGGCCGCAGGCCCGCCAGGACCCAGGTCAGCAGGACGGCCGAACCGATCAGGAGGATCCGCCCGGATCCGGAGAGGATCATGGTCCCCCTCCCACGCCATCGTTGCCGGACCTGGAGGCGAGGACGTCCACCTTCCTCAAGGCGAAGGCGACCGCCACCAGGGCCGCGGTCCAGGTGATCCCGAAGATGGACCACCAGACCCCGTCCAGACCCAGATCCCAGACCCTCGTGGCCAGGGTGAACAGGATCACCGGGGCGACGATCTGCCGGCCGAGGCCGATCCACAGGGCGAAGATGGGCAGCTTCAGGCCCTGGAGCACCGAGAGGTTGACGAACAGCAGCACGTAGGCGAACTCGATGAAAGCCGCGATCCGCAGGTAGTGGCCCCCGATGGCCACGACCGCGGCGGAATCCGTGAAGCGCGCCATCAGCCAGTCGGCGCCGATGAACATGAGGGTGGACCCCACCAGGACCACCAGCATCCCGTAGGTCAGGCAGGTGCGCACCGTCGAGCGGACCCGGTCGAACCGGCGGGCGCCCCCGTTCTGGGCGGCCAGCGTCAGGGCGGCCACGTTCAGTCCCAGGGCGGGCAGCAGGATGATCTGCTCGATGCGGGTGGCCGCCCCGTAGGCGGCGACCGCATCCTGCCCGAAGGCGCTGAGGTAGTACGTGATCACGAAGATGCCGATGGCCACGGTCATCATGTTCAGGCTGGCGGGAATCCCCTGGGCGGCGATGGCGCCCAGGATGGCTCCGTCAGGCCGCCATCGGGCGCCGGTCGACCGCCACAGCAGGCCGGTCCGCCGGGCCCGGCGGCCCAGGAACACGACCCCGCCGGCCTGGGCGATGATCGTGGCCAGGGCGATGCCGGGCACGCCCATGGCCGGCAATCCCAGACCGCCGTACATGAACCAGGGGTCCATGATGACGTTCGCGACGGTGGCGGCGATGAGGTAGTCCCGGAAGGCGCGGGTGTCGCCCTGGGCGTTGAGGATGCCGTTGAACATGTAGAACGTCAGGATGAATCCGGACCCCGCCAGGATGACGTGGAGGTAGGAGAGACACAGGTCGAGGTACTCCTCCTCCGCTCCCAGCATCCGGTACAGGGAGGGCGCCGAGGCGTAACCCACGACCATGATGACGAGGGTCGCCAGCAGGCCCAGCACCAGCCCCTGGGCGGCGACGGCGGCGGCGGCCGGGCGATCCCGGCGACCCAGGGCGTCCCCGATCAGGGCGGTCGCACCCGTGGAGAACCCCGAACCCATGGCGATGAGGATGAAGAAGACCGGGAAGCTCAAGGAGAGGGCAGCGAGGGCGTCGGTCGACCAGCGCCCGGCGAAGTAGGTGTCCACCACGTTGTACATGGTGTTGAAGAAGAAGCCCACGGAAGCGGGGATGGCCAGCCTGCGCACGAGTTGGGGGATGGGCGCGGTGGTCAGGTCGTCGCCGGGCAGGCCGTCAGCGGTGCTGTCTTCGACTGGGCTCAAGCTCGCTCCGCCATTCCTGGGTTCGGGTGGATCCGGCCACGATAGCTGCGCGATCCTCATCCGTCACCCGGGGATCGGATGTAAGATCCCGCGGCTGGCACAAATTTCCTAGTTTGATTATAGGTTATTGCTTTCGATCAGGAATTTCCAGATCCCGGGAGGACGCCTCATGGCCTTGCGGCCCCGCATGCGACCAGAATTCATCCTGCCCTGCCAGGGGGAGGCCAGGGATTTCTTCGCCCGCCTGAAGGCCTACCTGACCGCCGGCAGCGGGCCCTACGTCGGTCAGGTCCTCAACCGGCACGCCTACATCCAGCTGCCGCCGGACCAGCGTTCCCTGCTGTCGCCCTACCTGAACCTCCAGCTGGTCGACGACGAGGGCGAGTGCACCCTGCGCGGCCGTTTCACTCCCCATCCGGCGGTCTGGACGGGGTTCATGGCCGTCTACGGCGTGCTGGGGATGATCGCCCTGGCCTGTCTGGTGTTCGGGCTGGCCCAGTTGACGGTCAAGGAGACGCCCTGGGCCATCATCGCGGTCCCGGTCTGTCTGGGCGTGGCGGGCTTCGTCTACGGGGCGGCCGTCATCGGGCAGGGTTTGACCATGGATCAAATGTACGAGATGCGGGTGTTCGCCGAACGCCTCGCCCGCGGGGACGATCCCCAGCGGCGGCAAGGCAACATCGTCTAGGCCGGCGGACCGGGGAGATCACTCCGAGCGGAGGTTCTCCCCCAGGTTGCACAGCACGCAGTTGCCGCAATCCATCTCCCGCGGAGGGGCGTAGGCCTCCCCCGCCCTGATGGCCCGCCGTTGTTCCAGCTTGTTCATTCCCGCCAGCAGCAGGCCCAGGGTCAGGAAGGCTCCCGGCGGCAGGATCATCACCAGGGCCGGCGGGTAGTCCGCACCCAGCACCGGAATCCCCAGCAGGCTGCCCGAACCCAGCAGTTCGCGGACCCCGCCCAGGATCGCCAGCCCCGCCGTGAAGCCCAGACCCATGCCCAAGCCGTCCAGCACCGACAGGCGCAGGGGGTTGCGGCTGGCGAACGCCTCGGCCCGGCCGAGGATGATGCAGTTGACCACGATCAGGGGGATGAACAGGCCCAGGCTGCGGTGCAGCTCGAAGAAGAAGCCGTGCATGACCAGATCGACGATGGTCACGAACGAGGCGATCACCACGATGTAGGCGGGGATCCGCACCTTCCTGGGGATGAACCCGCGCAGCAGCGAGATCATGGTGTTGCTGCACAGCAGGACGAAGGTCGAGGCCAGGCCCATCCCCAGCCCGTTGACCACGCTGGTGGTGACCGCCAGCGTGGGACACAGCCCCAGCAGCAGGCGGAAGATGGGGTTCTCCTTCCAGAGTCCCCGGAAAAAGACCGCCGTCGCCGTCATGGTGTCTCCTTCTTGCCCGGGGCGCCCAGCCGGTCCCGATCCCGCGACCAGCGATCCCAGCCGCGGTCGATGGCGTCGCAGATGGCCCGGCCCGTGACGGTCGCGCCGGTCACCGCATCCACCGGACCGCCGTCCTTGGTCACCTTCCACTCGCCCCCACCCGGCCGCCCCTTGTAGAAGCGGTCCAGCAGCTCGGGCGCGGCGTAGTTGGCGCCCAGGCCCGGCGTCTCGGCGTGACGGAGCACCCGCACGCCGTTGACGTTGCCCTCGGCATCCAGCCCCAGCATCAGCTCGATCAGGCCGGAATAGCCGAGGCCGCTGGCGGTCACCAGGGCCGTTCCCACGGGCCCGTCGGGGCCCATCCCCGTGAAGTAGAGGGCCTGGTCGGCCTCCCCGGGCCGCAGGGTATCGGCCACCAGTTCGGTGAAGGGCGGCAGGACCGCGGCCACGGCCTCGCGCTGGGCGCGGGCCTCGGCCAGGGCGATGGGTTCCCGCGTGAAGGCGTCCACCTGGGTCAGGGCCAGGGCCGCCACGGCGCAGATGAGCCCCAGGCGCAGGGCGAGGTTCACGGGTTCCTTCATGACCCCCTCCGGACGCTGAACAGGACGCGGCGCGGGGCTCCGAACACGCGCGGTCTGGTGTAGCGGTCGATCAGCGGCGTCACGGCGTTCATCAGCAGGATGGCGAAGCTGACCCCCTCGGGATAGCCGCCCCACAGGCGGATCACGGCGGTCAGCAGGCCGCACCCCACGCCGAACACGAGCATCCCCCTGCGGGTCACCGGCGAGGTGACCATGTCCGTCGCCATGAAGAACGCCCCCAGGATCAGGCCGCCGGAAAGGACGTGGATCAGGGGGTGCAGGTAGCGGTCGGGGGCCGCCGCATGCGCGATCCCGGTGACCACCACGAGGGACGCGATGAACCCCACGGGGATCTGCCAGCGGATGATGCCGCGCCACAGCAGGTAGAACCCGCCCAGCATCAGGGCGGCCGCTCCCACCTCGCCCAGGCTGCCGCCCATGTCGCCCAGCAGCAGGTCGCCGGCACCCGGCAGGTCGACTGCGGTCAGGGGCCGGCCCAGGCTGATCGCTTCCTTGACGGCGCCCAGGGGGGTGGCGCCCGTCGCGGCGTCGAAGCCCGTGCCCGGCCCCCGGGGAACCACCCAGCGCGTCATCTGGACGGGGAACGAGATCAGCAGGAAGACGCGGGCCACCAGGGCGGGGTTGAAGGGATTCATGCCCAGCCCCCCGTAGATGGCCTTGCCCAGGCCGATGGCCACCACCGCGCCCACGAGCACCAGCCACCAGGGGCTGCCCGAGGGCAAGTTCATGGCCAGCAGCACGCCTGTCAACGCAGCGCTCAGATCGCCCACCGTGGACCGGCGCCCCAGCAACCGGCAGGCCGCCCACTCGCACGCCACGCAGCCGCCCACGGACAGGAGCAGGACCACCAGCGCCGGCAACCCGAAGAACCACAGGCCGACCAGGACCCCGGGGACCAGGGCGAGCAGCACGTCCCGCATGACGGCCCGGACGTCCTGCCCAGCGTGCACGTGCGGAGAGGCGCTGACGATGAGGTTCTGGACGGAGACCGTGTCCTTGACCGGTGTGTTCATCCCCTGCTCCCGAGCGGTTTCATGCGTGGGAATCCTGCCTGCGCTGGACGGCGCGCCATTCGAGCTTGCCGCGCTTGAAGTACTGGACCAGGGGACGTCGCGAGGGGCACACGTAGGCGCAACTGCCGCACTCGATGCAGTCGGTCACGCACGCCTCCCCCAGATCCTCCCAGCGCGACCTTTCCACGAGCACGCCCATGCGGCTGGGCACCAGCAGCATGGGGCAAGCGTCCACGCAGTTTCCGCAGCGGATGCAGGCCCGGCCCTCGAACTGGGTGACCTCGCTCTCCTTCAGGCAGAGAATGCCGCTGGTGCCCTTGAGCACCGGGCATTCCAGGTCGAACTGGACCATCCCCATCATGGGTCCGCCGTAGATCACCTTGCCCAGGTCCCCGGTCACCCCGCCGCAGTGGTCGAGAACGTCCTGCAGGGTGGTCCCGATCCGGACCATGAGGTTGCGGGGCTCCATCACGGCCGAGCCGGTGACCGTCACCACGCGCTCGGTCATGGGGCGGCCGTCCCGCACCGCCTGCACGCACGCCGCGGCGGTCCCCACGTTCTGCACCACCACGCCCACGTCCATGGGCAGGCCGCCGGCGGGCACCTCCCGCTTGCAGAGGGCGTAGATCAGGTGCTTCTCCGAGCCCTGGGGATACTTGGTCTCCAGAAGTCGGAATTCCAGCGGGAGGTCGGGCGGGCAGGCGCGGCGCAGGGCCTCCAGGGCGTCCGGCTTGTTGTCCTCGACGCCGACCATCGCCCGGCCCACGCCCAGCACCCGCATCATCAGCCCCACCCCTTCGCAGACGTCGACCGCCTGTTCGAGCATGATGCGGTGGTCGCTGGTCAGGTAGGGTTCGCACTCCGCCCCGTTGACCACCAGCAGGTCGATGGGCTTGTCCTCGGGCGGGCTGAGCTTCACGTGCGTGGGGAAGGTCGCCCCGCCCAGGCCGACGATGCCGGCGTCCCGGATCGCATCCCTGAGCGCGGCCGGAGCCAGGGTCCGCCAATCGCCCACCGGCGCCGCGGATTCCCACCAGGCATCCAGCCCGTCGGCTTCGAGTTCGATCGACAGCTGGGGCCTGCCCAGGGGATGGGGGAAATCGGCGATCTTCTTCACCGTCCCGCTGGTGGGGGCGTGGACGGGAACCGAGACGAATCCCGCCGGCCGGGTCAGCGGCTCGCCCCTCTTGACCGCCTGCCCCTTCTCGACCACCACGTCGCCCGGCGCGCCGATGTGCTGGCCGATGGGCACGAGGTAGCGCTCCAGCAGGGGCATGGCCTCGATGGGCAGACCGGCCGTCAGCTTCAGGTACGAGGGGTGGATGCCGCCCTTGAACTTCATGGCGTCGCTCCGGGACCGCCCGATCCGCCGCGCAGGTCCAGGAAGACCAGCGCCCCGGTGGGACAGGCTTCGACCAGGGCGGGGTCATGCGGGGCATGGCTGTAATCGACGCGGGCCAGGTTGTTCTCGATCCGGATGCGGGGATCCTCCGTGAAGGCCTTCTCGCACTTCCGGCAGCCGATGCAGGCCACGTCGCAGGCCTTCTTGGCCGGCCCGCCCTTGTCCGTGTTGACGCACAGCACGTGGATGGTCGCATCCTCGGGCACGAGGCTGATCAGGTGCTTGGGGCAGACGGCGATGCAGCGCCCGCAACCGGTGCAGCGCTCGGGCAGCACCCGGGCCACACCCAGCTCCGTGATCTCGATGGCCCCGAACGTACATACGGCCTGGCAGTCGGCCAGGCCCAGACAGCCGTGCAGGCAGAGCTTGTCCCCGCCTCCCAGCAGGTCGCTGCTGGCGCAGCTCGCATGGCCGTTGTAGCGGAAGGAGGGCCGGGCCACCGCGTCGTCCCCCTGGCACATCACCAGGGCGACCCTCCGCACCCCCTCCTCCACT
>JAHJTW010000270.1 GCA_018829565.1 bacterium | reverse complement strand
GTCCTCGGCGAAGGTGGTCTCGTTGCCGATGGACGCGGCCTCGTGGTCCGGGACCACGGGACGGTCATCGATTCCCCGCCCCAGGTCCAGCCAGCGGACCGCGTGGTCGCCGAACCGGGCCCGGACGGCCGGGGCCGGTACGGCAAGCAGGTCGCCGATGGTCCGGATTCCGAAGGCGTGCATCTGGGCCGCGGACACCTTGCCGACCCCCCACATCCTCTCGATGGGCAGGGCCGCCAGCAGGGCCGGGGCCTCCGCCGCCGTGACCACCACGAAACCGTCCGGCTTGTCGAGATCGCTGGCCAGCTTGGCCAGGAACTTGTTCGGAGCCGTGCCCACCGAGGCCGTCAGTCCGATTTCATCCCGGATCCGGGCCTTGATCCGCCGGCCGATCACCGGGCCCGGGCCGAAAAGGCGCTGGCAACCGGTGACGTCGAGGAAAGCCTCGTCGATGGACAGGGGCTCCACCAGGGGGGTGTAATCGCGGAAGACGGCCTGGATCAGGCGGGAAATCTGGACGTAGCGCTCCATCCGCCCGGGCAGGAAGACGCCGTCCGGGCAGAGTTGCCTGGCCCTGGCGGCGCTCATGGCGCTGTGGACCCCGAAGGCCCGGGCCTCGTAGCTGGCTGCCGAGACCACCCCCCGACCCTCGGGGGTGCCGCCCACGATCACCGGCCGGCCGCGCAGGGACGGGTCGTCGAGAACCTCGACCGCCGCATAGAAGGCGTCCATGTCCACGTGCAGGATGCACCGGTTCCAGGCCCGTTCCCCGGACTCCTGCGCCATCAAGGTACCGCGGCGGGGATCATCCCCCATGGGTCATTCCTCGGGCTGGGTTTGGAAGATCCGGTCCAGGTACTCCAGCTTTCGCCGGAGGTCCTGGTTCCAGTACCGGTTCACCTTGCTGTCGGGAAGCGGGCGCCATTCCGGCGAGGCCTCCCCCAGATCCCGGTGGAAGGCCCAGGACCGGGTGTAGGAATTGCCGTCCAGCGTCTCCAGGGCCTGCCACTGGCCCGGCGTGAGCCAGTCCCGGCCGCCGGCGAGGGCGAGCACGCCCGGGTCGACGCGGATGGACGCGAGCCTGGCCAGTTCGGTGATCAGGTCCAGCTGGTTCTCGGGCAGTCCGGTGGCGCTGCTCAGTCTGCGCCGGAAGCGGACGGGGTTGCTCATGTCCCTGCCGGCCAGGGCGGCGAGGCCCTCGGACGGCAGATGGAGCCGTTCCACCTCCTCGACCACCTGGCGGTCGATGCGGAAACGGATGGTCCGGTAGACCTCCTGGTCGAACACGTTCTCCACGAAGAACAGCAGCAGGAAGGACATGACCCCGGCCACCAGCGGGGTGGCCAGCCACCCCAGGGAGATGCTCCCCAGGATGTTGTACCGGATACCCCTGCCCCCCCGGAGCAGACCGATGCCGATGATGGCCCCGATCACTGCCTGGCTGCTGCTGACCGGGACCAGGGGGAAGGTGGGCAGCCCGTGACTGGCCAGCCAATGTTCGAGCCTGGCCGAGGCGAAGAGAAACAGGGTGATCGAGTGAGCCAGCACCACCACCAGGGCGGCCACCGGGGACATCCTCACGAGCCCCCCTCCGACCGTCCGCATGACCCGCTGGGAATAGGTCACCACCCCCACCCCGATGGCCAGCGAACCCAGCAGGAACAGCTGCTGGGTGGCGTTGAACGTCAGGCCCCAGAAATGGACGTCATGAAACGGGTTCTCGGGCAGGAAGATCCCCATGACGTTGGCGATGTTGTTGGCGCCCAGGCTGTATGAGCCGAACGCCCCGACGATGAGCAGTCCGTACCGGGTCAGGGCGTCCAGTTCCAGCAGGTGGGGCTTGGCCCGCCGGATGGCCCAGCGCAGCAGCAGCATCAGGATCACCGCATTGAACGCGCTGAGCAGCGGACAGGCGATCCAGGTCAGGACGATGCGGGTCAGGGAACCGGTGTCGGTCAGGGCCGAGGCGTAGAGGTTCCAGCCGATGATCGCCCCCACGACCGCCTGCGAGGTCGAGACCGGCAGCTTCAGCCGGGTCATCCAGAAGGTGGCCAGGGCCGCGGCGAGGGCGACAGTGAAGGCCCCGGCCAGGGCGTTGACGGCCCCCAGCTGACCCAGGGTGTGGGCCGCCCCGGAGCCGCTGATGGTCGCCCCCAGCACGATGAAGAAGGAACAGAGGAAAGCCGCGGTCCTGAACTTGACCATGCGGGATCCAACCGCGGTCCCGAAGACGTTGGCCGCGTCGTTGGCGCCGAGGGACCAGCCCAGGAACAACCCGCTGGAGAGGAAGACCAGGATGTCCATCAGATGTTCCGCTTGATCACGTAGATGGCCAGCCTGTCCGCCACCGCCTCGGCCTGATCCGAGACCGTCTCCACGTTGTGGGCGAAATACCTCAGCTGGGTCTTGCGGGCCAGTTCGAGGTCCATCCTGAAGATGCGGCGCTTGAGCCCGTCGCTGAGCTGGTCCGCCTCGCGTTCGTAGTGGTGGACCTTGAACAGGTGATCCTTGACGGCGTCCACGTCCCGGAAGAAGGCCCGGGCCGCCATGACCGCCGACTCCCCGGCCAGGCAGCTCGCCTCGGCGAGCCGCAGGTACCCTTCGTGCAGTTCCGTCGGGATGTCCGGGATCTCGACAGCGAACTGGTGGAGGCTGCTCTTGGCCATGTCGATGATGTTGTCGGTGTTCTCGAGCAGGCCGAGGACGTCCCCCCGGTGGTCGGGAATCAGGGAATGGCTGTAGAGGTGGGCCTCCACCTCCTTGCTCAGCTTGTCGGCCTGGGACTCGTGGGAGGCGATGGCCTTCAGCCGGCTCTCGAAATCCTGCTGCTCTCCCGCCAGGTAGGCGCGCACGCCTTCCTTGAAGACCAGGGCACCCTCGGCCACCTGATCGAGGAAGTCGTCGATCTGGGACTCGATCACCTTGCTGGACTTGAACAGAGGCATGGGTCCTGCTCCCCGGGCGTTCGGTTTGGATAATAACGGGGCGCCGGGTTCCGGACCACACCGCCCCGGCGTTCGTGAAACTTCCATTAAAGCGATTTCCCGGCAAAGTTCCAGAAGAACCCGCAGAAAGCGTTCGAGGATTGGCTGCAAAAATCCGAAACTATTGGACCGTTGACAGAAAATGCCCTTTTCCGCTAGGGTATCCGGACAAGGATCGTTCCCCTTTATCCGCAAAGGAGCACCCGACAATGAAGAAGACCCTGATACTGACCATGGCCTGCCTGTGCCTGCTCGCCTGGTCCCTGATCCCTGCCGGGGCGTCCGCCCAGGAATTCAAGGGCAAGGTCGGCGGCGGCCCCACCGGAGGGACCTTCAACACCTTCGCCAACGCCATGGCCGTCTACGTACCCAAGAACCTCGAAAACGTGAAGCTCTCGGCCATCGGCTCGGGCGGATCGGTCGAGAACCTGAAGCGTGTCAGCTCCGGGGAGAGCGATTTCGGTCTCTGTTATGCGGTGGACAGCGCCCTGGGCTGGAAGGGCAAGCTGCCCAAGGACGAGACCAAGTACGACGGCCAGCGGGCCATGGGCTTCCTCTACGGTGCTCCCGCCCAGCTCGTGGTCCGGGCCGACAGCCCCTTCAAGAGCGCCAAGGACCTGATCGGCAAGCGCGTGGCCGTCGGCAACGCGGGCAGCGGCGCCGCCGCCAGCGCCGAGCGCTTCTTCCGCCATCTGGGAGTCTGGGATAACTTCGATCCCCAGTTCCTGGGTTACAGCGCCGCCGCCAGCGCCTTCAAGGACGGCAAGATCGACGCCTTCTGGGTCCTGGTCGGGTATCCGAACCGCAGCATCATCGAGGCCAGCGTCCAGGTCGACATCCGCCTGATCGAGGTGGGCGAGGACGCCCAGGCCAGCGGCTTCTACGACGAGTTCGCCTACATCCCCATGGAGATCCCGGCCGGAACCTATGGCGACGGCATGCCGGCGTGCGCCACCTTCCAGGATGCGACCATCCTGTGCGTCAACCAGAACGTCCCCGCCGAGGTGGTCCACGGGATCATGAAGGCCCTGTGGAGCCCGGCAGGTATGGAAGCCATGGTGGCCGCCAAGAAGACCTTCGACACCATGAACCTGGAGAACAATTTCCTGGGAGCCTCGGTCCCCCTTCATCCCGGTGCGGTGAAGTTCTGGGAAGACATGGGGATCAGCGTCCCGGACAAGCTGAAGTGATGGGTCCGGCCGTCGACCGGACAACCTCATCCGTGAGGTCCTGAGGAAACCGGGGGGGAGGGCCATGCCTTCCCCCTCTTGCGGACGACGAGGAAAGAACCCCGAAACCAAGAAAGCCGAGCCCCATGAGCGGACCCGACAACGACACCACCCGGGACGACCTGCCCGAGGGCGCCGATCAGGCTGTCCTCGAAGAACTGATGGAGAAGGACGCGAAGTCCGGGCGAGACCTGAAGAGCGCCTGGTACATGTTGACCTCCGCCCTGGGCCTGTTCATGGTCCTGTTCTACATGTACAATGCGGCGATCCGGCCCGTGGACACGCAGTATTTCCTGGGCGTGTACGTCCTGCTCACCTTCGTCATGGTCTTCCTGACCTACCCCATGACGGCCAGATCCCGGACCGACCGTCCTTCCTTCTCGGACATCCTGCTGGCCTTCGTCTCGATCGGCGTGGTCGGATACTGGATCGTCGAGTACGCCGATCTGAACTATCGCATGGGCTCCGAATCCACCACCGACACCTTCGTGGCCATCGTGGGCATCCTGGTGTCCCTGGAGGCGGCCCGGCGCGTCCTGGGCCTGAGCATGACCATGGCCGGGGTGGTCTTCCTGGTCTACCTCATGTTCGGCAACCTGCTGGACGGTCTGCCCGTGCTTGGCGCGTTCGCCCACGACGGGTTCCGCATCGCCCGCGCCCTCAACTTCCTCTACTACAACCAGGACGGGGTCTTCGGGATCATGGCCGACGTCCTGGTGACCTACGTGATCCTCTTCATCTTCTTCGGCTCGTTCCTGAAGGCCTCCGGGGCCAGCAAGTTCTTCATCGACCTGCCCCTGGCCCTGGCCGGTCGGACGGTCGGCGGCCCGGCCAAGGTCGCCGTCATCGCGTCCGGGTTCTTCGGCTCGGTGAGCGGTTCGGCCATCGCCAACACCGTGTCGACCGGCGCCTTCACCATTCCCATGATGAAGAAGGCCGGCTTCAAGCCCCACGTGGCGGGGGCCATCGAGCCCGCCGCTTCCATCGGGGGAATGTTCATGCCGCCCATCATGGGCGCCGGCGGCTTCCTCATGGCCGAGATGACCGAGATCCCCTACGTCGACATCATGAAGATGGCCATCTTTCCCGCCGTCATGTACTTCCTCTCGGTGTTCGTCATGATCCACTTCGAGGCGAAGCGTCACGGGATCTACGGCAAGATCGACCCGGATGCCCCTACGGCCTGGCAGATCCTCAAGAAGGAATGGTTCCTGGCAACACCGCTGATCATCATCGTGGTGATGATGCTGATGGGCTTCAGCGCGGGGTTCGCCGCCGTGGTGGCTACCCTGAGCTGCGTCGTCGTCAGCTGGGCCACCCCCGACCACAAGATGGGCTGGCGCCAGATCATGAACGCCATGATCGAGGGCTCCCGGAACACCCTGATCATCGGCGCCACCGTCGGCGTGATCGGCATCATCGTGGGCACCATCAGCCTGTCGGGCATCGGCCTGAAGTTCTCCGACATCATCATCAGCCTCTCGGGCGGATTCCTGCCCGTCGCCATCCTGCTGATCGGTCTGGCCTCCCTGGTGCTCGGGATGGGCGTCCCGGTGACCGCCGCCTACCTGATCACCGCTGTGCTCACCGTGGGCTCGGTCTCGAACATGATCGCCATGCAGAACTTCGGGGTGTCCTTCGCGGAGCTGACCAACCCCGCCATGGGCGATTTGTCCATCGAGGCCTATCGCGCCCTGATCGCCTCCTCGGCGCATCACGCCGCCTGGGTGCTGATCGCCTCGCACATGATCGTCTACTGGTTCAGCCAGGACTCGAACATCACCCCGCCGGTCTGCGTGGCGGCCTACGCGGGAGCGGCCATCGCCGGCGCCGATCCCTGGAAGACCGGCTGGACCAGCTTCAAGTTCGCCAAGTTCCTCTACATCGGGCCCTTCCTCTTCGCCTACAGCCGGGGATTCCTGCTGGACGGCACCCCGCTGGAGATCTTCATGGCCTTCCTCACCATCGCCCTGGGCACGGTCGCCTTCGGCAGCCTGACCATGGGTTACCTGGCCTGCGGGATGAGCCTGCTGGAATGGGGCATCATGGCCATCGCCACCCTCATCCTGTTCTTCCCCGGGATCATCCACGCGGTCACCCCCACGGTGGACCTGCCGTCGCTGGCCGTGGACGGCCTGGGCATCATCCTGTGGGGGCTGGTGTTCCTGATCCAGAAGGGCCGCATCAGGCGGGATCCCACCCTGATCCTGCCCATCCACGAGCGCAAGGCGCTGAGGAAGGCGGCCCGGGCGGCATCCTGAGGGGGATCCGGAACTTGGAATTCGTGAAGGCGGGGCTGGCCGTCAGGCCAGCCCCAGTTTCTTGCGGATGTCGGCCTGGACTTCCTCGACGGTGCCGGTGCCGTCCGCCGAGACGATCAGTTCCTTCTGGGCGAAAAGGTCGAGGACGGGCCTGGTCTTCTGGTGGAAGTCATCGATGCGCCGACGGACGGTGGTCTCGGTGTCGTCCGCCCGGGTGACCAGGTCGCCGCCGCAGACGTCGCACCGGTTGGGCGTCTCGGGCCGATGGAAGATGAGGTTGTAGTCCAGGCCGCAGTTGCTGCACAGGCGGCGGGCCAGGACGCGCTTGAGGACCACCTCGTCGGGCACCTCGATGTTGATCACCGCATCGATGTCGAAGCTCTCCAGGAAGAACTCGGCCTGCGGTGCGTTTCGGGGGAATCCGTCCAGGATGAACCCGTAGTTCCAGTCGTGTTCGCTCAGGCGGCGGTGGATGATCTCGGCAACGATGTCGTCGGGCACGAGCATGCCGCCGGCCACGATCCGCTTGATGCGGGCTGCCAGCTTGGTATGGTTCTGGATCTGCCTACGGAAGATGTCTCCCACGCTGATGTGTACCAGATCGAACCCCTCGGCCAGCAGCTTGGCCTGGGTCCCCTTGCCACACCCCTGTACACCCATGATCACGTATTTCTGCATGGTTCCGCTCCCGCGCGTTGAAGTCCTTCCGCCATTATCGACGAGTCGCCCGGAGGATCAAGCGATTCCCCGACCCGCCTCCCCGGTGGCAGGACGGCCTGCGGGAGTGTATCATCCGGCGGACCGCATCCCCGACGGCAAGCGAAAGGACCACCCGTGTGCGGCCGCATCATGCTCACCAGCGCCCCCCACGTCCTGGCCGAGGCCTTCTACCTCGACCTGGTCCCGGAACTGGCGCCCCGTTTCAACATCGCCCCCGGCGGCCCCATCGCCGCAGTCCTGCCCCAGACGGACGGTCCGGGGCGCATCATCCGCATGCTCGACTGGGGCCTGGTGCCGCCCTGGAGCAGGGACCCTTCCGGGGGGCCCAAGCTGATCAACGCCCGCGGCGAGACCATCACCGAAAAACCCGCCTTCGCCGAATCCTTCATCCATCGGCGCTGTCTGATCCCCGTGGACGGTTTCTACGAGTGGCAGAAGCGCGGCAAGGACCGGCAGCCGTTCCTGATGCGTCGCAAGGACAAGGGGGTCTTCGCCCTGGCCGGGGTCTGGGCCCGCTGGGAATACCCCGGCAAGCGGACCCTGGAAACCTGCGCCATCGTGACCACCGAGGCCAACAGCCTGATGCGCCCCATCCACCACCGGATGCCCGTCATCCTGCCGCCGGGCGACTGGAAGCTCTGGCTGGATCTCGACGCGGAAAAGGCCGATCTTTGCCTGGCACTGCTGAGGCCGGCCCCGGTCGAGGATCTGCTGGCCTATCCCGTGACGCCGCTGGTCAACCGGCCGGAGTTCGACCGGCCCGAATGCGCCGAACCGGTCTGGGACGACGGGCCGGGACAGTTGAACCTGTTCGGCGGACCGGCCTGAACCCTCCGCCCGGAAGGATCGCCTCATGACCCAAGCGGCCGCCCCCACCCATCTTCGCCTGTTCCTCGACTCCGCCGAGATCGACCGGTGGCGCCGCCACCTGGCCCTGGGCATCTTCCACGGGGTCACCACCAATCCCCTGCTGCTGGAACGGGCTGGCGTCCCCTGCACGGTCGACTCCCTGCGCCGCCTGGCCTGCGAGGCCGCGGCCCAGGGCGCCCGGGAGATCCACCTGCAGACCTGGGGCGACACGGCCGAGGAGATGGCCGCGCGCGGGCGCGATCTGGCCGCGTGCGCCGACCAGGGGCTGGACGTCGCCGTCAAGGTCCCCGCCACGGCAGCCGGACTCGCGGCTGCAGCCGCGCTCCGGCGCGAAGGCGCCGCCGTGACCCTGACCGCGGTGTTCAATCCCGGCCAGGTCCTGGCCGCCGCGTCGCTCGGGGCCGCCTACGCCGCCCCCTATCTCGGCCGCATGGACGATGCGGGGCGCGACGGCCTCGCCCAGATCCTGGCCATGCACCGGATCCTCACCGGAACGGCCTCACCGGTCCGGTTGCTGGTGGCCAGCCTGCGCCGGCCCGAACAGGTCCTCGCCCTGGCCGCCGAGGGCCTGGACACCTTCACCCTGACCCCCGAACTGGTCGAACCACTCTTGCAGGATGAGCTGACGGAAAAGGCCGCTGCCGCCTTCGCGGAGGCCGCACGGATAAAATGAAAACGCAAGAGTAAGATCATTCCTTCCCGCCAAACATCCTGGTTGCACCCGACCCCCGATCCCAACCAGGAGGGATGCCATGAAAACCTTGCGCACGCCGATCCTGACCGCCCTCGGGGCGGCCGCCCTGCTGATCCTCTCCAGCCCCGCCCCGGCCGAGTTCGCCACCGTCCAGCTCCGCGCCACGGACGACGCCTACGTGGACAGCGCCTACCCTGACGCCAACTACGGAGCCTCGCTGAACACCTACATCGGCGACCGGGCCTCCCAGCTCGGCGGCACCTGCCTGAGCTTCTACCAGTTCGACATCACCGAAGTCCCCTACAACGCCGAGATCACCAACGCCGAGCTGTGGCTCTGCAAGCACGAGAAGTACGGGACTCCCGAGCAGACCTTCACGGTCGATGTCCACCTGGTCACCAGCCCGGGCTGGGACGAGAACGCCGTCACCTGGAACGCGCCTCCGGCCTACTACCACCTGCCCACCGCTTCGACCACCGGGACCTTCAATCCTCCGGGATGGGCGACCTGGAACGTCACGCCGGACGTCGCCGGAACCCGGCCCTTCGGCGTCCTCGTGGGCTGGGCGGTGAAGATGAATCCCTTGCCGCAGTGGGCCTGGCTGAACTTCTACACCGGCGAACACGTGCCGATGCCCGACTACCGGCCCATGCTGGAGATCACCTACAACACCATCGTGGCGGCGGAGCCCAGCAGCTGGTCCAGGGTCAAGACCCTGTTCCGCTAGCCGGCACCCGCGACAAAGCGAGGCCCGGCCTCCCCTGGGGAAACCGGGCCTCGCATCATTTCGGGCCATGGCATCAGGCCAGGTATCGTTCCAGCAGCTCCGCCAGCAGGTCCGGCACCAGGGCCATGTTCTCCGGCGATTCGACATAGGCGATCCGCATCTGGGTGCGGCCGGGATTGGGCCGGCCCGCCGGAACGCTGTAGAACCCGGCCATGGGGGCGGTCAGGAGAGTCAGGGGCCTGCCCTCGATCTCGACCTTCCCCTCGCGCGCGCAGTAGAGAACGAACTCGAGGGCGTCGAAATCCGCAGGCGCGATGTCCCTGACATCGACCACCGAGTAGATGCTGGCGTCCGGACGGGAGACGATGATCCCGGGCAGAAGCTGCCGGGTCCGGTCCGTGAAGGTTTGGAGCATGCCGCGGTAGTAATCCCGCTGGCGCGCGAACCACGCTTGCAGGTCGGCGCGGGATTCCCCGGCCAGCCCGGCGAAGATCCACTGGCCGATGATGTTGCTGCACAGGCCGGCGGTGTTCTCGGCGACCGCCCGCTTGTGGAACTCCAGGCTGTCGGTGACCAGGCCGCCGATGCGCAGGCCGCAGGCGTTCCAGACCTTCGAGGCTGTCTCGATGCTGATGCGGCGCCCGGTGATGCCCGGCACGTCCTGCTCGGTCAGGCCCCAGACGCTGACGGGCTCCTCGCCCGCGTAGTAGAGCTCCCGGTAGGCCTCGTCGCTGATCATCCACATCCCGTACTCCACGCACAAACGTCCCAGGGCGGCCAGGGATCGGCGGTCGTAGAGCTGGCCGGTGGGATTGTCGTAGGGGATGACGACCATGGCGCCGGGCCGGTGCTCCCGGATGACCGACTCGATCTCGTCGATCCCCGGCAGGGAGAAGCGCCCGTCCGGTCCGAGATCGCGCGTGATGGAGACCGTCGCCCGGCCCAGCCGCTCGGCGAAGGCCTTGTAGTTGGTGTAGGCCGCGTCGATCAGCAGCAGCGGGCGGTCCTTCGTCCCCGCCGGCCCGCAGCACCCGACGACGACCAGTTCCATGGCCTGGCTGCCTCCGTCGGTGACCTGGGTCAAGAGGCCGTCGGTGGGGAATCCGCTGGCGGCGATGATGTTCCTGAAGGCCGCGTTGGTCTCCGGAAGGCCGACCGTCGCGCTGTACTTCACCACGCCCCCGGCGAACGGGCTGGGCGCCTCCCCCAGGGTGCGCAGACGCTTCTGCATGGCCGGGTGCATGGGCAGCGAGACGTTGCCGATGGCCGTGTTCAGGGCCTCGGTGCCGTCGGTGCGGGAAGCGAACTCGATCTGGGCCAGGCGGATGACCGAAGGTTGGCGGGAGGCGAAATGGGCGGACAGTCTGGGATCAGCCATCGTTCCCTCTCCTGGTGGCGGCCGCCGGGTCACTCCCCCACGACCTGCACGAAGATGCGGCGCTCCCGGGGGTCGTTGTCGTGGTCGATGACCACGATCTGTTGCCAGGTCCCCAGGACCAGCTTCCCCCGGTGCAACGGTACCGTAATGTTGGGCCCCAGGAACGACGCCCGCAAATGGGAAAATCCGTTGTCGTCACCCCAGGTGTCCCCGTGCCGGGTGGGCATGGAACCGGGCCAGAGCTTTTCCAGGGCCTCCTGCATGTCGGCCACCAGGGCCGGTTCGAACTCGATGGTGGTGATCGAGGCGGTGGAACCCACCGCGAACACGTTGACCAGGCCTTCGCGCAAGGACGACTCCTCCACCACGGCGGCGACCTGGCCGGTGATGTCCCGGATGTCGGAAAAACCCACTGTATCGATCCTGATTTCTCGGCCATGGATCATCGGCCATCCTCCAAGATGAAGCCCGCGGCCCATGATAGGGGCCGCGGGCCTCCAGGCCAACCCAAGATCGGGAACCGCTAGCGGCGTCCGCGCCCTCCCCGTCCCCGGCCCTCATCGTCGTCGTCATCATCATCGTCATCATCGTCATCATCATCCTCGTCGTCATCATCTCCGTCATCATCATCGTCATCTTCGCCGTCATCGTCCTCGCCGTCCCCGTCGTCACCCGCGTCCTCATCATCGTCATCCTCACCACCGCCCCCTGGCAGCCCAACACCGAATCCTGCCCCACCGGGAATGTTGTCGCCCAGGGTTTCGGATAGACCGTCCGGGCCTGCGGAAAAGACGATCCTGGCTGCCGGATCCACCAGGAGGGAACGGCCCCAGCCGTCCTGGTCCAGTTCCGACGCGAGGTGAAGAGCCTGGCGATCGGCGCCCGACCAGTCCCCTGCCAGCGCCAGCAGGGGATCCGTGGTCAATGCTGCCTGGGCCGTCTTGACCCGGCGCAGGGTCTCGTCCCTGCCGGGAGGCACCGCGCTCACCGACCACTGGACGTCGTCGCCGCCGCCCCCGTCATCGGTGCGGTCCGGACCGCAGCTCCGCAGGTTCAGGTCGGGAGGATAGTTCCCGTTGCTCTGCACGGACATGGTCACCGGCCTGAACCAGGGATCCAGGAAGAGGCCGCCATCACCGGGCAGGTAGCTGCCCAGCAGATCGGAGGGCGCCGTCGGGAAGGCCGCATGGTCCCGGTAGTACCGGGACGCCGCCTCGCCGATGGCCCGGAGAGAGGCCGAGCAGACCTGGATGTGATTCCGGTCGATCTGGCCGGGGGTCACCAGGACCAGCAGGTCGTCGGTTTGCGCCGCCAGCTGCCACGTCCCGCCGACGGACCCGCAGGTCAGGACCCCATCCTCCCCCGCGCTGGCCACGACGGCCCCCGCCGCAGCCGCCGGATGGGTCACCGGCGAAGGATCGTAGTGGTAATCGAGTCCGAACTCGTCCAGGAGGATCTCCTCGAGGGTCCCCTCACGCCCGCCGACGTAGGGGCCTTGCCAGCCGGTCACCCCCGGATCGCTGAACAGGGCCGCGAGCCCCTCGCCGGCGGAGGGAAAGCGTCCCGTGTCCTCGTAGAAACCCAGGAGTCCTGCGCGCAGGGTCGCCAGTTCCCGGCCGGTGGCGTCGGACCTGGCGCCCTGGAGTTGCCGGTAGGCCAGGGGGGCGGCGATCCCGGCGAACAGGGCGACGATGGCCACCGCGATCAGGATCTCCGTCAGGGTGAAACCCCGACGGTCGACGTGGTTGGGGGACATGGCAAGCCTCCTCGTTTCTCAGGTCCGAAGGAACCCTGCTCCGGTTATCGGGAATCGAGAGGCGGGTATTGAGGAAAACCGGCCCCTCCTGCGGGGAGGGGCCGGTTCGCGGAATCGCCGGGGGATCGCGGCTACTTGATCAGCAGCGGCGCGATCACCACGCTGATCACCGACATCAGCTTGATGAGGATGTTCAGGCTGGGACCCGAGGTGTCCTTGAACGGATCGCCCACGGTGTCGCCCACGACCGCGGCCTTGTGGGCGTCGCTGCCCTTGCCGCCGAAGTGGCCGCTCTCGATGTGCTTCTTGGCGTTGTCCCAGGCGCCGCCGGCGTTGGACTGGAACAGGGCCAGCAGCACGCCGCTGGCCGTCACCCCGGCCAGCAGGCCGCCCAGCATCTCGGTCCCGCCGATGAACCCGACGGCCACCGGCGCCACCACGGCGATCATGCCGGGCAGGATCATTTCCCGGATGGCCGCGGCCGTGGAGATGTCCACGCAGCGGCGGAAGTCGGCGACGCCCGTGCCCTCCATCAGGCCGGGGATCTCCTTGAACTGGCGGCGGACCTCCTCGATCATCGAGAAGGCCGCGCGGCCGACGGCGTCCATGGCGAAGCTGGAGAACAGGAACGGCAGCATGGCCCCGAACAGCAGACCCACCAGGACGGTGGGCACCAGCAGGTTGATGGTCTCCAGGCCCACGATCTGCTGGTAGGCGCTGAACATGGCCAGGGCGGTCAGGGCGGCCGACCCGATGGCGAAGCCCTTGCCGATGGCGGCGGTGGTGTTGCCCACGGCGTCGAGCTTGTCGGTGCGGGCGCGGACTTCCTTGCCCAGGCCGGCCATCTCGCTGATGCCGCCGGCGTTGTCGGCGATGGGGCCGTAGGCGTCGACGGCCAGCTGGATGCCGGTGGTCGAGAGCATGCCCAGGGCCGCGATGGCGATGCCGTACAGTCCGGCGAACTCGTACGCGACCAGGATCACGACGCCCAGCACGATGATCGGCAGGGCGGTGGACTGCATCCCCAAACCCAGGCCGGCGATGATGTTGGTCGCCGCGCCGGTCTCGCTCTGCTTGGCGATGCCCCGGGCCGGCTTCTTGTCCTCCGCCGTGTAATATTCCGTGATGACGCCGATGGCGATGCCGCCGGCCAGGCCGGCGATGGTGGCGATGAACACGCCCAGCCACTTGTCGGCCGGGAGCATCAGGTTGGCGATCACGCCCGTCAGCACCGCCATGATGATGCCGGCGCCGAAGGTGCCGATGTTCAGGGCGGTCTGGGGGTTGCCCCCCTCCTTGGTCCTGACGAAGAAGGTCCCGATGATCGAGACCACGATGCCTGCGCCCGCCAGCACCAGGGGCAACAGGACCGCATTCAGATTCCCGGCCGGCAGGAAGGCCACGCCCAGGATCATCGAACCCACGATGGATCCCACGTAGGACTCGAAAAGGTCGGCGCCCATGCCGGCCACGTCGCCCACGTTGTCGCCGACGTTGTCGGCGATCACCGCGGGGTTGCGCGGATCGTCCTCGGGAATCCCCGCCTCGACCTTGCCCACCAGATCGGCCCCCACATCGGCGGCCTTGGTGTAGATGCCCCCGCCCACGCGGGCGAACAGGGCGATGGAACTGGCGCCGAGGGAGAACCCGGAGATCACCTGCAGCAGGCGGGTCGTGCCCCACGTCTCCCCGTAGACCTGGGAATAGATGATGTACAGGATGCTCAGCCCCAGCACGCCGAGGCCGACGACGACCATGCCCATGACCGTGCCGCCGCTGAACGCCACGGCCAGGGCCTTGGTCAGGCCGTCGCGGGCGGCGTTGGTGGTCCGCACGTTGGCCAGGGTGGCGATCTTCATCCCGAAGAAGCCCGCCGCGCCGGAGGCCACGGCTCCCAGGACGAAGGACAGGCCGATCAGGGCGTGGGAGTTGGAAAGCTTGGCGTTGCCGACGGCCAGCAGGACGGCCACGATGATCACGAAAACGGCCAGGACCCGGTATTCACGGTTCAGGAAGGCCATGGCGCCTTCGTGGATGTGGCCGGCGATGGTCCGCATCTTCTCGTCGCCGGGATCCTGGCGCTTGACCCAGGAAGCCTTGTAGGCGGCGAAAAGCAACGCCAGCACACCGGCGGCGGGGATGAGATAAATCACGGTTTTCCTCCTGCACAGGGGGTGGATCCGGATGGACGGGCTCAAAAAGACAGACGCCCGGGACCGAGCGTCTGCTCTGAAAACGAGACAATTCTAGCAAAATCCCCCGGGTCCCGCAAGCCAAGACAGAGAAGCCAAGACAGGCCGGGGGAATATCAACCCCGGCTACTTGTTCTCGATCGAGACGAGTTCGACCTCGAACACCAAGGTGGCGTAGGGCGGAATGGACTGGCCGTATCCCTGGGCTCCGTACCCCATGGCCGGAGGGATGATCAGCTGGGCCCGGGTGCCCACCTTCATGCCCTCGAGCCCGACGTCCCAACCAGGAATGACCATCCCGGCGCCCAGACGGAACCGGTAGGGCTCGCCCCGGGACAGGGAGGTGTCGAACAGGGCGCCCTTCTGGCCGTCCTCCCAGATCCAGCCCGAGTAGTGGACCGAGATCTGGTCGCCGGGCTCGGCGACGGGCCCGTCGCCCTCCTGCAGGATCTCCACGTCCAGCATGGGGAGGCTCAGGACCTCGATGTCGAAGACCAGGGTCGCACTGGGCGGAATCACCGGCGGCCGGCCCTGTTCCCCGTAGGCCATCTCCGGCCCGATCAGCAGGGTACGCTTGCCGCCCACGTGCATGCCGGGAATCCCCTTCTCCCACCCCTGGATCACGAAGCTCCGGCCCAGCAGGAGGGCGAAAGGAATGTCCCGATCCACGGAGCTGTCGAACTTGGTCGTCTTCTCCCCGTTCTCGTACAACCAGCCGGTGTAGTGGACCTCGACGAAATCGTCGGCCTGGACCACCGCCCCGTCGCCCACGACCGAATCGACGTAGCTCAGGCCGGGCATGATTTCCTGGAAGGCCGGCTTGCCGGTCTGGTCACCCGTGTCGTTCTGGCAACCGGCGCCGGCCAGCACGCCGATCAGGATGACGGCCACGGCCGCCGCGGAGATGTTTCGCATCAGCATCCTCTGGGTTTCTGGTGAGGTGGCCATCCCGGAGCCCCGGGATCGGATTCGCCCGGACAATCTCGCACAACCGGCCGGGGATTTCAACGACTGGTCGGTGAACCGAGGCCGACCTTGCCTTGCGGGGGGATTGATTGCATAGTCCATGACCATCCGAGAGGCGCTCCGAACCGGTCGCAAGACCGCCAACCGAGGACACCCATGCGCGGGAACCGAGGCGTCCTGCAGAACCTGAGCATCCTGACCGCGGGCCAGATCGCCGCCCAGCTCCTGAACGTCTGGGCCCTGGTCTTCCTCGCCGGCCATCTGGGGGCGCACTGGTTCGGGGTCATCCAGATCGGCGTGGCCTTCATGGCCTACGCCCTGATCATCGCCGAGTGGGGCATGGCCACCCTCGGAGTCCGCGAGATCTCCGTCCTGGAAGATCCCCGGGCCGTGTTCCGCTACGCATGTTCCCAGACCGGGATGATGCTCCTGCAGGCGATCGTGGTCCTTGGCCTGGGCCTGGTGGTTCTGCCCCGGCTCCCCTTCTACCGCGAGGACTCCCTCGTCTTCCTGTTCTACCTGCTGACCGTCCTGCCCCAGGCCTTCTTCCAGTCGTGGATCGCCACGGGCATCGAACGCATGACCTGGGTCGCGGTGAACAAGACCGCCAACAGCCTCCTGTACGCGGTCTTCATCCTCGCCCTGCTGCCGGCCCTTGGCAACTGGTCCTCCCTGGCGGTGCACCGCTGGGTTCCCCTGATGCTGATCGCCTCCATGGCCCTGGGCAACCTGGCGGTCGCGGTCCCGCTGTCCCGCCGGCTGGGATCGTTCGTCCGTCCATCCCTGCCGGCGTGGAGAGAGATGCGTCGCCGCTGGCGGGCCACCGCGGCCATCGGCGCCAACGCCATCGTGCTGCGGATCATCCTCAACGTCGACCTGCTCATGCTGGGCATCCTGGCCTCGCCGGCGGTCGCCGGGTCCTATGCCGCCGCCTCCCGGGTGCTCTTCTTCCTGGTCGTGGCGGTGGACGTCCTCTGGGCCGCCCTCCTGCCCCGCTTGTCCCGCCTGGCGGTCTCAGACCCCACGGGGTTCCGGACGGCCTTCAACACCTACTTCGGAGTCCTGGCCACGGCCCTGGCGCCCCTCGCCCTGGGCGGCGTGCTCCTGGGCGGCGACATCGTGGCCTTCCTGTACCGGGGGCAGTTCCCCGCCGCCGAACGTCCATTCCAGCTTCTGGCGGTGGCCTACCCCCTGCTGGGCCTGAGCTCGTACCTGGGCAACTCCCTGCTGGCCATGGGCCGCCAGCACCGGTACACCACCCCCTTGCTGATCGCGGCCGCCGTTGCGATCCTGGGGACTGCGGTCCGGATCCCCGCCCAGGGGGCGACCGGGGCGGCAGGCGCCATGCTCCTCGCCCACGGCATCCTCCTGGCTCTGGTTGCGGCCAACCAGCGCCACCTGTTCAGCGCCGGTTGCGGGCGGCTGCTGCTGTTCCTGATCCTGCCTCTGGGTGCCCTCGCCGGCGTGGTCCAGGTCACCGGCGACCTGCCCGTCCTGGCGCGCATCGCCCTCGGGGGCGGGATCTACCTGGCTCTGGCGGCCCATCCGGTCCGCCTTTTCCTGCACCGGAAGCGCCCATGAAGATCCTGTTGCAGAACTCCCTCTACTGGCCCGACATGGTCGGCGGCGCCGAGCAGTGCACGCTGCTCCTCGCCCGCCTCCTGCGGGAGCGGGGCCACCGGGTGGACATCCTCAGCACCAGCGGCCGCCACGGCCGGAGTGGCGAGCTGAGCGAATCCCCCGATGTGGACGGGGTGGGCCGGGTGTTCAAGGGGGATTCCCACGGCCTCTACGACCTGATCGACGTGGGCGACCGGCGTCCCGGCATCCTGGTGCGCGGACTGCACCATTACGCCGCGGTCCATTCCCCCCGCTGGCGCAGGCTGGCCCTGGGTCTTCTGCGGGATCTCGAGCCCGACGTGCTGCACACCAATTCCCTGGTCGGCCATTCGCCCGCCCTGTGGGCCGCGGCCCGCAGCCGGGGCATTCCGGTGGTGCACACCCTGCACGACTTCCACCTGCTGTGCCCCCGCAACACCCTGCTGCGGTCCAGCGGCGCCGACTGCCTGACCCCACCCTTGCCCTGCCGCATCCTGTCCCGGCTGAAGCTGGCGGCCACCGACCAGGTCCAGGCGGTGACGGCCCCGTCCCGGTTCCATCTCGACCGGCATTTGCAGGCCGGGGGCTTTCCCCGCGCCCACGCCGAGGTCGTCCCCAACGCCATCGAGGACCTTCCGCCGCAGGCGCCGGACCGCCCGCAATCCGGCCCCGTGCGGGGCCTCTTCCTGGGCGTGCTGGAGCCCCACAAGGGCATCGACCTGCTGCTGTCCACCCTGGACCGGGCCTTCGCCTCGGACCGGTTCGGCGATCTGGAGTTCGACTTCGCCGGCCGGGGTTCGGCCGCCGACCGGGTCCGGGACTTCTGCTCCCGGCACGAGGGCCGCGCCCGGTTCCACGGCTTCGTCGGCGGCGAGGCCAAGGAGGGACTGCTTGCCCGGGCCCACCTTTCGGTGGTGCCCTCGACCTGCCAGGACAACTCGCCCCGGACGATCCTGGATGCCCTTGCCTGGGGCCTGGCGGTCATCGCCAGCGCGCGCGGGGGCATACCCGAGCTGGTGGACGACGGGCGCGAGGGATTCATCATCGAGCCCGGGGAAGCGGATCTGCTGGCTGCCCTGGCCCGCTACCTCGAGGACCGGACCCTGCTGGCGGCGCACGGCCTGGCCGCCCGCCGTCGCGCAGCGAGCTTCACCCCGGACCTCCATGCCGGCCGCTTCGAGGCGATCTACCGTTCCGTGACCGGCAGCCCGCAGGACCCGGCTCGCCAGCCCCGGCTTGACTGAACCGGCGGGCGAGCGAATAATGGCCCTTCCGTGTTCCGGAACTCCAACGACCAACCCGGCGGTAGCCTTGCGTCATTCCCTGGGGCAGTACTTCCCCTTCCTGGCGGGATTCTTCCTGGTGGTGAACCTGTTCGTGGTGCCGCCCGTGGACGCCTCGCCCCGCCTGACCGACCTGCTGGGAATCGCCCTGGGGCTGCGGGTGCTGTACCGCCTGGCCACCGGTCGCCAGCCCGTGCTACCGTTGGCTTTCGCCTTCTTCGCCCTGGCGTTTCCCCTCGCCTGGATCGTGCCCGCCTTCTTCATGGAGGACCCGGCCACCATCGTCCAGTCCGGCCGCTGGCTCCTGGCCATCCCCTGGGCGCTGACCCTCCTGGAGATCCTCCGGCGCGAGGACCACACCATCGGGCTGGCCTGGGGTCTGGTCATCGGGTGCGGCGTCAACGTCGGGGTGATCATGCTGCAGGCCGTCGGCCTTGAGGGCTACCTGCGCTGGGTCGGGCTCTCCTCCGACAGCGCCATCTACTACTACACGACAGGCCTCGCCCTGAGGCTGCCCGGCCTGCACGGCCATCACGGGGCCAGCAGCGCCGTCATGAGCCTCATCATTCCCGCGGTGATGTACCTCTACCTCAAGGGCCGGGCCGGCGCCCTGTGGGTCCTGGTGTCCCTCGGAGCCCTGATGATCGGCCTGCACCTGGCCAGCACGCGCAGCCCGCTGGTCATCACGGCCGCGACCCTCCTCTTCGCCATGCTGACCGCCCGCCGCCTCGACCGCATCCTGGCCGCCCTGGGCGTGGTCCTGGTGCTGGTGGTTCCGGTCCTGGTCATGGTGGGCCCCCCGGGCGGCTGGAGCCGCTGGACCGACCAGCAGGCCATCAGCACCAACGCCCAGGAGCGCTTCGACAGCAACCTGGGCTCGGCGTATCTGACGGTGACGGTGCCCTGGGGCCACGGCGTGAAGAACGGCGCCATGCAACTGGCTGACCGGACCACCCAGTCGGCCACCCACAACGCCTTCCTCCAGGCCGGACTGGTCTACGGCCTGCCGTTCGCCATGCTGGTGATCCTGGGAGTCGGGCGGGCCGTCTCGAGAGCCAGGCACGGCCCGGGGCATCCGGGCCTGCTGCCTGCGTTGCTGGCATTTCATTTCGGGGGGCTGGCCATGTTCGAGGAGCACCTGAACAATCCGACCTTCATCATCCTCGTGGCCTGGTTCGTCACCGCGCTGATCTGGGCGCCTCGGCCGGCGGCGGAGGGGCCGCCGCCGGCCGGGGCGTTGCCCGCAGGTCAGACCGACTGAAAGATCCGGCCGCGGTGGCGCGCGACGTAATCCCAGGCGAAGGCCAGGACGAAGCCGCCGAACCCGCCCAGGACCACCAGGATCAGGATGGCCCGCAGGGGGCGGGGCCTGACCGGCTTGTCCGAGACCATGGTCTCGCCCACCTTCTGCAGGGGTGACAGCAGGCTCAGCTTGCTCGCGCGTGCGGAGATCTCCAGCTCGACGCCCCGGCGCTGGGCGGGGATGCCCAGTTCCATCTCAAGGAAGGCCTGGCCGATCTTCTCCTCGACCTCCCGCAACCGGGCGGCGACGGTCACCCGCCGTTTGAGCTCCAGGCGGCCGATGCGGATGTCGGTCAGGTCGGCCTCGAGGTTCATGCTGTCGGCCATGGCCTGAGCCTTGCCGACGGCGTCCATCAGGTCCAGCCTCACCCGGGCCAGCCCCTGCAGGACGTCGCCCTCGTCGAGCACGGCGTCCCGACGGGCCCAGCCGGGAACCTCCACCTCGCCGGCGGGGACGCCGGCCTCGACGGCGGCCACCGCCTCGTCCAGGCGGGCCAGATCGGCCCGATACCTGGCCACGGCTCCCGTTTCCCCCTCCGCACGGCTGCGGAAGAAGGACTTCTGCCGTCTCTGGTACTCGATGTCGAACCCGATCTCGCGCGCCTGTTCGGCCACCATCAGGGACTCGGCCCGGGCCGACTGGAGCCTCAAGGCCAGGTTGCCTTCCAGGCGTTCGATCTCCAGGAGCTGGTTCTGCAGTTCCAGGATGTTCAGGCGCAGCCCGTCACGGGTCAGCTTGATCTGGCTGCTCACCGAATCGGACTCGGCGTAGGCGTTGAAAAGGGTGATGGAGCTGTCGAGCAGGGCGACGGCCAACTCCTGGCTGGTGGCCGTCGTCCACAGGGTGATCACCTCGCCGCCCTGCAGGTTGGTCAATCCCTGGGCGATGAACTCGGCCGCGATGACGGGGCGCTCCTCCTCCGGCAGACCCAGCCGCGCGACCAGATCCCGCCGGTAGAGCTCCTGCTCGTACCAGCGGGTGATGTCCTTGAGCTGCCATTGCCGCACGGGCCCGCCGCTGGGATCGTAGGCGGTGATGCCCGGTCGGATGGTGGCGTAGGCTTCCCAGCGCTTGGTGCCGAACTGGCCGTAGAGGAGCCCGACGGCCAGTCCCAGCAGAGGCGGCAACAGCACGAGCCAGCGGCGCCGCCACAGGATGTTCAGGATGCCCGCCAGATCGACGGTCTGGTCGTTGCCGTTGTGTCCGTATTCCAAGCTCCGCCTCCCGGGCGTCCGGTTCGGGGTCGATTACAGCAAACCGCCCAACCGCTCCTGCGATTCGGCCTGGATCTGCGCGTGCAGGGAATTGCCGTGGGAATCCATGGTCACCACGACGGGGAACCGCTCGACCTGGAACTCCCAGATGGCCTCGGGAGAGCCGAACTTCTCGGCCAGGTGGACTCCGGGCACGTCGACGACCCGTTCGGCGAGGACCTGGGCGGCCCCCCCGATGGCGTGGAAGTAGACCGCGCCCACCTTCCGGCAGTATTCGAGCGTCTTGGGCCCCATGCCGCCCTTGCCGATGACCCCGCGGATCCTGTACTGCTCCATCAGGGGGCCCTGGTAGGGTTCCTCGCGGATGCTGGTCGTCGGGCCGGCCGCCTTG
>JAHJTW010000269.1 GCA_018829565.1 bacterium | reverse complement strand
CGAGATGAGCGTGGGCTGTCCCGCCATCTCGGGACAGAGCTCGACGTCGTTCTCGGGGCAATAGCGGCGCTCGACGGCGCCCGAGAGCAGGGTCCGGAACTCCTCGCGGCGCTCCTCCACGTCCCGGGCGGGGGACATCCCCGTGCGGCCGGGCTGGAAGTAGCGGTGGAGGGAGACCTTCCCGTCCCTGCCCACCCGCAGGATGTGCCCCGGCTTCACCTTGAAGACACGCAGGAAGAAGGTCCGGTCGCTCACCGGTTCGACCATGCAGAGGAAACGGAACACCGACACCGGATCCGGTTCGGGGATGCGTCCCCCCAGGCTCAGCAGGCAGGTGCTGTCGGTCGCGATCCCGATCAACCCGCCGTGGTCGTAGTAGAACAGGGGACGCGTGCCCAGGGGATCCCGCCCGGCAAGAAAGACGTCCTCCACCGGATCGAAGAGCAGGAAGGAGAATTCCCCGGTCACCTGCTGGACGAAATCGGCGCCCCAGCGGCGGTAGGCCTCGACCAGCGCACGAGCCGGGCGGTTCGGGGCGTCCTCGGGCGCATCCAGGCCCAGTTTCCGGTAGAGGGGATGAAGGTCGTAGACCGGCCCGTAGCAGGCCGCGACGAGCCCGTCGGCGGCCTTGAACAGATCCGCGGCAGGACGGGAGCGCTGGGGATCGGATTCCTCGCCCACGGTGGCCATCAGCCCCTGGGGCAGGGCCTCCTCACGGTGAAAACCGCGGTTCTCCGGGATGACCCGCTCCAGGACGGCGTCCAGTTGCTGGCGGGCGTCTCCCCGACCCGCAACGTCCAGGACTGCCATGATCGCAGACATGGTCCCTCCAGCGCGACGCGATGATCCTGTCCCTGCTCAGCGACCGGGGACGGGGACGGGGGCGGCTCAGTTCGCCCCGCGTCCCTTGAAGATGCAGAAGGGAGTGGTGAGCAGGATCTTCAGGTCCAGGAACATCGACTGGTTCTTGATGTACTTGTAGTCCAGGGCGACCCGTTCATCGAAGTCGATTTCCTTGCGGCCGGAGATCTGCCACAGACCGGTGATTCCCGGCGGGACGAGCAGACGCAGCAGGTGCCAGTCCTTGTAGGTGGTCACGTCGAAGGACGTGGGCCGCGGGCCGACGATGCTCATGTGGCCCAGCAGCACGTTGAAGAGGTTCGGGATCTCGTCGATGCTGGTCCGTCTCAGGAACTTGCCCACCCGCAGGACCCGCGGGTCGTCCTCCAGGGAGAAGTCGGGCGAGTCCGCGGCCTTCTCGTTCAGGTGCATGAGCGAGGCCTTGAGCTTCTCGGCATCCATGACCATGGTGCGGAACTTCATGATCCGGAACCGCTGGCCCATCAGACCGGTGCGGAACTGGCGGAAGATGACCGGCCCGGGGCTCTCGATGAAGATGGCCGCGGCGGCCAGCAGCATCAGGGGAGCCAGGATCGGCAGCGAGAACAGCACGATCGCGATGTCGAGGGCCCGCTTGCCGCGGGACATGCACCAGGGAGTGGTCTCCTTGCCGGAGATGGTGTCGAAGCTGGTCACCGGGCTGAGGTACGGCAGAAAGACGCCGTCGTTGAAAGGCGAGGGAGCTCCAGGCTCCCGCCGCACCTTCCCGGCGATCCTCAAGCTTTCCGGTCCGCTGAACTGTTCCCTTGCTGCCAATTCCATGATTGCTTGGGCCCTCCCTCAAGAAGCCGAACGTTACAGATCCCGGAAAACACATTTTCGTTTTGAATCTCAGTTTAATATGGTATCACAATCTTACACCACCAGTCAAACTTTTTTGTTGACGATTTTTATCTAAATTAGGGATAATCCGGAATTTTGAGAAACAATAAGAAATTCCGCGCCGCAACAACAATTAAAAGGTCTAAAGGTCAATTTTTTTGGGCAAAAAAATCATGGCTGGGATTTCATCGGTTCAGCCCGGAAAAGGAAGACACCCTTCCGGATGATATCGATAGCGAAAATCAGTCCGTACCAGTAATAGCTCCCCCACCCCACGTGCACCTGGGCCCGGAAATACAGCCGGTCGGCCCAGGGGCAGGCGAGCCCCAGCACATCCTTGCCGACGTGG
>JAHJTW010000268.1 GCA_018829565.1 bacterium | reverse complement strand
CACGCTCATGTCCAGCAGGTTCATCGGCTGGTAGTCGATGCTGCCCGAGAGAACCCCCGGCCGGGTCAGGACCTCCGGACGGGGCAACACGTTGCCCCTGTCGTCGATGGTCGCCGAACTCTGCCAGCTGCTCGTGAAACTGGCGCCCATGGCGATCTTCTTCGGCACCAGGGACAGGCCCCTCAGCAAGGGGATGCTCTCCAGCACCGGATAGGAGGCCAGGGTGTATTTCCCCGTGATCCGCAGGTCATAGTTGAGGGATCCCTGCAGGCTCTTCTGCCGGCGCCTTTCCAGCGGGCCGTCCAGCCGGGACCGCGAACCGTTCAGCAGGAACGTCCAGGGATCGACCAGGTAGCGGGGAAGGGAGCCCTGGCTGGGGGAATGGCTGACCCGGGAGCTGAAGCGCTCCTGGGTGTCGATGGTGGACATCACGTTGCGCATGTCGTCGTCGATGATCTCGATGTCGCTGTTGGTCACGTACTTCGGCCGCTGGACCGTCTGCCGGCGGCTGAGATTGACGGGCAACCGGAAACCCAGCATGGGCACGAAGTCATCGGCGTTGAAGTTCGCGGCGACGTTCCAGTCCTCGTAGTCGATGCCGGACCCGGTGTTGCGGTCCAGCCCGTGGTATTCCGAATCGGTGTGCTTCCAGTCGAGGTCGACCTTGATGACGTCGGCCATGTTCACGCGCACGCCGGCCCGCTGGGCCATGCCGATTTCCTTCTTCACGTCCTCGAGGATGACGTCGTTGAAGTAGATGAACCCCGACACCGGTTCGCTCAGGTTCTCGTTGCGGATCCCGAAGTAGTAGCGCTTGACCCTGCGCAGATCCGGGCGCCCGACCACCCGGGCCTGGTAGACGTCCCCCGTCCGCTTGTCCACCACCGTCCCGTGCGCCACCCCCGCGTCATCCAGTTCCCCCTGCTTCACGTTGGACAGCTCGGCCAGGCCGATGGTCAGACCGTGCCACCCGGTCTTGGCCTGGGAATCGGCGAAGCGGTAGGTCACCTCGTAGTAATTGAGGGAATCGGACCCGACGCGGAAGAACAGGTCCAGGTCCGCGTTCCGCTGGTCCTGATTGAAGAGGTACCAGGACAGGTCCCGGTACGGGGTGTAGTCGTCGCCGCGCGGGGAGACCTGCTTGCCGATCCGGATCATGTGCCCCTGCTGCAGGTCCTTGAAGTCCAGGACCAGGGACTGCTCCTTCTCGGGAATGTTGTTCAGCTCGGGCACCGGGAAGGGCGGATTGTAGTCGGGGTTCTCCTTGTTGTTGACCTCGCCCAGGAAGAACTCCGCGCCGCGCCGCTCCACGTCACCCAGCAGGGTCTCGTCGCTGGTGCGCCGGACGCCCTCCCGTTCCCAGCGGCTGCCCAGGAACTTCAGCTCCGAAAGCTGCAGGTGGACCGCCGCGGGGGCGATGGCCTCGTCGTTCTCGTACCAGATCCGCACGTGGGTGACGGCCTTGATGTTGGCCGCGGTCCCCACCGAGACCGAATCCACCGCGCCCAGGGGAATGCGGTACTTGCGCCAGGCCTGACCGAGTTCGCGCAGGTCCTGGACGTCGTCGTAGTCGAAGAGCACGTCCACCAGGGCCTCGGTCTCGGCCAGGTCGATGGTGGTGGTGAAGTACCCGTTGTCCCGGTCCAGGCGGGTGTTGCCGTTGAGATCTTCGGTGTCCTCCCGGTTGTTCCGGGAGGTGCCGTTGATGCGGGGGAACGGGGCATCCCCGTCGATCTCGTACTCGGCGCTGTAGCGCTGGGAGCCGTTCTCGCGGCCGTCGAGTCCGATGTCCTCGTCGTAGGTCCAGACGCCGTCCCGGTTGCCGTCGACGATGCCGTCCTCCTGCTCGAAGTCGCCGACGATCAGCTGCCCGGCCGCATCCGTCGGCCAGAAGCCGTCCTCGTTGATGAACCCGAAGTCGATGTGGAGGCGGCCGGACCTGTCAGCCGGATCGATCTTGCCGTCGTTGACCCAGATCTCCACGAACTGGGATTTCGAGAGATCGACGCCCGTCCGGCTGATGCCGCGCATGATCCCGCCCCAGTCCTCGGGATCCCAGATCCCGTCCTCGGCTCTCAGATACAGGTCCATCGCCTGCTGGGTCTCGTCCCTTTCCTGGTTCTGAAGCTCGGGGTTGAGATACCGGCGCAGCACACGGTCCCGGGGCAGGAACCAGCGCAGGGTCGGGACCCGGTCGATGGGATCGAACTGCCTCAGGTCCCCTTCCCGGGCCACGTAGCCCGAACCCAGGAAGGGGGCGCTGGCCCAGGACCAGCCCGTCCGGTTCAGGCTGACGAAGTTGGAGGAGTCGACGCCCTCGAAGTCCTCGAGAAACACCCGCCCCTTGGTGTTGGGATTGGGGACGCTGACCGCCAGCTCGCCGCTGAACTGGACGCTGCTCTCCCGGTCGGAGTTCTTGAGGCTGAGGAAGTTGGCCGCGTGGGTGAGGAAGTAGGGCTTGAAGGTGTTGCTGAAGTTGACGTTGCCCACGAGGTTCTTGCTCGGCTCCTCGCCCAGCTTGGCCTTCTCCCCCACGATCGCCTCCGCCTGGTAGAGCCAGGTCGTCGAGAGCTTGCTCTCCCGGCCCAGATCGTAGCCCAGGTTCAGCCCCATGAGGCTGGTCTTGCCTCCCCCGATGAAGGGAGCGTACTGGTAGTTGACCGAGATCTGGCTGTCGGGCGTCAGGTTGGCGTTGTCTCCCATCAGGGTGATCTCGCCGAAGGTGTAGTCGATCTCGTAGTCCGTGCCGCGGGTCAGGGTCCGGCCGTCCAGGGTGACGGATTCCGAGCCTTCCTCGATGTTCGAGACGCCCAGGCTGATGTTGTTGCTGGCCGAGGCGTGGGTGGCCACGAGGCGGAAGAACTGGTACTGGTTGTACTCCGTCGGCAGAACGGCCGGGTCGTAGAGCCGCGGAGCCTGGTTGTCGTAAAGGAACGTGCCGGGCTCGAAGGCGAAGGACGGGGTATCGGCGTAGGCTGCGTACAAGTCCCCGTCGGCGGCGAAAGGGGTGGGGAAGTCCAGGGGGAACTTCAACAGGCCCTTGTTCAGGTCGAAGAGATACTCGTTGTGGAAGTCGACCACGCCGTCCGGGCCGCCCGTGCGCTGGGCGTTCTCCCGGTCCAGGCCGAAGATGCGGATGTAATCGAGACCCGCCTCGTCGATCTGGGGCTGGGCCTCGGTCGTGGTGTTCCGTTCGATCCGCAGGCTGAAGGTCTGGGGATCGATGTTGGCTCCGCCCAGGGAGTAGATGTTCCGCAGGACGTAGTTGAAGATGTGCGGATGGTTGTCGTTCACCGGGGCCTTCAGCAGCTTCAGGCGGTAGAAGAGCCCGGTGGCGTCGGGCAGGGTCTGGGTGGGCGCCGCGCCGGGACGGTCGCCGACCGTGGCGACGATGGCGCCGGCCTGGTCGATGATGTTGTAGGTCACCGCCAGGACGTCGTCGTCCTGCATGCGGGTGCGCATGTCGATGGCCACCAGCCCGCCGTCAGCATCCAGCAGGGGATCGTAGCTGGTGATCTCGCGCCAGCGCTGGCCGTAGATGTGCGGGTCCTCGAAATCCATGCTGGTGGGATTCCAGAACTGGTAGCCCAGGGAGTCGACGTAGGCCGCCACGTTCTCGATGTCGTCCCCGGTCAGCGGCCCCGGCCCCATCATCAGGTAGATCTTCAGGGAGCTGAGGTCGACCTGCAGGCCCTGCACCCGCCCGCCCGGCTCGACCTCGGGGCGGTCGAGCCGGAAGAAACGGTTGTTGAGATAGTCCGACGAGTAGATGATCCGGTCCTCGACCGTGCCCCCCTTGGCGTTGAAGCTCTTCGAGGAAGACTCGGCCTTCTGCTTGGATGCCACCGCGGTGAAGTCCGCCCGGCCGACCTGGCCGGTCACCTTGATGCCGAACAAGCCGGACTTGTTGGAACTGTAGCCCAGCAGCTGGCTGCCCGGCAGGGTCAGGCCCACGTCGCCGCTCTCGATGGTCTGGATGATCTCGTCCTCCAGCCCCTGGTACATCAGCTTGATCTTGGTGGCCTCGGGCCCGATGGCCGCGCTGTTGTGGTCCACCTCGATGATGATCTTCTCGCCGATGGTGCCCGACAGGTTGACCTGAAGTTCCTGTTCCATGTCCAGGGACGGGAAAAGCGACTGGTTCTGGACCCGTTCGCTGCCCACGAACGGCTTGATCACCGTGCTCTCGCCGCTGAGGGAGATGTGTTCGCGGCCGCTGATCTTGATCCTGGTCTTCTCGCCGCGGCCGATGATCTTTTCCAGGGTCCGGGGCAGCTTGATGGGGATGGTCAGGTTGATGCCGTCGGACTGCTGGGTGCGGCCCTTGCCCACGACGCTGAGGGACTCGATCCACCCGCTGACCTGGTCGACCCCGTGGCGCCGCGCCATCCCGGCCTCGATGTCGTCGACGAACACCTCGACCAGGGGGTTGCCCAGGGGACGGGGCGGGTAGTACTGGAATCCCCCGGGCAGGGTCTCGGGGGCGGGGAACAGGAAGAAGAACTTGGGATGCCTGATCTCGATCAGCAGCCCGACGGGACCGTGGTACTCGACCAGGTGCTCCATCCGAACGAGATCCACCCGGGATTTCTCGAGCCAGATGGACCTCAGGGAACTTTCGAGACCGGGCCTCGTTATCCCCGTCCGGCGGGGTTCGACCCCCAGGCCCTTCATGCGCTCCAGCAGGACCAGACGCTCGAGGCCCAGGAGGCGGGGATCGTCGGTGGCCCGGATCACCGGGTCGAGGCCGTAGAGAAGCGGGCCCTGGTAGGACGGATCGGCGAGGCCGGATCGGGCGGCAAGAAGCAACAGCAAAAGAAAGCCAAGGATCGGCTGGCGGCGTACCCCCACGCGCCGGGCCGGAGCCCCCATGAAGGGGCGCACGGCGCGGTTCCTCTCGCTGGCGAGTGCCTGGACCAAGCTTGCTTCCCCTCACGGCTGCGTACCGGGAGAATCTGATGTGCGGATGGAGCTTGAATTCGTCCCCGAAAATGGTCATCCTGACCCCAGGACCGGCCAGATTCACTCCCGCCCTTCCGGGACCCCGGCAGGGGGGAACCCACCCCGCCGTGAAGCCGGGGTCCAGTCCCTGACGATCAGCACCCAGGTTTTCGGGAAGAGCCCGGAATCAAAGGTGAACCCGCGGTTCGGGAGACACCGAGGAACGCAACCGGCCGAAAGGGCTGTATGTACCTGATAAACAGACACTTGCTCTCATCGGTCAAAGGTCCGTTCTTCTTCGGGTTGTCCGTCATCACCTTCCTGCTGATGATAGACACCCTGTTCAGCTTCGTCGATCTCTTTGTGACGAAAGGGGTACCCTTCTGGGTCGCGACCCAGGTCCTGCTCCTCAGCCTTCCCCATACCTTTGCATTATCCATACCAATGTCGGTCCTGGTGGCGGTCCTCATGGGTGTGGGCCAACTCGCTGCCGACAATGAAATTACCGCACTGAAAGCCAGCGGCGTGAGCCTCTATGCCCTTCTCCGGCCCCTCCTGCTCGGGGCCGCGCTGGTCGCCCTCGCCCTCACCGCCTACAACCACTTCTTCTTCCCCCGGATGAATCACACCCTGGCCGGCCTCATCCAGGACATCAACCGGACCAAGCCCATGCTCCAGATCCAGCCCCAGCAGTTCACCGACCTGAACGACCGCATGACCATCTTCGTGGGAAGCAAGGACGACATCACCGGCCGCATCGAGGACGTCACCATCATCGAGAAGGAGGGCCCCGGGGACCTCTCCCCCCGGATGACCTTCGCCGCCTGGGGCCGCATCATCACCGACCACGAGAACGACCTGATGACCCTGGAGCTTCATGACGGGGAGACCCACGAGAAGCAGGACAAGAACGAACCCGACAAGTACCAGGTGATCCGTTTCTCCCAGCACAACCGGACCATCACCGATGCCGAGCAGGATCTCCAGCGCACCGAGCGCAAGGCGAAAACCGACCGGGAGATGGATCTGAACGAACTGCTGGCCGCCGCAGGCGAGGAGCGCAAGATGCAGGACGGGGTGAACGACCGCGTCCGGGACATCACCGGATCCTTCCTGCGCTGGGAATGGAACCTGCTCAGCGATGCCGGCCGGAAGATGGTCCTCGCCTCGGAGGACGGCAACCCCAAGACCAATCGCAAGCCCCGCATCCGGGAGGAGCGGTTCGAGGAGACCAGGACGAAGGTCCGCCGGGTCGCCGAGCAGGCCCAGTTCCAGACCCGCGTGCTGGACACCTACGTCGTCAAGGAGAACAAGTACCTGGTGGAGTTCCACAAGAAGTTCTCCATACCCTTCGCCTGCGTGGTCTTCGCGGTCCTGGGCGTCCCCATGGCGGTTACCACCAGCCGCAGCGGGAAGGGCATCAGCGCCTCCTTGGCCATCGCGGTGTTCCTGGTATATTACCTGTTCCTGGTGGGGGGCGAGAAGATGGCCGACCGGGGCCGTCTGGACCCCTTCCTGGCCATGTGGTCCGCGAACTTCGTCCTGCTGGCGGTGGGCGTCCCCATCTTCGTCAAGACGGTGAAGGAATCCTCTGTGGTGAGCATCACCCTCAAGCCCAAAAGTCCGAAGGCCGTGAGTCCGCGGGCCGGAAGTCCCGGGACCGGCCAGGACGGGGAATGCATCCCCCGATGACCATCATCGACCGCCACCTGCTTTCCACCTTCCTCCGCAACCTGGGCCACACCCTGATCGGGACCCTGGTCCTCTTCACCTTGATGGACCTGCTGGACCACATGGGCAGCTTCGTGGACAATTCCGCCGGCCTCTCCATGGTCCTCCGGTACTACCTGTACAAGAGCGCCTGGACCATCGACACCGTCCTGCCCGTCGCCACCCTCATGGCCGTCCTTTTCACCGTGGGGACCATGGCCCGTTACCTGGAGATGACGGCCCTCTTCGCCGCCGGCCGCTCCCTCCTGCAGGTGTGCGCCCCTTTGATCGCCGTGGCCTTCCTCCTGTCCCTGGGATCCATGGCCTGGCGTGAGTACGTCCTGCCCGAGGCCAACGTGCGGATGCACAAGGTCTGGGAGGTGGAGATCCACAAGAACCCCGACACCATCAACCCCACCGAGCACATCGCCATCCGGGGACCCGACGACCGCAAGTACTACGCACGCAAGTTCGACCCCGAAACGGGCATCCTGCGGGGCCTGAAGATCATGACCGTGGACGGCGCGAAGGTCGTCGAGCGCATCGACGCCGACCGGGCCGAATGGAACGGCAGGCAATGGACCCTCGTGGGCGTGGTCAAGCGGGAATTCCGTGGCGAGGAGGAGATCACGACCCATTACGCCCGCCTGACCGCAACCGATCTGACCATCGATCCGAAGGGGTTCTACCGGGACCGCATCCGGCAGGAGGACATGAACATCCGGCAGTTGCGGGACCACGCGGAACTCATCCGGGAAAGCGGGGGGAATCCCACCACCGCCCTGGTGGACATCCAGTTCCAGCTGGCCTTCCCCTGGGTCAACCTCATCGTGGCCCTCATCGGGGTGGTCCTGGCCTCCGGGCCCCGCAAGACCACCGTCGCGTCGGGGTTCGGCCTGACGCTGCTGATCAGCTTCGGCTACTACATGTTCATGAACTTCGGCAAGAGTTTCGGCCATTCGGGCACCCTGCCCCCGGTCCTGTCCGCCTGGGCAGGCAACGTCTTCTTCCTCACGCTGTTCCTGGTCCTGTTCCTGAGGGCCCGCCGCTGACGAGACCGGCCGGGGCCGCAGGGTCAGGGGATTTGACTGGACGGCTTGTGCCGGCTATCCTAGTTTCCTAAATTGATGCGACCAGGCAGGGGGCGATCCTCCGGGGCGGCAGCCCCGGGATCACCCGTTTCCAGCCACCCCACAGGGAGAATACCAATCTCATGAAACGCGCCTGTTTGATCCTGCTTCCGGCTGTCGTGCTCGCGTGCGCCGGTCTGACCGGATGCAACGACGAATCCAAGCCCGCCTTCACGCGGATCAACGTCACCCCGGGTTGCGGGGTGGTCCCTCTCCTGGTCGAGGGCTACGCCGTCGTTTCCGGAGGCGACGAGGGCGGCAGCCCCACCGGCGGCAACAACAACCTGGACATCACCTGGAGCTTCGGCGACGGCCACACGGCGAACACGTCCATCGCCTACAACCGCTACACCGATCCCGGTGACTACCTCGTCACCGTCCGGGCCGAGGACCCCTCGGGCAACACCACCACCATCACCTATCCCGTCCGGGCCCTCGCCGACAGCCTCGTCATCGAGGCTTTCAGCAACTTCCCCGGCGGGATCGTGACCACCGCGGACACCATCCGTTTCGATTGCCTGGCGTCATCCTGCGACATCGACCCCGACACATACGTTCCCGACGATCCCGCCACCGCGATCGACGAGGAGATGTCCGGGGACTACGTCAAGCTGAGCTTCAAGTGGGACATGGATTACGGATTCCTGGACGAAGGCGACCCCTTCAATCCGGACGATGACGAGTGGTTCCAGTACGTCTACAGCACGAAGAACCCCGTCTTCAGTTTCCCCGAAGCCGGCGAGTACGACGTCGTCCTGGCCATGACCTATCCCGCCTGGGCCGTGACCCGCAGGGACACCCTGCACTTCGTGGTGAGCGAGGCTCCCTGAGCGGCAGCCGCGCCCCCGGCGTTTCGAACGAAGGAGCAGGGCCCCGAAGGGCCCTGCTCCTTTTCGCAGGAGACCGCCTGATCTAGACGTTCTTCTTGAGGGCTTCAGCCAGGTCCGTCCGCTCCCAGGTGAATTCCACGTCGTCGCGACCGAAATGGCCGTAGGCCGCGGTCTGGCGGAAGACGGGCTTCCGCAGATCCAGATGCTTGATGATACCGGCCGGGGTCAGGTCCATCACCTTCCGCAGGGCCCTGTTGATCAAGTCGTCGGGAACGGTGCCCGTGCCGTAGGTCTCGACCGATACGGAGACCGGCTCGGCCACGCCGATGGCGTAGGCGATCTGCAGCTGGCAACGGTCGGCCAGGCCGGCGGCCACCACGTTCTTGGCCAGGTACCGGGCGGCGTAGGCCGCCGAGCGGTCCACCTTGGTGGTGTCCTTCCCGCTGAAGGCCCCTCCCCCGTGGCAGGCCGATCCCCCGTAGGTGTCGACGATGATCTTGCGCCCGGTCAGCCCGCAGTCGCCGACCGGCCCGCCGGTGACGAACCTCCCGGTGGGGTTGATGAAGATATCCATCCCCTCGTGCTCCACACCGAAGTCGCCGAGGACGGGCTCGATCACGTGGGTGAGGATCCCTTCATGGATCTCCGGATTCCCCACCGCCGCATCATGCTGGGTCGATACCACGACGGCCGTGACGGCCACGGGTTTGCTTCCCTCGTAGGCCACGGTCACCTGCGTCTTGCCGTCGGGGCGGGCCCAGGGCAGGGTGCCGTCCTTGCGCACCAGGGACAGGCGGCGGGCCAGACGGTGGGCCAGCGTGATGGGCAAGGGCATCAGGACCTCGGTCTCGCGACAGGCGTAGCCGAACATCAGGCCCTGATCGCCGGCCCCCCCGGTGTCCACGCCCTGGGCGATGTCCAGCGACTGCTTGTCGATGGAGACGTTGACCGCGCAGGAATCCGCGTCGAAGCCCATGGTCGAGGAGGTGTAGCCGATGTCCCGGATGACTCCCCGGGCCAGTTCGGGCAATTCCACGTAGGTCCGGGTCGAGATTTCCCCGGCAAGGAAGACGAGTCCCGTGGTGACCAGGGTCTCGCAGGCGACCCGGCCGTCCGGATCGTCCGTCAGGATGGCGTCCACCACGGCGTCGCTGATCTGGTCGGCGATCTTGTCCGGATGCCCTTCGGTCACGGATTCGCTGGTGAACAGGTGTCTCTCGCTCATTGTGCCTCTCTTCCGGCGCCGGCTACCCGACCATCAGGAACCGCGCACGTCACAGAAATCGCCGACATTGATCCTGCCGGCGGACTTTTCCAGGGTACATTCGTTACCGATCAGGCTCCGGTCAAGCCTGCATTGCCGCAGGGTGGCCCCGTCCCCGATCACGCAGTCGCTCAGCACGCAGTCCTCCACCACCGTTCCCGATCCGATGGACACGTAGGGTCCCACCCGGGAGCCCCTGATGACCGCATCGGCCGCGATGTGGCAGGGAGGGATCACCTGGGCGTCGGCCAACCCTTTCTCCGCCCGGTCCAGCAGGATCCGGTTGGTCTCCAGCCAGGTTTCCGGCTTTCCGCAGTCGTACCAGTCGGTGACCGGGGCGATGGTGAAATGCACTCCGTCCTCGACCATGAATTGCAGGGCGTCGGTGAGCTGGTACTCGCCCTTGGTGCGGAGGTCCCCTGTCACCACCCGGTCCAGGCCCGACCAGAGGGCGGGGGCGTCGCGGAACAGGTAGGCGCCCACGATGGCCAGGTTGCTGGGCGGAACGTCGGGTTTCTCGACGAAGCGGGCCACCCGTTCGCCGGCCATCTCCACCACGCCGAAGCGCCGGGGATCGGCGACTTCCCGGACCGCGATCAAGCTCCTGTCGCTGCCCAGAAGGGCGGCGTAGTCGGCCTTGAGGATGGTGTCCCCCAGGATGCAGAAGAAGGCCTGGTCGCCCAGGGCCTCCCGTGCCGTCCAGATGGCGTGCCCCAGCCCCAGTCGCTGTTTCTGTTCCACGAAGGTGATGTCGAGTCCGGGGCGCTCCCGCTCGAACCAGCGGCGGACCTCGTCGCCGTGGTAACCGACGATCAGCACGAAGCCGTCGATGCCGGCGTCGGTCAGGTCATCCATGATGTGCGCCAGGATGGGCTTTCCGGCCACCGGCAACAAGGCCTTGGGCTTGTTGAGGGTATGAGGCCGCAGCCGGGTGCCGATCCCGGCGGCGGGGATGACTGCCTTCATCAGGACTCCTCGGGGCGACGGCCGCTTTCCCGGGGCTGTGACCCCCGGGCCAGGACCCGCTTGAGCCGCTCGATCCGTTCGACGGGGACGGGATCGAGACCCCGCCGGGCGGCCAGGTGACAGGACAGGAAATCGCCGTACTGGACCAGGGACATGATCCTGGCCAGGGGCTGGTCCCCGGCGGGGCGCAGGACCGTCGGCTCGGGAAACTGGCCCGCAAGCAGGTCCAGGGTGGTCCGCACGCGAAGGCCGAGGCGTCCCTCCGGGTCCGGACCGGAATCCAGGACGATCAGGCGGCAGTCCGTGGGAGCCACCGTGCCGGGCTCCCAGCCCACCAGGTCGTTGTGGTCGAGTTCGGGAAACTCAGCCAGCAGGGCCGGCGATTTGCCGTTCTCGTTCAACTGGGCCTTGAGGCGCAAGCCGGCGGCGTGGGCCTCCTCACCGGCGGTGAAGATCACCGGCAGCCTGCCCGCCAGGTCGGCCGCCAGGTCGGCGCAATCGGGCCAGCCGTCGGGGTCCGGTCCGGCAGGAGGGATTCCCGGCCCGCGGTGGCCCGCGGCGGCCTCGAGCCAGCGGGCCGCGGCCGCGATCTTCAGGTCGGCGGAAACCACCACGCCCAGGTGGCCCAGGATCCGGACCAGCGCCCCCAGCCCGTACCCGAGGGACGCGCGGGGAGGCAGGTCGCCAGGCAAGGTCACCACGGGGAAATCATGGCTCCCTGCGAGTTCGGTCAGGGCGCCGCCCGAGCTGACCGCCACGACCGGGCAACCCCGGGCCAGGGCGGCTTCCACACCCGAAAGGGTCTCCTCGGTGTTGCCTGAATAGGAGCTGGCGATGACCAGGTCTCCCCCGTCGCACCACCCGGGCAGGCCGTAGTCGCGCCAGACGGTCAGGGAGCAGGATCCTGCCTCCAGCAAAGGCTGGACGAGATCCCCGGCGATGGCGGACCCGCCCATGCCGCACAGGATCGCCCGCTTGCCCGGAACCGGCGGGGCGGCGGCGATCCGGTCCAGCCCCGCAAGTCCGGCGCTCTCGAGCATCTGGCGGGGCAGGTCGCCCACGAGGTCGAACATGGACCGGAGCCCGGGCTGGCGGTCGTCGGTCACGGCTGTTCCTCCAGGCGCCGGCGCTTGCGTTCGGCGATGTAGTCGGCAAGGTAGGCGTTGGCCTCGGCCGAGGTCACGGTCTGCAGCAGTGCGGCGACGAGATCGCGGGCCTCGCCCGAATCGGTCCAGCGGATCACCTGCTTGATCTTGGGCAGGGCGGCCCCGTGGGTGCTGATCTCGTCCAGCCCAAGCCCCAGCAGGACCTCCGCCAGGCGGGTCTCCGATCCCATCTCCCCGCACAGGCCGGCCCAGATCCCGGCCGCGTGGGCCGCCTCCACGACCGCCCGGATGCTCCGCAGGATGGCCGGATGCAGGGGCTGGTAGAGGTAACTCACCCGGCTGTTGCCGCGGTCCATCGCCAGGGTGTACTGGATGAGATCATTGCTGCCGATGCTGAAGAAGTCGCATTCGGCCGCGAGCAGGGGGGCGGCCAGGACGGCCGAAGGGGTTTCCACCATGATCCCGAGGTCGACCCCGCGGGCATGGGGCAGCCCGGCGGCCTCCAGTTCAACGAGGGCCTCGGCGCAGATCTCCCGGGCCTCGCGCAGTTCCTCGAGGCCCGTGATCATGGGGAACATCAGCTTGATGGGCCCCTGTTCCCCCGCCCGGAAGATGGCCTTGATCTGGGTCTTGAACAGGGGACGGTTGGCGAGGGAGAACCGGATGCCCCGCCACCCGAGGAAGGGGTTGTACTCCCGCTTGGCGCCGAGATACCCGCTGACCTTGTCCCCCCCCACGTCCAGGGTCCTGAAGATGACCGGCCGGCCTTCCATGCGCCGGACGATCTCGCTGTAGACCCGGACCTGGTCCTCCTCGGTGGGAATGGTCTTGTGCTGGAAGAACAGGTATTCGGTCCTCAGCAGGCCGATGCCCTCGGCCCCCCTGGCCAGAGCCTCGTCAACCTCGACCGGCAGTTCGATGTTGGCCATCATGCGCACGCGGCGGCCGTCAGGGGTCACCGCGGGCAGGTCCCTGAGTCCGGACAGCTTCTCGTTGACCACGACCTGCTGCCGGCTGAGCAACCTCAGGTTCTCGGCGGCGCCCGGGTCCGGATCGACCAGGACCTTCCCTTCGATCCCGTCCACGCCGACGGTCTGGCCATCCGGCAGGGCAGCCGCCACCCCCTTGAGGCCGACCACGGCGGGAACACCCAGGGAGCGGGCGAGGATGGCCACGTGGCTCGTGGCTCCCCCCTCGTCCATCACGAAACCCAGGACGTTGTTACGGCCGAGGGCGGCCGTATCGCTGGGGGACAGGTTGCGGGCGGCGATGACGGAGGGGCGGTGAGGGACCCGGAACGCCGGCGGACCGCCGCCGGCGAATCCCCGCAAGACGCGCTGTTCGACGTCCTTGAGATCGGTGACCCGTTCGCGGAACGTCTCGTCCTCGATCTCCAGGAACCGGGAGACGATGTCCCCGATCGCACGATTGAAGGCCGCTTCGGCGTTGATCCGCTCCAGGCGGATGACCGCCAGGGTGGCGTCCCAGACCAGTTCATCTTCGAGGATGAGGAGCTGGCTGGCCAGGATCTCCCCCTCGTCCGCTCCCAGCTCGCGGGAGATGCTGCGCACGAGTTCCTGGATCTCGGACCGGGCGCACCCCACCGCGTCCCGGAAGCGCTCGATCTCGGTGCCGATGCCGGCTGCGGGGATGGACCGGCGCTCGGGTACGAGCATGGCGGTGGCGATCAGGTGCACCGGCCCGACGGCGTACCCGGGGGAAGCGGCGATGCCCAGGTGCGTGTCCACCTCAGTTCCCGTCCTCCGGATGGGCCAGATCCTCGGCGATGAGCTTGATCAGCAGAGGGGCGACCGTGTCCTCGTCGGGGCCGTCGATCTCGATCTCCACCTCGGTTCCGAACTCGGCCGCAAGACTTGCCAAACCCATGATGCTCTTGGCGTTGGCCACTTTTCCGTTGTACCTGATCGTCACCAGGGAGGAAAAAGTCTTGGTCAGCTTGACGATCCTGCCGGCTGCGCGAAGGTGGAAACCGACGGGGTCGGCGACCATGGCTTTCACTGTTTTCAAGTCCGGATTCCCTTGACGGAGGGGATTATCGTTTTCAGGTGCATAATTTAGCTCCCTGCCGGTCAAATGGCAAAACCTGCGGCCAGGGCCAGGGCGGTCGCCGCCAGCAGCATGATCTCGCCCGGCAACCGCTTGCGGATCAAAAGGGGCAACCCGATCCCCAGGATCACTCCCACCCAGACGAGATCCCCCGCCAGCACCCCCGAGAAATCCTGGACCTTCGCCACGTAGGTCCCCGCCACCATTCCGGTCAGGGTCATGGCGATCTTCTTGGAGGCCCGGATGGCGCGGTGCCAGGCCGGGTGGCGAAGCAGGCGCAGGATATCCCGGCCCAGGGCATAGCCCCAGCCCAGGGCAGCCCAGCGAACCGCCAGCTGCATGACGGCAAAGGCCAGGATCACGAGCACCGAACCCAGGGCGTGCCCCGTCAGGGCCACCAGGCAAACGGCCATGATCAGGGCAGGGCGCAGTCCGAGCCAGAAGAGCTGGTCGCCCAGGGAGGCCAGGGTCCGGCCCAGGGAATCCCGATAGGTCGCGATGAGATCCAGGGGCACATCCACCCCGGCCCGGCGATCGTCCTCGAGCCGCACCAGGCCGCCGATCAGGAAGTTGGCCAGATAGGGGTTGGTGTTGAAGAACTCGAAATAGCGGCGACAGAACAGGCGGTTCTGGTTCGGGTCGGCGGGTTGCCTCTGGAGCCAGGGCAACAGGCTGAAGAGCAGACCCAGATTCTGCATCCGCTGGTGATTCCAGGAGGCCTGCAGGCTGAGGCTGCGGAAGAAGATCCGCAGGCGCAGCTTCCGGTCGAAGCCCCCGTGCGCCGTCATGCCCACCCCCCGACCCGGGCCAGGAGGAAGGCGGCCAGCGCCCCCCCCGCGACCCATGACCAGTTGCGGCGCCAGCCGAACCTCTCGACCATGGTGCCGATCCCGATGCCCGGCAGCAGCAGGGGCAGCAGGGAGAGCCCCGTCCTCAGCCTGGGGTCCAGGGAGGAGAAGGCCGGCAGCCACCAGGATGTCAACACCACGGTGAACAGCAGGCAGGCGGCGAACCCTCTCAGGAAGGTGAGTCCAAGGCACCGCAGGTGCATGAACTCCATCCGCCTGAGGGAGCCGTCGCGCAGGGTCAGGCGTCCCTGCAACATCCAGACGTCGTGGGCCGAACGCTCCGCCTGGATGATGCGGTGCCCTGCCAGGCTGAGCAGGCCGGCGGCGAGCAGCAGCCAACCCAGCAGGCCCTGGGCCGCGGGCGTCTGGCCCTGGAGGGCCGGCGCGAGGCTGACCCCGGCCGCACCTGCGGCCCCCACCACCGCCACCACTGCGGTGGTGGAATCGCCGGTGAACGACTGCCCCACGGGCAGGTTGCCGATCATCACCAGCTGCAGGGGCAGCCCCACCGCCAGACCGAGCACCGGATCCCCCACCAGCAATCCCGTCAACACCCCGGCCGGCAACGGCTGGCTGACCCAGGTCTGGGCGACCGCGGTTTCGTCGAGGCAGAGCAGGCCGGCAAGCAGGGAGACCAGTCCCAGCTGCAGCCATCCAGGATCGGCCAGGAGAAGGGCCGGGGCCGCATCCATCAGAACCTGGCCTCCATTTCCTGCACGTGGTCCAGGTCCAGGGGGAAATCCCGGCCCCCGGGCACCTGTTGCGCCCTGAGTTCGGCGCCCAGATCGAGCAGCCGCCGCAGGGATCGCAGGTCCATGGGGTCGAGATAGACGAAGGGGAACAGCTCCTTCTTGCCGGCGGCGAAGTGGAGTCCCCCCACGTTGACGACGGAGATGGGAGCCCCCAGCCGCACCAGTTCGGCCATGGCGAAGACGGATCCCGTCAATACCAGGATGCGTTCCTCGCCGGCGGCGCGGGATTTCAGGTGAGCGACGGACTCGGCGATGGACATGACCGAGACGGCGGTGGAGGGAGGAACGGAACAGCGGTAGATCTCGGATTGCCACTCGTCCGCAGCGATGGCGTTGTCGGCCAGAAGGATCCGGTCGGGCCTCAGCTGCTGGCACCACCCGACGGTCACCTGTCCGTGGATGAGGCGGTCGTCGATCCGGGCCAGGACGACACCCATCAACGCACCCCGACGGTGGTGATGGCCTCGCGCCCCTTGTCCACCAGCTTCCGGACCAGCACGGGGAATTCGGTGCCTTCCCGCCAGGTCACGAATCCCAGGAGCATGGCCAGGTTGACTCCGCTGAGGATGGCGGCCTGCGGCTCCGGCCCGCAGGCGAGCTGCGCGGCGTTGGCACAGCTGCCGCCGTAATCGTCGATGAAGATGACCGCGTGTTCCCCCGGCTCCTCGGCCAGCCAGCCCTTGATCTCCGTGGTGATGTCCTGGGCCGACTTGCCGTGGTTGGACATGGCCGTCAGCCCGCTGACCTCGCCCATGATCATGGCGATGACGTTGACCAGTTCCCGCCCGATCCCTCCGTGCGTCATGACAAGTCCACGCATGGTGTCCGCCTTTCCGACAGCCCTGTTCCCGGCCCGGCCGGGGCCGGGCGCCATCATTCCCGATCCTGGTCCAGATAGCCGCGCAGGCGATCGCTGGAGCGCATGGTCTCCAGGATGCGCTCGTTCAGTACCTGGGCGGCGTCGTAGCCGTAGACCTTGAGCATGAAGTTCAGCGCGATGACCTCGCTGATGACGGTGATGTTCTTGCCGGGGAAAAGCGGCACCGCTACCTGGGGAATGCTCACGCCCAGGATCTCGGTGAAGCGGTTCTCCAGCCCGCTCCGCTCGTAGTCGGCGTCGTCGTCCCATTCCTGGAGCTGGACCTCGACCTCGATCCGCTTCTGCATGCGGATGGACCGGATGCCGAAGATGGCCTGGACGTCGATGACGCCCACGCCCCGGATTTCCAGGTGGTGGCGCAGCACCTCCCGGTAACGGCCGATCAGGACATCTTCACCGGTGCGGGTGATCTCCACGATGTCGTCGGCGACCAGCCGGTGGCCGCGTTCGATCAGGTCCAGGGCGCACTCGCTCTTGCCGATGCCGCTGCGCCCGGTGAACAGCAGGCCGACGCCGTAGACGTCCACCAGGGTCCCGTGGACCTCGGTCCGGGGAGAGAACAGCCTCTCGAGGTGGTGGGCGAGTTCGGAGAGGAATTCGACCGCCGGCAGGGCGGACCGGATGAGGGGGAACCTCCGCTCCCTCACCAGCTGGAGGATCGGAGGAGGTACGGACTGGTCCATGGCGATGAAGATGACCGGCGGTTCGAGGTCGAGCACGCGCTGGACCGCGGTCCGCTGTTCCCCGGGTTCGAGGGTGGTCAGGTAGGCGGTCTCGGATTCCCCGAAGACCTGGATGCGCTGCGGCAGGAAGTT
>JAHJTW010000267.1 GCA_018829565.1 bacterium | reverse complement strand
TGGCCAGCAGGCGCGCCAGGCTCGACCCGAACCGGCCCAGCCCGATGATGCACACGCGTCTCTCCTTGGTATTCATCCGATCATGATCCTTCCTTCTGGGTACCTGATCTTGGCCTGCTTCCGCGGGAACATGGAAAGGGCCAGGGTCAACGGTCCGAGCCTTCCGACGAACATGGTGACGATGATCCAGAGGCGGCCGGCGAGGCTCAGGTCCCCGGTCAGGCCCGTGCTCAGCCCCACGGTGCCGAAGGCCGAGATCTGCTCGAAGACCACGTCCTGCATGCCGACGCCGGGCCGGGCTCCTTCGGTGGCCAGCAGCAGCAGGATGCCCAGGCTGTTCCAGGCGACCGACAGGCCGATGATGGTGGAGACGCGCCGGGTGATCTCTCCGGGGATGTAGCGGCCGAACAGCCGCGGCGCCTTGCCTCCGCTCAGGCGGCTCTTGAGCTTGGCGACCCACAGGGCGAAGGTCGTGGTCTTGATGCCGCCCGCGCAGGACCCAGGCGAGCCGCCGATGAACATCAGCAAAACCAGCAGGAACAGGGGCGCCGGTGCGAGGTCGCCGATCTCCACGGTGTTGAATCCGGCGGTCCGGGCGGTGATCGACTGGAAGAGGGCTCCGGCCGCGCGGTCGGTCCAGAAGGATTCCCCCGGGGTCAGACCGAACGCCAGCAGCAGGACGAAGCCGGCCATGATCAGCGCGCCGCTGGTCCACAGCGCCACCCGCGAACTCAAGGCCAGCTTGCGCAAGGGCCCCTCGCGCTTCCCGGAGCGGGGCCGCAGCCGTTGCCAGACGTCGATGGCCACCGGGTGGCCGATCCCGCCGAGGACGATCAGCGCCATGACGGTCGCCATGACCACGGCGTTCCCCCGGAAGGCGGTCAGGCTGTCGGAATACAGGGAGAAGCCGGCGTTGCAGAAGGCCGACACGGCATGGAACACGGCCGAACAGGCGGCGTCCGAGGCCCCCATCTCTGGCAGCATGCCGGCGAACAGGAGCGCCGCGCCGACCGATTCGGCCAGCAGGACGAAATGCAGGATGCGGCGGAAGATGGACCGGAATTCGGTGGCGGCTTCCCTTTGCAGCATGGCATTGGACAGGGCGGCCTGGGCCCGCAGGTTCAGGCGCCGGCCCAGCAACTGGTACGCGATCGCGGCGAAGGACATCACGCCGATGCCGCCGGCCTGGATCATCAGCAGGATGACCGCCTGGCCGAAGGTGGTGAAGTCGCCGCCGGTGTCCACGACGATCAGGCCGGTCACGCACACCGCCGAGGTGGCCGTGAACAGGGCATCCAGGAACCCCACTTCGCCGTGATGGGCCCACGGCAGCTGCAGCAGGCCGGTCCCCAGGAGGATGAGGGCGCCGAACCCGCCGACGAGCAGGCCTTCGGGCGACCGGCCGGCGACCAGGTCGCGGATGCCGGCGATGCGTTCAATCATCGGACCGATCCCCCTGCAGGTGCGGACACCCTACGCCCCCCGCCAGGCACCAGGTCTCCAGATGGTGGCGCGCCAGGACCAGCCGGTCATGGTGACGGCCGCAGACCGAAAGGGCCGCGTCCCCCCGGGACTTGGTGTGCAGGTACGGGCAGATGCCGCCGCGGACCTCGGTGGGATTCCGCAGGCGGGCGGCGCGATCCATGGGACCCTGGTCCACGACCCACAGGTGGTCGACGCCCAGCGGCTCCAGGGATGCGGCCCAGTCCGTGGAGGGATGGGGGCTGGCCACGGTGACCTCGCACCCGCCCAGGGCCTGGATCAGCTGCAGCACAGCCACCACGACGGGCTGGTCCACCTCGGGCGCGGTCGTGACCAGCAGGACCTGACGATTCCCGGGCGCCGCCGCGATGGCGGCCAGTCCCCGGGGAATGTCGGGCCATGGGGTCCACCCCAGCCGATCTGCTTGTCCGGTCCAGATTTCCATGCGCGCTCCCGGTTGGAGGTCTCCGGAGGCCTTCAGGCACGGATCGGGCCATGAATGTAAGCCTAAATTTTACAACGACTTGTGCTGGATCCAAGAGGCGGTCAGGGGCCGGGGGATTTCAACCTGAAGGGAATCCCCAACAGGGAAAGCCGAACGGGAGGGATGTCCGGCAGGGGCAAGGCACCATCCGGGGGAATCGTTCAATCTGAAACCCGCCGTGCAGATCGAAGGACGGGCCGCCTGGAATCAGATTCCGAACTTCTTCCGCTTCCGCCAGAGGGTCGAAGGGGCGATCCCGAGCGTCTGGGCGGCTTCGTCCAGGGAGCAGCCGGTGGCCAGGACTTCCCGGATCGCTTTCTCCTCGAGTTCGGCCAGGGTTTCCGGCCGGGAACCGGGCGCCGCGCCGGAGGAGGCCCTGGTGATCCTTTCGGGCAGATGCTCGGCGCGGATGGTCCTGCCGGGACACAGCAGCACCGCGCGCTCGATGGTGTTGGCGAGTTCGCGGACGTTGCCGGGCCAGCCGTAGCCGACCAGGCGGCGCTCCACGTCCGCATCCCAGTCCGTCACGCGCCGGTCATGGCTGCGGCTGAAGGTGGCGACGAAGCCCTGCGCGAGCAGGAGGACGTCCTCGGGGCGGCTGCGCAGGGGCGGAATGGTCAGATCCACCACGCTCAGGCGGTAGAACAGGTCCTCCCGGAACTCCTTGTCCCGCACCATCCCTTCGAGGTCGCGGTTGGTGGCGGCGATGATCCGGGCGTCGACCGTCCGCGGGGCGGGGTCGCCGACGCGCTCGTAGGTACGCTCCTCGACCAGGCGCAGCAGCTTGCCCTGCAGGTGCGCGGGCACCTCGGCGATCTCGTCCAGGAACAGGGTCCCGCCCTGGGCGGTGGCCACCTTGCCGGTCTTGTCGGACACCGCCCCGGTGAAGGCCCCGCGGGCGTGTCCGAACAGCTCGGACTCCAGGAGGGATTCCTGGAAGGCGGTGCAGTCGACGGTGACGAAGGGCGCCTTGCGCCGCGGGCTGGCGGCGTGGATCAGGCGGGCCAGCAGGGTCTTGCCGGCCCCGCTCTCGCCTGTGATGAGCACCGTCGCATCCGAAGCGGAGACGTCCCGGGCCACCTCCAGGGTGTGGAGCATGGCCCCGCTGCGGGTCAGGAAGTCGCTCCGGAAGGGCAGCTCGCCGACGCGCAGCTTCAGGCCCTCGACCTCGTCCTGCAGGCTGCGGACCCGCTCGATCTGGCGGAGGCGATGGCGCACCTGGTCGGGGGAGAAGGGCTTGGTCAGGTAGTCGAAGGCCCCCTCCTTCATCGCCTCGACCGCGGTCTCGATGGAGCCGTGGGCGGTGATGATCATGGTCTCGACCCCGCGGTGCCCGTCGCGGAGCTGCCGCAGCAGGTCGGTGCCGCTCATGCCCGGCAACTGCAGGTCGACCAGGGCGATGTCGACGCTCCCGTTCGCCAGCTTCTCGAGGGCCTCCTCGCCGCTGGACGCGGTCACGACCCGGTGCCCGTCGTCGCCGAGCATGATCTCCAGGGTGCGCAGGATGTGGGGGTCGTCGTCGACGACGAGGATGCGGGTCATGATCAGGCCGCTCCGTGGCTGGGGAGGTGGAGGTGGAAGCTGGTCCCGGCGCCGGGACGGCTCTCGGCCGCGATGCTGCCGCCGTGGGCCTCCATGACCTCCCTGGCGATGGCGAGACCCAGGCCGTGGGTTCCCGGCCGGGGTTCTTCGTCCAGGGACCAGTAGGGCTGGAAGATCTTGTCGAGATGTTCCGCCGGGATGCCTGCGCCGGTGTCCGTCACGCTGACGCGGATGCCGTCGGGTCCGGGCGTCACCTCCACGGACACCCGCCCGCGGGGCGGGGTGTAACGCAGGGCGTTGCCGACGATGTTCGTCACCACCCAGGGGAACTTCACCGGATCGACTTCGGCGAAGACGCCGCCGTCGGCAGCCGGCAGGACCAGGTCGATCTCCTTCTCCTCGGCCTGCGGCACCAGCGGCCGCAACGAGGAGCGCAGCAGCCGCGCGACGTCAACGCGACGGATCTTCAACGTCAGCTCGGGCGTCACGTCCTTGGCTGCGTCGATCAGGTCGGAGATCAAGGCGGCCAGGTTGTTGCAGTCCTCGGTGGCGATGGCCAGCAGCTCCGCCTGGGCGGGGGCGGCGTCCCGGATCTTCTCCCGCATCAGGTTCACGGACATGGACAGGGAAGTCATCGGGGTCTTGAGCTGGTGGGACAGCATGGAGATGAACCGGCGTCGCGACTCCTCGAACCGCTGCTGTTCGGTCACGTCCCAGAAGAGCAGCAGGTAGCCTTCGATGGTCCCGCCGCCGGCCGTCACGGTCAGGACCCGGGGCCGGTAGATCCTCTCCTCGCCGTCCGCGGCGTGGTGCAGCTCGTCGAGATCCCGCTCGGGCTGGAAGTCTCCGGCCAGGAAGGGTGCCAGCGCCTCCTGGACGTCGGGCCGCAGGCGCCCGTCCCCCAGCCGCGAGCCTTCGGCGATGCCCGGACCGAGCAGGGCGCGGGCGACCCGGTTCATCGTCATCACCCGCTGCTCGGCGTCGAGCAGCACCATGCCTTCGAGGACCTCGTTCATGACGAAGGCCAGCCGGCCCTGCAGGTGGGACAGCTTCCGGTTCTGCTCGTCCTCGTGGCGGCGGAGCCTTTCGAGCAGGGCGTCCAGTTCCTGCCGCAGCCTGCCGATCTCGTCGACGTTCGAACGGGTGGCTGAACCGCCGGCGCCCTCGTCCGGGCCGAGGGCGAGGTGGAGGCGGTCGGCCACCTCGACGACGGGGCGGGAAATGCGCCGGGCGGAGATCAGGGCGAAGAGCGTCAGGGCGATGATGGCGGCCAGCGAAGAACCGGTCACCGCCCCCAGCATGACCTTGGCGACGTGTCGGGTCTCCTGCTCGTATTCGATCATCGCCGTCTCGTTCAAAACGACCAGCCGCTCGACGTCCCCGTAGATCTCGGCGACCGAGGCGGCGCGGTCGCGCCCCGCCTCGGCCGAAGGGCCCCCGTCGGCGGTCAGGGTCGGCTTCAGTTCGACCCACCGCGACCTGATGGACCGCAGGACGGCGGTTTCCCCGGCCTCGGTGATGTTGGCCTCGCATCCGTCCAGGGCGGATTCGAACCGCCGGATGACCCGCTCCGGACTTCCTGCGCCCATGGACGCGGGATGATCCGGGTCGGCGGACAGGAACGCCCGCAGGGCTTCCTCCATGCGCCGCGTTTCCTGGATGCTCCGGTAGTTGTCGGCCAGGATCCGGCCGGCCGCCTGCTCGAGGTGCCGGAGGGAATAGACGCCGATGGCGCCCACGGTGACCAGCAGGATCGCCGGAATCATCATCGCGAAGAGGAGCTTGCGGCGCAGGGGCACGGGTCGGGGTCCTTTCCGTGGGTAGGGCCGCATGATAGTCGGAAGGGTCTCCATTCCTCAAGGTCCTTGACATACATTGAGGTGCAATGTATAATGCTACTAGGTATGCCTGACCCGGAATCGTGGAATCCGCCCAAGGCGGGGAATCATGGACATCAACAAGGACCTGATGGCCGCATCCTCCACGCCCATCGTCCTGGCCATCCTGGCCGAGGACGACAGCTACGGCTACGCCATCATCAAGCGGGTCCGGGAGCTGTCCGGCGGCAAGGTGGAGTGGACGGACGGGATGCTCTACCCCGTGCTGCACCGGCTCGAGCGCCTCGGCCACGTCGAGGCGAGGTGGGAGGTCGCCGAGAGCGGTCGCCGCCGCAAGTACTACACGATCACGCCGGGCGGGCGAGCCCAGCTCGCCGAGGAACGCAAGCAGTGGCAGGCGGTGGACGCCACCCTGCGGGGACTCTGGTCGGCGCTTCCCGCATCCCTTGCCGGCACCGATCCCCCATCGGCCGCACCCCTTCCCCAGGGAGCCTGAACCATGACGGATCCGGATCGTCCGGTGTCGCTCGAAGAACAGATCGACCAGTGGCGGAGCTACCTCCGCCGCCGGCAGGCGATCCACTCCGTCGACGTGGCGGAGCTGGAAGACCACCTGCGGGAGCAGATCGCGGCCCTGGCCGACGGCGGGCTCGCCCCCGACGAGGCGTTCCTGGTGGCGGTCAAGCGCATGGGCGACCTCGACGCGCTCTCCCGGGAGTTCGCGCGCGAGCATTCGGACCGTCTCTGGAAGCAGCTCGTCGTCGCCTCCGCCGATCCGGGGGAGTCGGGCGGGCGGGCCCACAGGGACACCTTCGTGGCCTTCGGTCTGGCGGTCGCCGCAGCCCTGTTGATCAAGGCGCCGGCGCTGTTAGGCTTCCGGTGGGGCGAGGACGAGGGCTTCTACGCCCGCAACATCGGCTTCTTCGTGCTGCCACTGCTGACCGGCTACTTCGCCTGGAAGCGGCGGCTTCCCGCGGGTACGGTCCGCCTGCTGGCCGCGGGTTTTCTAGCCGCCGGCGTGTTCGCCAACATCTATCCGTTCACCGCCATGGCAGCCGGGGGATCCACCGAGGCCCTGGCGGCGCTGCACCTGCCGATCGCCCTCTGGCTGCTCGTGGGGGTCGCCTATGCCGGCGGCCGGTGGGGGCAGGTGGGCGGCCGCATGGATTTCATCCGTTTCTCGGGCGAACTCTTCATCTACTTCGTGCTGATCGCGCTCGGCGGCGGCGTGCTCACCGCCTTCATGGTCCTGATCTTCGAGGCCATCGGGGTCGACGTGGAGCCGATCTTCGAGTCCTGGCTGTTGCCCTGCGGCGCCATGGGGGCGGTGGTGATCGCGTCCTGGCTGGTGGAGGCGAAACAGAGCGTGATCGAGAACATGGCGCCGGTGCTGACGCGCCTGTTCACGCCCCTGTTCGCGGCCGTGCTGATCGCATTCCTGGGAACGCTGCTGTGGACCGGGAACGGGATCGACATCGAGCGGGAGGTGCTGATCGCCTTCGACCTGCTCCTGGTGGTGGTCCTGGGCCTGGTGCTCTACTCGGTGTCCGCCCGGGATCCCGGGGCGCCCCCGGGGATCTTCGACGTGCTCCAGGTCGTGCTGCTGGTCAGCGCGCTGCTGGCCGATGCGGTGGCGCTGGGGGCGATCGCCGCGCGCATCTCCGAGTTCGGATTCAGCCCCAACCGGGTGGCGGCCCTGGGCGAGAACGCGATCCTGCTCGTCAATCTCGTCTGGTCGACCGTGCTCTACGTGAAGTTCCTGCGCGGGAGGGGACCGTTCGCGCTCCTGGAGCGCTGGCAGACGGACTACCTGCCCGTCTACGCGGGCTGGGCGGCGATCGTGGTGATCGTTTTCCCGCCGCTGTTCGGGTACGCCTGACGCACGCCCCGCCTGGTCGGCGGATCGGGCGCGATTCAGAACCAGATCACCAGGCCCGACCCGAACCGCCAGCCCCGGTTCGAGGTGCGCACCTGCCAGGTTTCGTCGGGCCAGAGGTCGTCCCGGGACTCGTCGTGGACCTCGAGGAAGTTCGTGAAGGTTGCCGCCGCCTCCATCTCCAGGGAGACGCGGTCGCCCAGCCTGATCTGGACGCCCCCGCCGGCCTGGGCCGCGGTGCCGAACGCGAACAGGTCGCCGGAATCGTCCGCCAGCGACAGGACTTCGCCGCCCCCGCCGATGCCGCCGCGCAGGAAGGGCTGCAGGGTGCGGGTCTCCCGGAAGAGGACCGTGCCGGTGACCAGGAACTCGACGTCGTGGATCCCGGCGCCGGTCCCGTCGGTCGGTCGGTGCCCGATACCGTGCTTCGCCACGGTCGTGTGCAGGTCCAGCAGGAAACGGTCCCCGAAGCGGCGGCCGAAGAAGAGGCCGCCGCCCCACCCGGACGTTTCCACCGATCCCCGGGGCTGATCAGCCAGGCCGAACACGTCGAACCGGTTGCGCCAGGTCGTGACGGCCTGCAGGCCGACATGCCAGTTCCGCAGGCGGGGCGCGCCGTCGCCGGCCGCCGGGCCGGCGGTCGCGTCAGGGCAGGCCGGTCCGGCGCCCGGCCCCAGGCAGAGCAGCAGGACGGCTGCGACGAGGA
>JAHJTW010000266.1 GCA_018829565.1 bacterium | reverse complement strand
TTGTACTCGTGGGCCTGGACGCCCATGACCACCGGAACGCCTCGCTGCAACGCCCGGCCGATCTCGTAGACCTGGCGCTCGTTCAGCTCGGTCACGGCCATGACGATCAGGCAGTCGACGTCCTCGGGGAGGGGGTCGTCCTCGGTCAGCTGGACGGGGACGGCCTCGTAGTGCCCCTGCCGGAGCAGTTCGCCCAGCTGGGTGTACTGGTCCTGGGGTTCGGGGGGCTGCATGCCCTGCTGCAGGTACATCATGGCCAGCTGCTGGTCCACGGCCTTGCGCGGGGCGACGACGGCCACCCGCGGAGTCTTCTCGCGGGTCAGGCGGTACACCGGTCCGATGATGTCCTGCTCGAGGGCGGCCAGGTTCTGGGGCAGCACCCGGGGCAGCACCTCTTCGGGCTTGTCCTTGTACGCGATGGTGATCGCGCTCCAGATGAGCTTGATGCCCATCTCGTCCTTCTCGATGGACTGGACCTGGAACGGCGAGATGCCCTTGCCGGTCAAGGCCTGCTGCATCTGCTCGTCGTCCTGCGGGTTGTAGACCGCGAACTGCAGCATGCCGTCGCTGACCTGCTCGAAGTTGCGCATCTGCTCGGTGATGTCCCGCTCGAGGTTGCGCAGCTGGGTCGGCATCTTGTCGGCCGGGGTGATGTAGAGCTTCACCTGCACGGGCACCTTCAGGCTCTGCAGGATGGTGACCGCCGGGTCGGACAGGGTGAACAGGCGGTCGCTGGTCATGTCCACCCGCGCCCCCTGCATGTTGCCGGTCACCGAGATCAAAAAGAACGCGATGGCCGCCAGCAGCACGGTGGCGACGGCGAAGGTCAGGCGGAAGTTTCGGCGCTTGCTGTTCATGCTAGTACTTCCTCCCTTCCAGCCAGAGGGCGTTGAGGGCGAGGAAGACGGCGGTCAGGCCCAGGAAGTAGGCCAGGTCGCCGACGGCGACCACGCCGCGGAGCATCATGTCGTAGTGGTTGGACAACCCGACGAAGTTCTGCAGGAACGAACCCAGGCCTGGCACCCAGCCGTCGATGGTGGCGGCCACTCCGCCCACGCCCAGGATGAAGACCAGGAAGCAGGCCATGATCCCCAGGATCACCGCCGAGATCTGGTCGCGCATCAGGCCGCTGGTGAACGTCCCGATGCCCAGGTAGAGGGCGCCCAGCAGGGCCGCCCCGATGTACCCGCTCCAGATGGCGCCCAGATCGGGGTTGCCCAGCGCGGAGACCATGATCACCAGGGGTAGGGTCCCGGCCAGGGCCAGCAGGTAGAAGCAGAACGCCGCCAGGTACTTGCCCAGCATGACGTCGCCGGTGCGCAGGGGCAGGGTCATCAGCAGCTCGAAGGTGCCGGTGCGCTTGTCCTCGGCCCACAGCCGCATGCTGACCGCGGGGATGAAGAAGATCAGGAAGAAGGGCAGGTTCCCGAAGAAGGCCCGCAGGTCGGCCGTCCCGTTCAGGAAGAAGCCCGTCATGAACAGCCCGCTGTTCAGCACCAGGAAGGCGATGATGAAGATGTAGGCGATGGGGCTGTTGAAGTAGGCGGCGAACTCGCGCCGGAAGATGGTGGTCGTGCCGGTCATCTACGCCACCCCCCTCATCCGCGCGGCCCGTTCGGAATGGGCGCGCCTGGTCAGGGCGATGAAGGTGTCCTCGAGGCTGAAGACGGCCTCGCGAAGTTCGGCGATCTCCCAGGCCTGCTCGCGGGCCAGGCGGGCGACCGCCCCGACCAGGTCCTGATCGAAGGGACCGCCGACCTCGAAGCGGCACCCCTGGTCGACCGTGAGCTGCTTGACGCTGGTCACCTCGGGAAGCCCGCGCAGGGCGTTCTCGATGCCCTCGGGACCGCGGCGCAGACCGCAGAACACCCGGTTCTTGCCCATGGCGTCGCGGGCCAGGGCGTCGATGCGTCCGTCGGCGATGATCATGCCCTCGTTGATGATCACCACGCGGTCGGTCACGGGGCTGACTTCCTGCAGGATGTGGGTCGAGAAGATGATCGTCTTCTGGCCGGCGAGGCTCTTGATCAGCTCGCGGATGCCCATGATCTGCAGGGGGTCGAGGCCGCTGGTGGGCTCGTCCAGGATCAGGATGTCCGGGTCGTGGATCAGGGCCTGGGCCAGGCCGGTGCGCTGCCGGTAGCCCTTGGACAGCTCGCCGATGGTCTTCTTGTACTCGGTCTTCAGACCGCAGGCCTCGACGCACCAGTCGAGGCGGTCGTCGAGCTTCTTGCCGCCGAGGCCGCGGGCGCGGCCCACGAAGGTCAGGTACTCGTCCACCTTCATG
>JAHJTW010000265.1 GCA_018829565.1 bacterium | reverse complement strand
GGCGACGGCGGCGACTTCGAAGGGGACGACTACTTCCTGTTCTACGGGCTGCGTCTGCGGGACGACATCCCCTACCTGGGGGACCTGGGTGACGGACCGGTGGAGATCCCCGGAGCGGACGACCTGCGGGAGATGAACAACGGCGCCAACATCTACTGGCTGGCCGCAGCCGCTCCCCGGGTCGGCGAAGCCTGGGCGCGGATGGAATCGGTGACCCTGCCGCCGGTCTCGGGCCAGCCCCTGGCCGGTTACCGCCGCACCGAGCACTTCGAGGAGCAGGTCGCGTTCCGCGAGAACGTGCCCGACGAGTCCGAGGACCGGGTCTTCACCAACAACTACAACGTGGCCGAGGCCGCCATCCCGATGCAGCCGCTGTGGTCGCCGGACCCGGCGGGGGCCGAGGCCCGGCTGAGCGTCGGCGTCACCGGCTTCAGCACCCTGGGCCGCAACCTCCACTTCGACCTGGAGGTGGACGGCACGATCCTGCCGCTGGTCCGGAACCAGTACCTGGCCTCCATGGTCGAACAGACCTTCTCCTGGAACGTCGCCGCCGGCGCCCTGGACGGGACGGGGGCCGAGGTCGTCATGGCCAAGGGCGACGGGGAACTCTACGTGTGGAGCTACCTCAACTGGGCCGAGCTCTCCTACGACGCCCTGTACCGGGCGGGCGGCGGGCGCCTGGAATTCCACACCGGACAGGGCGTGGGGACCCGGCCGGTCAAGGTCACCGGCTTCGGCGACGCCGACCTCGGCGCCGTCGAGATCACCGATCCCCACAACCCGCGGGTGGTCGCCCTGCAGCCGGGGAACATCCTCGCCGAGGAGGGGGCCTGGACCCTGAGCATCGCCCCCGACCAGGTCAGCGATCCCCGGAGCTTCGTGGCCTACGACGGGTGGTCCGCGGGCGGCGTGCCCGAGCTCAGCTTCATCGGGGCCGAGGTGGCCGCCGGCAGGACCGATCCCACCGAGCTGACCGGCCCCCCGCCCGATCTCCTGGTGATCACCCACCGGGAGTTCGCGTCGGCCATCGGGCGCTGGGTCGAGCATCGCAGGACGCGGTCGGGAGGCGACCTCGAGATCAAGGTGGTCGACGTCCAGGACATCTACGACCACTACAGCGGCGGGCTGCAGGGCCCCTGGGCCATCAAGCGCTTCTGCGCCGACGCGGTCGCCGGCTGGGGCTCCTGGGCCCTGATGCTCGTCGGCGACGCCAACGAGAACGCCCGGGAATTCGGGGTCCAGGCGGCCGCGCGGGGCTGGGCCACCGACTGGGTCCCCACCCACCTGCACGTGCAGCGGGCGCTCGACTACAACCCCGAACTGCTCGCCTCGGACAAGTGGTACGCCTGCAGCCAGGCGGGGATCAACTATCCCGACGACGAGGATTTCCCCGACCGGGTCGCGGCGCCCTGGGACATGTACGTGGGCCGGTTCCCCTGCAACAGCGTGGCCGAGCTTGACCTGATGATCGACAAGGTCATCGCCATGGAGTCTCCCGCCGCGGGCCAGGACTGGCGCCGCCGGGGCATCTTCTTCGGCGACGACCGCTGGTCGAACGGCTACGGCATCGACGCCCTGAGCAGCCTGACCTACCGGGTCGGCGAACGGGTCTTCGCCGACAGCACCCGGGCCCACGGCCGGTGGTGGCAGGACGCCACCCCCGTCACCCTCGAGGCCGACACCCTGTTCATCGAGAAATGGCTGGATCCCCTGGGACCGGACCCGAGCGAGAACCGGCGCATCGAAACCTTCCAGGACTATGCCGAGCAGTACGCCCTGCAGCCCCTGCTGCAGGCCCTCAACCAGGGCGGGCTGGTGGCGTTCTACCAGGGCCACGGCAACATGTACGTGCTCAGCTCCGAGTACTGGATGCAGGACCAGCCCGGGGTGTCGTACCGGCGCGACGCCGCCGCCCTGAACAACACCGGCGCCCCCTGGGTGTTCTTCGGCATGGGCTGCCACATCCTGGACCTGGCCCAGAACACGGTCCGGATCGGCAGCACCTCCCACGAGCGGTCCCTGACCGAGAAGTTCCTGGTGCGTCCGGGCGCCGGCGCCGTCGCGGGCTACGGCAGCTCGGGCTACGAGTACATCACCGCCAACAGCATCATGGGTTCGAAGATCTTCCACCGGTGGATGTTCGATCCCCCCGTCCTGGCCGACGGCGGGATCGGGAACGTAAGCGGTCTGCCCGGCAACGCCCGGGCGCCCCGCAGCCGCTGGGTCCTGGGCGAGCTCATGTGGGCGTCCGAGGCGGATATGCTGGCGATCCTCGGGCCCAGCTATCGCGAGATGCTCGCCCAGTACATCCTGGCCGGCGATCCCCTGATGGTGCTCGACGCGGGGCCTCCCCAGGTGACGGCCGAATTCCGCGATCAGCCCGGCCTTGCGCTCTCCGGCGAGGTCGAGCTCCGGGACGTGGACGGGTCCAACCGCCGCTGGATCGACCTGGTCGCCCTGGACGAGGCCGGGATCGACCGCCTGCGGTTCACCGACTCCGCCGGCGCGGACCTGACCGCACAGTTCGTGACCGAGACGATCCCCGAGGGAGCGACCGACCACCGGGACGTGCGCTATGCGGTGGAGGTTCCGATCCGGCCGTTCGCTCACGTCCTGAGCATCGACGTCTTCGACACGGGCGCGCCTCTGCCCACCGACCGCACCTGGCGGCTGCAGCTGGTGGTGGGCATGACCGAGACCATCCTGGTGGACGGTCTGCCCCATGATCCGGGCGTCTTCCGGTTCACCCCGGAGGTGCCCGCCCGCTTCGACCTGGTGATCGCCAGCTCGGCTGCGCTGGCCGAGGACGCGGTGATCACCCTGGGCAGTGCGAACCTGCAACTGGCCAACGTGGTCATCACGCGGGTGGACGCCCACGAGCTCGAGATCAGCTTCGACGCCACGGCGACCGACGGCGTCGCCGAGGCCAGGCGCAGCGTCCACCTCGACGTCCAGGAATCCGGCGGGGAGTCCGTCCGGACCGTCTACGTGCTGCAGGAAGGGCCTGAGGTCCAGATCGCAGGACTGGGCAGGGTCTACAACTTCCCCAACCCCATGGCCGACGGGACGCGCTTCTTCCTGGAGGGCGCCGGCGCCGGCAAGGGCGTGATCCGGGTGTTCTCGGTGGCGGGGCGTCAGGTGGCCAGCATCCCCGTCCGTCCGACTCCGAGTCTCGACAACGGGATCGTCCCCTGGGACGGCCGCGATGACCGGGGGGACGAGCTGGCCAACGGCACCTACCTGTACCGGGTCGAGCTGCAGGGGCCCGAGGGCACCCTGGTCAGCGACATGCAGCGGCTGGTGGTGATGCGCTGATCCGGACCCGGTCCGGTCCGCGGGGCAAGGAGGCCTGATGCGACGGATTCCGCGAAGCGCCCGGTTGATCGGCGCCCTCTTCGTGTGCCTGGCGCTGGGACCGGGCTGCGGCGGCCCCAAGCGCCTGCCGCCCGTGTCCACATTTCCTGCCCTGCCGCCTGCGCCGGGTCCGGTCCTGCCGGCCCTGCTGGGCGTGGGCCTGGCCGAGAACCAGGACCGCATCGTCTGCGCGAGCGGCGGGCCCTCGCTGGTCATCCCGGTCCCCGAGCGTGACGAAGGCGTCCGCCTCCCCGAGGCCGGCCAGACCCTCGTCTGCACCCGCCGGGGCGATCTGGTGGTCTGGGAGGCCGGCGGCCGGTCGGGGATCGCCGGGGCCGTGCGGCTGCAGCCCGTCGATCCGGGCGACCTGCCGGGCTGGGACCAGCGACTTTACCGGGGCGATCTCCTGGTGATCCCGTCCCCCGGGGGCGGCGGTTTGACCCTGGTGAACAACCTCGACCTGGAAAGCTATCTGCAGGGGGTGGTGCCCTGGGAGATCGGGCGCCATGGCGAGTCCCGCCTGGCGGCCCTGGAGGCCCAGGCGGTGGCGGCCCGCACCTACACCGTCAGCCACCTGGGTGAGCGGCGCGCCCGGGGCTTCGACCTGTTCGCCAGCGTCATGGACCAGGTCTACAAGGGGGCCACGGACGAGGATCCCCTCTGCAACCAGGCGATCGCCGGCACGCGAGGCCTGATCCTGACCCACGGCGGCCGACCCGTCGCAGCCTACTACAGCGCCTGCTGCGGAGGCGTGACCAGCCAGATCGAGGAGGTCTGGCCCAAGGCGGCCGAGCCCTATCTCGTCAGCCATCCCGACGCCGCCGGCCACGACCCCGAACCCTTCTGCGCCGGGTACCGTCACTACGCCTGGAGCGAGACCTGGCCCGCCGCCCAGCTCGAGGCCACCCTGCAGGAGACCCTGCCCGCCTATCTCGAATACCTCCTGGGAGGCGGCCGCGCCAGGTGGGCCGGTCCCTCGTTCACCCCGCGGCAGGGCGGCGTCGATCCGGACCGGCCGGGCCGCCTGATCGACCTGGAGATCCTGAACCGCACGCGCAGCGGCCGGGTGGCCCGCCTGGCGATCCGCTGCGAGGCGGGCACCTACCACGTCCGTGGCGACCGCGTGCGCTGGGTGCTGACGCCGCCTTCGGGTTCGCCCGCCATCCTGCGCAGCGCCCTCTTCGACCTCGAACTGGAGCGCCGGGACGGCGTCCTGCAGACGGTCATCGCCCGCGGGCGCGGCTACGGCCACGGCATCGGGATGTGCCAGGCGGGCGCCCTGACCATGGCCGAGCGCGGCTACTCATCCGCCGGGATCCTGGCCCATTACTATCCCGGGGCGGAACTGGTGCGCCTCGAGCCCGGCGGTTCGCCATGAAGGGCCGGGCCGGAGCCCTGGTGGTCGGGCTGGCGGGACCGCAGCTGCTGGAGGCGGAACGGGCCTGGCTCGCCCACCACCGGCCCCTGGGCGTCATCCTTTTTTCCCGCAACGTCATCGACCTCAATCAGTTGCGCCGTCTCTGCTCGGATCTGCACGCCCTCGTGCCCGGCCTGGAGATCAGCGCGGACCACGAGGGAGGAGCCGTTTCCCAGCTCGCGGCGGCCCTGGGCCGGCCGCCGGCGGCCTGGGCGCTGGGGTGCCTCGACGACGTCGCCCTGACCGAACGGGTGCACCGGGAGACCGGTTTGCGGCTGTGTGCGGCGGGCGTCGACCGCATCCTGGGCCCGGTGGCGGACGTGCTCACCGAGGGGTCCAATCCGGTGATCGGGGCGAGGGCGTTCGGGAGAGATCCGGCCCTGGTCGGCCGCCACGTCGCCGCCGCGGTGCGCGGGTACCGGAGCGCCGGCCTGTCGGTCTGCCTCAAGCACTGGCCCGGCCACGGGGCGGCCCGCTGCGACACCCACGATCGGGGGGCCGGGGCGGCGCCCCAGGACGGGGAGGAGGCGCTGACGCCGTTCCTGGCCGGGATGGCCGAGGGAGCCGATGCGGTCATGGTGGGGCATCTTCCCACCGGGACGGCGACGGACGCGATCGCCACGCTGGATGGTCCCTTCCTGCAGCGCAGCCGCAAGCGGCTGGGCGGGACGCTCCGGTTCTTCGCCGACGACGTCACCATGGGCGCCCTGCGGGAGCCGATGCGGGCCCTGGGCATCCCTGCCCCCGACGACCGGGGGGAGGGGCTGGTCGATCCGGCCGACCTGCCGGCGGGCTGGCTGGACGCCCTCGTCGATGCGGGATGCGACGGACTGCTCTGCAGAGGCGTTCCCTGGAGCGCCCTGCCCGCGCCTGCCCATGACGGGCAGCGGCGGGAGCCGGACCCTGGACCCGGGAGGGAAGCCTCGTGGGATGGCCTGCCGCCTGCGCCCTCGTACGAGACGGCGCGCCGGCTGCTGGCCGGGGGTTTCCCGCCGGACCTGGATGATCCCTGCGAACGCTGGATCTGGATGGATCCCGATCCGCAGGACCGCTGGTGGGGCGCCGCCGGAGACCCCCAGGCTGCCCGGAAGTTCTTCGCCGAGGCGGCCGCCCGGGGCAGGCCGGGCCTGACGCCTCATCCCTCCCCCCTGGACGGACCCCGTTGCGGGCGGTTGCTGGTCACCTCGTTCCGGCCCTGGCGACCCGCAGGCGACGCCCTCGCCCTCCTGCAGAACCGTCTCGCACCCCGGGGAATCGCCCTGGTCATGGGGCATCCCCAGCTGGCGTCCGGGTTGAAGGAAACCCTGCCCGAATCCTGGGTAATATGTTCATTATTCGACATTTGCGCTGACGACCTGCAGTTTGTGGGGAGGCCTTGAAACAATCATTTGACATCATGCGGGGTCGCCACTATATTCCGGCTTCGATTTTCAGAGATCTGGCGGGGGCGTAGTTCAGTTTGGTTAGAACGCCGGCCTGTCAAGCCGGAGGTCGCGAGTTCGAGTCTCGTCGCTCCCGCCATCTCGAAATCGCCGGTGAAACGCGAAGCAGTGGAGTGAAGCGGCCAGGGGCCGCTTTTTTCGTGCCCTGCTGGGGCAGGGGCAGGCGGCGATTGACGGGCGGCCGGGCAGGGTCCACAATGACCCCCTGATTTTCGGGGGAGAACCCCGCACGCCTGACCCGCCAGCCGAGGAGAGCCCTCATGTCCATGCCCACCCTGTCAGTCCGGATCCCGCAGCTCGCAGCCCTGACGGTCCTCGGAGCCGTCCTGGCGCTCGGCGGATGCGGGCAGGAAGCCGAGGAAACCGTGTCGAACGAGCCAGCCTCCCGGGAATGCGCCTGGGTCCAGGAAGGCGGCCTCGAGGTCGTGCCCGACCTGCAGGCCCGCCTGGACGCCTACGTTCCGACGCCGCTGAACCCCGACCTCGGACACCTCGACGCCACCCAGACCGAGGTCCTGGGCAAGCTCGTCGAGGCCAGCAAGATCATGCACGAGATCTTCGCCATCCAGGCCACGCCCTGCCGGGAAGAGCTGCAGGCCCGCCTGGCCGGGCTGCCCGACGGGCAGCGGGCCATGGTCGAGCGGTACTTCCGCATCAACCTGGGGCCCTGGGACCGCCGCTTCCACCATGAACCGTTCGTGGGGGAATGGGTCCATCCCGAAGGGGCCAACTACTACCCGCTGGACCTGACCGAGCAGGAGAAGGCCCGCATCGGCGAGGCCGGGGCCGGTTTCGACGGTCTGTTCACCATGGTGCGCCGGGACGCCGACGGCGCCCTGGCCGCCGTTCCCTATTCCGAGTTCTTCGGCGAGCAGCTGCAGCGCGCGGCCGCCCTCCTGAAGGAGGCCGCCGGCCTGACGCAGAACGCCAGCCTGAAGGCCTATCTCGTGGCCCGCGCCGACGCCTTCCTGAGCGACGACTACTACGAGTCGGACATGCTGTGGATGGACCTGGACAGCACCGTCGAGGTCACCATCGGCCCCTACGAGACCTACGAGGACGGACTGTTCGGCTTCAAGGCCGCCTTCGAGTCCTTCGTGACGGTGACCGACCCCCAGGAGAGCGCCCGTCTGGCGAGCTTCAAGGACGAGCTGCCCTGGCTCGAATCGAACCTGCCCATCCCCGACGAGCACAAGAACCTGAACCGGGGCAGCGAGAGTCCCATCCGCGTGGTGGACGAGGTCTACTCGGCGGGCGACACGCGGGCCGGGGTCCAGACCATCGCCTTCAACCTGCCCAACGACGAGCGCGTGCGCGAAGCCAAGGGCAGCAAGAAGGTGCTGCTGCGCAACGTCATGAAGGCCAAGTTCGACCGGATCCTCACACCCATCGCCCAGGTTCTGGTGGCCGAGGACCAGCTGGGCGACCTGTCGGCCGAGTCCTTCTTCCTGCACACCCTGTGGCACGAGATGAGCCACGGCCTGGGGCCGGGCAGGATCGTCAAGGACGGCAGGGAGACCGAGGTGCGGCTGGAGCTGAAGGACACCTACAGCACCCTGGAGGAGGCCAAGGCCGACGCCATGGGCGAGTGGGACATCTTCAAGCTGGCCCGCGACGGACGCGACTACTTCCCCGAGCGGATCCTCGAGCAGCAGGCGGCCACCTACCTGGCCGGCCTCTTCCGGTCGGTGCGTTTCGGCATCGGCGAGGCGCACGGCCAGGCCAACGCCATCCAGTTCAACTACCTGATGGAGAAGCAGGCGATCAGCCACGATCCGGCCACGGGCCGGTTCTCGGTGGACGTGCCGGTGTTCGAGCGCGCCATCGACGAGATGGTGGGGGAGATCTGCATGATCCAGGCGCTGGGCGATTACGAGGCCTCCGCGGCCTTCATCAGCAGGTACGGGGGCATGGCGCCGGTGCTGGCGGAGGCCCTGCAGAATCTGGAGGGCATTCCGGTGGACATCGAACCGGTGTTCTCCAGGTACGACCACTGACCGGCGTTCCGGTTTTCCGATGGAAAAAGGCCCCCGCCGCGGCGGGGGCCTTTCGCACGTGCGGCTACAGGCCGCGGCGTTCGAGCAGTCCGGCGAGTGCGGTGAAGGCCTCCGGGGCCAGGGGCCGCAGGGATGCGTACCAGGGATGACCCAGATCGCCGGGCAGGGGGGCCGGCACGGGGTTGAGGGCCGCAGCCTCCTGATAGGCGGACCAGAAGCCCGTCACCGTGCGTGAGGCCGTCACCAGACGGTCCTCGCCCAGGTGGTCGGCGATGGTGGCGGCCATGGCGTAGCCGAGCTTGTCGAACGCGCCCGAGGCCGTGAACCGGTGCGGCATGTCGTTGGCCTGGCGGGCCATGACGCCGGGATCGGCGAACAGGGCCGGCAGGGCCGAATCGGCGTAGACCACGGCCATGTTGGCGGTTTTCGCGATGGATTCGGGGATGATCCGGACCTTGCCCAGGGTCGGATGCTCGCGGGCGAAGTACGTCTCGGCCCGCTTTTCCAGGTAGGCGGCGACCCCTTCATTCCGGACGAGGGTGGCCGTGGTGATCAGGGCGTCCTCGCCCTCCATGGCGTTGGGGTTCTCCAGGACGTCCAGCTGGAAGGTCCGGTAGGCCAGGGCGACGGCCTGGCCGATGGTCTGGTCGGCTCCGCCGGCATGGAGCACGCCCGTGTCGATCAGGAGGGTGTTCTCGCCGGACCGGACCTCGGGCTTGGCCGGCAGGAAAGCCAGCACGAAGTCTGCGGGCAGGCGGTCGGGGTCGATCCAGCGCTCCAGGGCGTCCCGGATGCGGCAGTCGTGGGTCCCGGCCCGGAAAGGCGCGAGAAGCCCGTCGATCTCCTCCAGGTGCTCGTAGCTGTAGCGGTAGGTGCGGGCCATGGTCCGCCGGTTGGAATTGGATTTCTGGATCTCGTTGATTTGCCATTCGTCCTTGAAGGTCTCCTCGATCCAGTTGGCCACGTGCAGGGGCTGGACGTCGACCGGAGCCATGCTCCGGCCCCAGAGGGCGACGACGGGGTTCTCGCTGAAAGCGGCGACCTGCCCGTCGGAGGGGCGTTTCCCCGCGGCGGTTTCCCGGCCGATGACGGCGAAGGCGTCCCAGGCGGAGAAGTCGATGGTCAGCGGACAGTGCCGGGGGGTCGCCGAGCCGGGGGTCTGCCGGGAGGCGGAGTCGGCCGTCCCCTGATCGGGGGAATCGCCGCCGTTGCAGCCGGCGGCCAGCAGTCCGGCCAGGACCGCCAGTCCGGCCAGGACCGGCCACCCGGTCCGAATCAGGCGCCGCGCATTGTGCAGACCGCGTTCGTGGATTATCATTCGCAACTTGTCACTCCTTTCGGCGCCGGACGGCCGGGCGCCGCGGAAAGAAACCGCATGCTCCTCGTGAACGAAATATATCCCGCAATCTGCGGGGAGTCACGCCTCAGCGGCACGCCCTGCACCCTGGTGCGCCTGGCGGGGTGCCACCTGCGCTGCTCCTGGTGCGATTCGCCCCACGCCTTCGGGGGGGGGCAGGCCATGTCCCCGGACGCCATCCTGGCCGAGGTCCGGTCCCACGGGTTCGCCCTGGTGCTGCTCACCGGCGGCGAACCCCTGCTGCAGGCGGGCGCCGTCGAGCTCATGGCCACCCTCCTGGAAGCCGGGCATCCGGTGCTCCTGGAGACCAGCGGGACCCTGGGCCATGATAAACTCGTGCCGCTGTCCGCGGTTCCCGCCGGCGTCAGCCGGGTGGTCGACGTCAAGGCTCCCGGCAGCGGGATCGACCCGGCCCTGATCGACTGGGACGGCATCGCCGGCCTGGGCCCCCGGGACGAGCTGAAGTTCGTCCTGGCCGACCGCCGGGATTTCGACTGGGCCGCCGCCCTGGTCCGGGAACCGGGCCGGTTGCCCCCCGGGCCGGTCGTCAGCTTCTCGCCCGTGGCCGGCGTCCTCGAGCCGACCGTCCTGGCCGAGTGGATCCTGGCCGAAAAGGTGGACGTCCGTTTCCAGATCCAGCTGCACAAGGTCCTGTGGCCGGGCCGGGAAGGCGGGGTGTGATGGCTCGCGACCTGGCGGTGGTGCTGGTCAGCGGCGGGCTGGATTCGGCGGTCTGCCTGGGGGAGGCGGCCCGCACCTTCGAGCCGGCGGCCGTGCACCTGAACTACGGCCAGCGGACCGAGGCCCGCGAGCTGAAGGCCTTCACCGACCTGGCCGACCACTACGGCGTCGAGCGCCGCCTGGTGGCCGACGTCTCCCATCTGGCGCGGATCGGGGGAACCTCCCTGATCGGCGACGGCCTGGAGGTCGAAACCGGGTTGCCCGTCCCGGGGGCGGGCGTGCCCTCGACCTACGTCCCCTTCCGCAACGCCCACCTGCTGTGCATCGGCGTGTCCTGGGCCGAGGTCCTGGGGGCGAAGGCCCTGTTCATCGGGGCCGTGCAGGAGGACGGCAGCGGCTATCCCGACTGCCGCGAGGAATTCTTCCTGCGCTTCGGCGAGGCGGTCCGGGCGGGAACGAAGGACGCCACGGACATCGCCATCCGCACGCCGCTGATCCACCTGGACAAGGCGGCCATCGTCAAGCGCGGTCTGCAGCTGGGGGTTCCCCTGGAACTGACCTGGTCGTGCTACACCGACGAGGAGACGGCCTGCGGCCGCTGCGAGAGCTGCCTGCTGCGCCTGCGGGGCTTCGAGCGCGCGGGCGCCGTCGATCCCATCCCCTACGCCCGGGGCTGATCAGCCCCTCGCCGCGAACTTTCCGAAATCGAATTCCTGGTAGGCGTTGCACCGGCTGCAGAGGTGGATCAGGTCGCGGCGGCCGTCGTCCAGGACCGCGCGCAGGCAGCGGGCGGCGTAGCCCTCCCAGATCTCCTGCACCGACTGCCCGTTCACGTCGCCGATGACGGCCTTCTCGTGCACGTCCCAGCAGCACAGGGTGGCCTTGCCGTTGGTGTAGAAGAACATCTCGTCCAGGACCTTCAGGCAGGGCTTGAGGACCACGTCCTCGGGCCGCTGGCCCGTCCACGGCCACTGGTACAGCGAGGTGATGACGACGTCGCTGCAGCGGGGTCCCCAGAACTCGCGGTAGGCCTGGACCTCGTGCGCGTTCTCGGGCACCTCGATCATCCGGACCTCGGTGAAGACCCGGTCCCGGTGGCCGCCCTGGTCCCACATCTCCAGGAACCGCACCGTCCGCTCCAGCACCTTGGCGTAGGCGATGCCCACCCGCGAAGGCTCGTAGGTCGCGGCGGAGAAGCCGTCGATGGAGAAGCGCATGATGTCCACGCCGGCCTCCAGCAGCGCGGCGCCCAGCTTCTCGGAGACGAGCTCGCCGTTGGTGTTGAACTCCACGCGGGCGGTGGGATCGTTCTGCTTGATGTAGCGGACGATCTCGGGTATGCGGTTGTCCACGAAAGGCTCGTTGGTCAGGAACGGGCGGTAGGTCACGCCCCAGCCGCGGGTGTCGTCGACGATCTTCCGCCAGGTGGCCTCGGGCATGCGGGCGGGATCGCGCACGATCTCGTTCTGGGGGCAGAACGGGCACCTGGCGTTGCACTTGGTGACCGTCTCGAGCTGGATGAACCGGGGGCGTTCGGCGACGGGCATGCGCCAGCGGGCGCCCTGGGCCGGGATCTTCTCGCCGGCGGTGCCGGACTGTTTACGGGCTTCGTCGGGACGCATGCCTTCCTCCGTGAGGGTCGCGGGGATCAGAGCAGGGGGTCGATGATGGCCATGCTGCGTTCGGTGGCGCCTCGCTGGTCGAGCACGACCCGGCGGGCCTGACGGCCAAGTTCGCGCAGAACGGCGTCGTCCGCCAGGAGTTTCCGGGCCCGGTCCAGGGCCTCGGCGGGCGTCCGCAGGACGAACCCGACGCCGCGGTCCACGAGCTGGCCCGCCTCCTCCGCGTTCTGGATCACCGGCCCGAACATGACAGGCATCCCCGTGACCGCGGGCTCCAGGGTGTTGTGCACCCCGGTGGTGAAGCTGCCGCCGACGTAGGCCAGGCTGCCGGCGCGGTAGATCTCGGCCAGCACGCCGATGGAATCGACCAGGATCACCCGCGCGGGATGGTCCGGCCCGCAGGCCGGGGCGTCCATCAGGGCCGAAAGCCTCAGGTGGGGGATGCGGTCGCGGTCCAGGCCCGATTCGAGGCCGGCCAGGCGGTGGGGCAGGGGCTCGTGCGGCGTCAGGACCACGCGCAGGTCCGGATGGGAGGCCAGGAGCTCGCCCAGCACCGGCGACCACAGGGCCTCGTCGCGGGGCCAGGTGCTGCCCAGGATCAGCAGCCGTCCGCCGAGTTCGCCCAGGCGCCCGGACACCTTGCCGCCCGCCGCGGACTCGTAGCGCAGGATGACCTGCTCGGCCCGGGTGTCGCCCGAGACGGTGACCGGGGCGCGGACCCCCAGACCCTCCACGAACCGGTCCCTGTCTTCCGGCGTGCAGACCCCGAGGTGCGCGAACCGGTCGAAGACGTCGCGGAACAGGGGGCGCGCCCAGGGATGGAGCCGGGCGCTGCGCGGCTGCAGGGATCCGGCGAGCAGGACCACGGGGACCCCCCGGCGTTCGGCCGCGAGCACCTGGTTGGGCCAGCAGTCGAACTTCACGAACACCAGCAGGCGCGGCTGCCAGGCGCGGACCAGGGCGTCCATGGCGCGCGGATGATCGAGGGGCAGGTACTCGTGCAGGTCGGCGCAGGGCCGCTTCCGGGCGAACTCGAAGCCCGAGGGGGAGTAGTGCGTCACCGCCACCGGCAGGCCGGGCCGGGATTCCCGCAGGGCCTGGATGACGGGCCGGGCCTGCTCGTACTCGCCCACGCTGGTGACGTGGAACCAGACCCCGCCGCGGACGAGGGGAGCGGCGGCCTCGAGGCGGGCCTGCAGGCCGCGCCTTCCGGCGAGACCTTCGGCCAGCTTGGCGGAATGGGGCGCGGCCAGCTCGGCGGTCTGGCACAAGGCGGGACTCAGGGAACGGTACAGGCGCAGGTGCAGGCCGGGGGGGCGGATCATCGGGCTCCCTCCCCCAGGACGGCCGCGACGGCGGCGCAGACCTCGTCCGTCCCGAGGCGGGTCAGGCAGGCCAGGTCCCCCCGGTGGCAGGGGCGCTTGCCGTTGCGCGAGCAGGGACGGCAGTCGATTGCGATCTCCAGGACGCGGCTGGCGGGCAGGCGGGGGAAGTACCCGAAGGCGCGCACGGTGGGCCCGAACAGCGCGACCACGGGCGTGCCCACGGCCTCGGCCAGATGGAGCAGCCCGCTGTCGTTGGTCAGGACCGCGTGGCAGGTGCCGAGCCCGGCCGCGACGTCGGGCAGGCTGCCGCTGCGGATCACGTCGACCCGGTCTTCCGTGGCGGCGGCCGCGGCCGCCAGGGCGGACCCGGCGAACCAGGTTTCCTCCCGCGGGCCGAGGAAGATGCGGGCCTTCCCCGCGGTGCGTTCCAGGTGATGGGCGAGGACGGCCGCGAAGCGGTCCTCGGGCCAGCGCTTGGTGTCCCACTGGGCACCGGGGGCGAGGCCCAGCAGCGGTCCCGAGGCGGCGGCGGCCGGCCGCAGGTGGATCAGGGGAGGGACGGAGGCAGGGGCGGGAACGGCCGCGGGCGGACGGTCCCCGGCGAACAGCTCGTCGAAGCGGTCGACCATGGTGCGGTCCAGGCGCGGATCGGTGCGGCCGCCCCGCAACAGGGCCAGGCGGGCGACGGTGTCCTTCGCCAGGCGCCGGTCGGGCCGGCGGCCCATGAGTCCCAGCAGCAGGTGGCCGCGCAGGACGTTGTGGGCGTCCACCACCGCCCCGGGCTTCAGTCCGGCCAGGCGCCGGGCCAGCTTCGCCACGGCCAGGGCGCCCGTGTCGTCGGGGGCCATGACCGTCCCCACCCCGCGGAACCCGGCGGCCAGGGCGGCGAACGCGGGCTTGGTCACCAGGGTCACCGGATCGGGATCGAGGCCGGCGGCCGCCCGCTCGTCGTGGCGGCGGGCCAGAGCCCAGCCGAGCAGGCAGAGGTCGCCGAGGGATCCGAATCGGATGACCAGGGTCTGGGACATGCCCGCCTTTCGGGGCTCGGGAAACGTGGGGCCGGGCCGCCGCGGAGCCGGAGGCCAGCGCACCGGGGCCATCATCCCCGATGACGCGCCCCAGGAAAATGCTTTTCCCGGGCGGAGGATGCAAGCCTGGTCCGCCCGGGGCTTGCCGACCCGCAGGGGAACCGTTACCATCCGCCGGATTCAGCGTTCCCGAGCCCCGAACGGAGCCGCACCGCCGTTGGACCTTCTGCTGCTGGTGATCCTGCTTGGCCTTTCCGCCTCCTTTTCAGGGGCGGAGACGGCGTTCTTTTCCCTGCGGCGGGCGGACCTGGCCAAGCTCACGCGGGAGCACGGCGCGTCCGGGGCCCACGTGGTGGCGCTGATCAAGCGGTCCCGCGATCTGCTGTCGGCGCTGCTGATCGGCAACCTCCTGGTCAACACCGCGGCCAGCGTCGTGGCGACGGGTCTGATCCTCGACCGCGTCGGCGCGCGAGGGGTGGCGGTGGCCATCCCGGTCATCACCCTCGTGCTGCTGCTGGTCGGGGAGATCACCCCCAAGATGATCGCCCTGGGCACCCGGCGGCGCACCTCCCTTCTCGCCCAGGCGCCCCTGCGCCTGTGGGTGACGGTGAACCGGCCCCTGCTGCGCCTGATCGGAGCCCTGGTCGAGGGGATCCTGGGCCTGCTGCCCTGGCCCCGCACCGGCGCCCAGCCCCTGACCGTCAGCGAACTCCAGACCGCCTGCGACCTGGCCGTCGAGGAGGGCACCCTCACCGACACCGAGGGCCGCTCCCTGGCGCGCCTGCTCCAGCTCGAGGAACTCGAGGTCCTGCACATCATGACCCCCCGCACGGAGGTGGTGACGCTGCGGCGGGATCTGTCCCTCAAGCAGATCCTGGCGACGGCCCGCCGCGCGGGATACAACCGTTACCCGGTCCTGGAGCCCGGCGGGGACCGGCCCGTGGGCCTGTTCCACCTGAAGGAGCTCCTGGGAATGACCGGCCAGGGCGACCTCCCGCTGGCCGGGCCCCTGCGGCCCATGCTCTTCGTCCCCGAGAGCAAGGACGTGGCCGCCCTGCTGGTCGAGATGCGCAGCGGCAGCACCCACCTGGTCGCGGTCGTGGACGAGCACGGGGACTTCACCGGGATCGTCACCATGGCCGACTGCCTGCTGGCCCTGATGGGGCCGGTGGCGGACATCGGCGGCCAGGATCCCGACGTGATCCCCCTCGGCGACGGCCGCTGGCTGATCAGCGGAGGCTGCGACCTGCGCGAGTTCGAGGAGGCCTGCGGGATTCCCCTGCCTCCGAGCCGCGACTACGTGACCGTGGCCGGCTACATGATGAAGGCCCTGGGCCGGGTGCTGAAGCCGGGGGACAAGGTGACCCTGCCGCAAGGGCGCCTGACGGTCATGGAGATGGCGGGGCACCGGGTGGAGCGGATCAAGGTCACCCGCATCCTCGATCCCGGCAGGCGCGGCGATCCTGGAGGCGGGCCATGAATCCCGGCGCCGGTCCTGTCCTCTCCCTGCAGGCGGTGATCGCCATCTGCCTGGTCAGCCTGGCCATGTCGGCGTTCTTCTCGGGCGCCGAGACGGGGGTCATGAGCGTCAGCCGGGCGAGGCTGCGTCGCCTGCTCCAGGAGGGCGGGCTCCAGGTGCGGACCCTCGAGAAGCTGCTGGTGCGGCTGGAGGACCCCATCCTGACCTGCCTGATCGGGACCAACCTGTTCAACGTCCTGTTCAGCGCGCTGTTGACCATGGTGCTGACCCAGCGATTCGGCTCGCGGGGGGAGTGGTACGCGGTCCTGATCAGCGCCACCCTGGTGATCTTCTTCGGGGAGATCCTGCCCAAGGTCATGTTCCGGGAGTATCCCGAACGTCTGACCCTGGCCGCGGCGCGGCCCCTGGTCTTCTTCTATCATGTCCTGGCTCCGGTCCGCTGGATCCTGCGCGGGTATTCCGGCCTCTGGCGCCGGCTGATCCCCGGCCAGGAGGAGGGCTCCGGCCTGGACAGGCGCAGCCTGAGCGTCCTGCTCCTCTCCAACTCGGTGCCCACGCGCCACGAGGAGCATTTCTCGCAGGTCATGAACCGGTTCCTGCAACTGGCCGACGTGAATCTGGGCCTGATCATGCGCCCCCTGGACCGGCTGGTGACGGTGGGGCCCGCCGCCACGGTCGGCGACTGCCTGGCCATCGCCGCGTCCTCGGGTTTCAGCCGCCTGCCCGTCGCCGACGAGGACGGCCAGGGCCTGTTCGGGTACGTCCTGATCCGGGATCTGCTCTTCCTGGGGCTGGAGGAGCACGCCCTTCCGGTGCCGCGGTCCCTGCGCCGCGGGTTTTTGCTGGTGGACGCGCGCATGTCCCCGTATGAACTTTTCGAGGAATTGCACAGCCAGGGCCGGCAGCTCGCCGTGGTCGTCGACCCCGCCGGGAACCCGCTGGGCATGATCACGCTTGAAGACCTGATCGAATCGGTGATGGGTTCGATCAGCGACGAGTTCGACGCCGTTGTTCAGGCGCTGCAGGAGGAATGAACGCCATGGAGATGAGCAAGCACGATCACGTCCTTTTCGCCTTGATCAGCCAGTACCAGACCCTGGCCATGGTGGGGCTGGGCAAGATCCAGAATCCCGCCAGCGGCGAGACCGAGCGGGACCTCGATCAGGCGCGGGCCTTCATCGACGTCCTGGAGATGTTCAAGGTCAAGTGCCGCCAGGACACCCCGGACCAGCTGCTGCGGTTGCTCGATGCGGCGGTCATGGACCTCCAGCTCAACTACGTGGACGAGCTGAAGAAGGACCGGAAGCACGAGGCCGAGGCGAAGGAGGAATCCGGGGAGGCGGAGCCGGAGGACGCAGCCGGCGAGGCAGCCGACGAACCCGGGAGCGCGGACGAGGGAGAAACCACTTGATCCGCTGCCGTTCCCAGGCGGGCCTGCTGCTCGTGCTGACCGTCCTGTGGGCGGCCGCGGCATCGGGCCAGGAGACGGGAGGGACTTCCGGCGGCCCCCTGCTCTCGCCGGTGTCGGATGATCCCTCGGGGATCGCGCCGCCGCCCCTGCAGGACGCCCTGCCCCTGGTGCGGACCACCTCGGGGGTCCTGCCCGCCGACGGGCTGTACAGCATAGGCCTGGGGATGCGCACCTACACGACGGTCTACCTGATCTCGGGGCAGCTGGAGCGCATCTCCCAGCGGGACGTCTTCCTGCTGGGCGACGCCGCCGTGCTGCCCTGGCTGCACCTTGGCTTCGAGATGCCCTGGCATTCGTGGTCCGACGGGAAGGGGTTCGTTCCCGAGACCGGTTCGGGGTTCAAGGACGGCCGCTGGCAGGCCACCGCGGGCCGGCCCTTCCTGGGCAGATCCCTCCACGCCGCCCTGGCCTTCGGCGGCAACCTGCCTCTGGGGAGCGAGAGCCGCGGTCTGACCGAGGGGATCTTCTCGCCCGAGGCCACCCTGGCGGTCACCTGGCGCCTCTGGGAGAACGCCATGGTCCCGGAGGCCCGGTTCCACTTCAACTACACCCGCATCTGGAACCAGGCCGAGGACACCGGCTACGGCGGGCCGGGAGTCTACCAGCCCTGGCCCGGGCGGTATCCGTCGGCCGGGGACGCGGGCGGCCACCGGGGCAACAACCAGGAGCGCCTGGGCGCGGCCGTGGAGTTCCGCAAGCAGGCGACCAGCCTCTGGCTGGAGTACGCCCGGGACCGCTTCCTGGACAACCCCCACGTGTCGGACGGGGAACAGCTTTCCACGGTGGGCGCGGGCCTGCGCTGGGGGCTGGTGGAGGGCTGGGCGCTGCACGGGAAGTACCTGGTGAGCATCGCCGAGGACGATCCCCCCACCGACTGGTATCCCGCCTTTCCGGAATGGACCATGAGCCTGGCGGTCACCCGCCAGTTCGGTCTCGGCGGGCGCGACACCGATGGTGACGGAATCCCCGACCGCAAGGACCACTGCGTCACCTTGGCCGAGGACCTGGACGGGTTCCAGGACGACGACGGGTGTCCCGAGGCGGACAACGACGGCGACGGCATACCCGATTTCCTGGACGGCGACCCGGACGCTCCCGAGGACTTCGACGGATACCAGGACGAGGACGGGATCCCCGACTACGACAACGACGGCGACGGCATCAGCGATCTGCGCGACCTGTGCCCCGACGAGCCCGAGGACTACGACGGCCATTACGACAAGGACGGCTGTCCCGACGACTTCGTGGATTCCGACGGGGATGGGGTGGAGGACCGCAACGACGCTTGCCCGGATGACCCCGAGGACCTGGACGGGTTCGAGGACGCCGACGGCTGTCCGGATCCGGACAACGACCTGGACGGCATCCCCGACGGAGACGACGCCTGTCCCGACGAGCCGGAGACCTACAACGGGGTCGACGACCAGGACGGCTGTCCCGACTAATCGGCTGCGAGGCGGCGTTTGGCCTGCTGCCAGGAGGCTTCCATCTCGTCGATGGTCGCAGCCGGGAGTTCCCGACCGCGCTCCCGGAAATCCCGCTCCACCAGGTGGAACCGGTCGCGGAACCGGCGGTTGGCCCGGCGCAGGGCCATGTCGGGCTGCACCCCGTACCGGCGGGCGAGGTTCACGGCGGCGAAGAGCAGGTCGCCGACCTCGTGCTCCACTGCGGCGGGATCGCCGCCGGCGGCGGCCTCGCGCAATTCGTCCATCTCCTCGTGCAGCTTGGCCCAGACCCCTGCGAGGTCGGGCCAGTCGAAGCCCACGCCGGCTGCGTCGTCCTGGTAGCGGTAGGCCTGGTGCAGGGGTGCGGCGCCGGCGGGCAGATCCTTCAGGACCGATTCCGCGTCGGGATCGATGCCCCTGGCCCGCTTCTCCTCGGCCTTGATGGCGTTCCAGCGCTCCTGGCTCTCGGCGGTGTCGCGGGCCTCGAGATTCCCGAACACGTGGGGATGCCGGCGGATCAGCTTCTCGTTCCCGTGCCGGGCGACGTCCTCCATGGTGACCTGATCCCGCTCGGCGAGGATGCGGCAGACGAAGCTGACCATGAACAGCAGGTCGCCCAGTTCCTCGCGCAGCCCGGGCAGATCGTCGTCCAGGGCGGCCTCGACCAGTTCCCCCGCCTCGTCGAAGAGGTGGCGGGAGGCGCTCACCAGGTCCTGCTTGAGGTCCCACGGGCATCCGCCGGGGGAACGGAGGGTGTCGATGGTCCGCTGGAGGGCTTCGAAATGGCCGGGCATGGGCATCCTTTCTGGCGGTCGGCTGCAAGTTCGCTGAAGGCGCCAAGGTAAATCACATTGGCCCCGGCCGAAACCTTTGTTATCCTGGTGAGTTGCCGAAGAGACGGGGCAACCTCAGCCGAACCGCAACCGGGAACGGAACGCCATTGTCCGAGTGGATCAGGATCAAGGGAGCGCGGCAGCACAACCTGCGCAACATCGACGTCGACTTTCCGCGGGGAACGCTGACGGCGGTCTCGGGGCTGTCCGGGTCGGGCAAGTCGAGCCTGGTCTTCGACACGCTCTACGCCGAGGGCCAGCGCTGCTACGTCGAGTCCCTGTCCACCTACGCCCGCCAGTTCCTCGACCGGTTGCCCAAGCCCGACGTGGACTGGATCGACGGGATCAGCCCCGCCATCGCCATCGAGCAGCGCAACGCCGTGACCAGCGGCCGCAGCACGGTCGGTACGGTGACCGAGATCAACGACTACCTGCGGGTGCTGTGGGCCAGGGTGGGCCGGATCCACTGCCCCGAATGCGAGAAGCCGGTCACCCGGGAATCCCCCGCCACGGTCTGGCGCACCCTGCGCAAGGAGCGGCCCGACGGCGATCCGGTCCTGGTCTGCTATCCCCTGGTCTTCGCCGGCAAGGGGTCGACCGCAGGGTGGTGGGAGCCGTTGCTGGCCCAGGGATTCCAGCGGGTCGTCGTCGCCGGCCGGGTGCACCGGCTCGAGGACGCCGAAATGCAGGAGACGGTCAAGCCCCTTCCCGATGACGTCTTCGACGTGGTGGTCGACCGTTTGAAACTGGAGACGAAGGCCCGTTCCCGGTTCGTCGAGGCCGCCGAGATGGCCTTCGCCCAGAGCGGGGGACAGGCGGCCGTGCTGGCGGGCGACGGCTCCTGGCGCCTGGCCTTCACCACCGAGCTGGCCTGTGGCGGCTGCGGCCGGGTCTTCCCCGATCCGACGCCCCGCCTGTTCTCCTTCAACTCGCCCGAGGGGGCCTGTCCCGCCTGCAACGGCTTCGGCAACAAGCTGGAGTTCGACGAGGAGAAGATCGTTCCCGATCCCGAACTGAGCCTGCGCGACGGGGCGATCAAGCCCTGGAGCACCGAGAGCTTCAGCCGGCAGATGACCGGCCTGCTCCGGTTCTGCGCCAGGCACAAGATCCCCACCGACACGCCGTTCGCCAAGCTGCCCCGCAAGCAGCAGCTGCAGGTCCTCGAGGGGTCGGACAAGAGCTACCAGGGCATCATCCCCTACCTGCAGCAGATGCGGAAGGAGATGAAGAAGGGCCATCACCGCTTCTTCACGCGCCGTTACATGGGGGACACCCTGTGCCGCAGCTGCGGCGGCAGCCGCCTGCGCACCGAGGCCCTCGCCGTGCGCGTGCAGGGCATGGACCTGGGACAGATCGGGCGGATGTCGGTCGAGGAGGCCCTGGGCCGCATCGAAGGAGTCCGGCTGGCCCAGGCGGCGGTCGCGGTGGCCGGCGAGGTGCGCGACGAGGTCGTGCACCGCCTGCGCTTCCTGGACCGGGTGGGCCTGGGCTATCTCACCCTCGACCGTCTCACGCGGACCCTTTCGGGGGGAGAGGCGCAGCGCATCCACCTGGCCAACGCCCTGGGCGCCCGGCTCGTCGACACCCTCTACGTGCTGGACGAACCCACCTGCGGCCTCCACGCCGACGACGTGGACCGCCTGGTGGCGACCCTGCGCGACCTGGTGGCCGGCGGGAACACCGTGGTGGTGGTGGAGCACGACCTGGGGGTGCTGGCCTCCGCGGATCATTTCGTGGAACTGGGCCCGGGAGCGGGCAGCCGCGGCGGCGAGCTGGTCTACGCGGGTTCCCTGGCCGATCTGCTGGCCTCCGGGGACACCCTGACGGCGCGGCACCTGCGGGGGGAAGTCCCGCCGCTGGGCCGCAAGGGGCCGCGGGAGCCGGGCCGGCACCTTCTGCAGATCAAGGGCGCCCGCCTGCACAACCTGCGGAACATCGACGTGAAGATCCCCCTGGAAAGGTTCGTGGCGCTCACGGGCATCAGCGGCTCGGGCAAGAGCAGCCTGCTCAACGGGTGCATCCACGACGGCCTGACGGCCAAGGCGGTCGGGGGGACCGGGCGCGGTGCGCCCTTCACTGCGATCCAGGGCGCCCACGGGGTGAGCAAGGTCATCCGCGTGGACCAGTCCCCCATCGGCAAGACCAGCCGGTCGAACCCGGCCACCTACCTGCAGGTCCTGGCCCCCATCCGGGAGCTGTTCGCCACCTCGAAGGAAGCCCTGGCCCGCGGATATTCGGCCGGGCGTTTCAGCTTCAACACCGCAGGAGGACGCTGCGCCACCTGCCAGGGCCTGGGCTACCACCGGGTCGAGATGCAGTTCATGGCCGACATCGAGGTCCCTTGCGAGGACTGCCGGGGCAGCCGCTTCAACCCAGGCACCCTGGAGATCCGGTACAAGGGCCTGAACATCGCCCAGGTCCTGGACCTGACCGTCGAGGACGCCCTCGCCTTCTTCGGCGACGTGGCCGCCGTCAGCCAGAAACTCTGGCTGCTGAAGAAGGTGGGCCTGGGCTACCTACACCTCGGGCAGCCCGCCCCGACCCTGTCGGGGGGGGAGAGCCAGCGGCTGAAGATCGCCCGCGAGCTGGCCATGCCCTCGGGTCAGCACAACCTCTACCTGCTGGACGAGCCCACCACCGGACTGCACGCCGAGGACGTGCGGGCGCTGGTGAAGGTCCTGCACGAACTGGTGGACGGCGGCCATTCGGTCCTGGTGATCGAGCACAACCTGGACCTCATCGGCCAGGCGGACTGGGTCATCGACCTGGGACCCGGCGGCGGGCGCCACGGAGGCAAGGTCGTCGCCCAGGGGACGCCCCAGGACCTCATGACCGACCCCGAATCCCGCACGGGCAAGCAGCTGGCATCCCACCGCGACCGTTCCCGGCGCCAGGCCGGTCCCAGCGGCCGCGATACCTGACCCGCCGATCCCCGGACCCCGATCCATCCTTGCCCCTGCCCCCCCCAGGCCCCCCCCCGCACCCCTTGCACCCCTCCGAATCCCCACCGACCTGGCTCCAGACCCTGGGGTCGATCTGCCCGACCTGCTCCTCGCAGTCGGATCGATCGCCGGTGGTCGTGGCAAGAGCCCAAGCCGAGATCCGCTCGAGCTCCTCAAGGCGCTCATCGGTCCAGAACTCGGCACCGGCCTTGGCCGACCGGTCCTCGGCACGACGCAGACGATGGCCGCAGAGGTAGTTCGACCGACCCTTGAACAGGGCATAAACCGGGACGCGGACGCCGGCGGTAACCGCGGCCCGCGCGAGGATCGGGCAATCCTTCTTGATCAGTTGCTCCTGGAGCGCGATGTTGTGGGTGGCCACGAGTACCTTGCGGCGCGACATGAACGCGGGCACCAGATAGGCCATCGACTTGCCGACACCGCAAGGGGCCTCGGCAAGGAGGGTTTCACCCGGTGCCCTGCACCCGAGGATCTTCTCGGCGAGGACCAGTTGCTGGTGCCGAACCCGGAAGCCCGGGATCAGGCGGGACAAGAAGCCCCCCGCACCGAGCCAGTCCGAGAGCGTAGTGCCACGCGGATCCCGGCCAACGTCCTCGACCCGCGGTTCCCGGATCATCTGGTCCGAAGTGGCGGGCGCTTCAGCCGTCGTACCGAAATCGAACGACGCATCCCCTTCATCATCCTTCTCCATCACCACCTCTGCCACCGTCGCAGCCGGCCCCTCGCGTCGAACCCACCGAAAGCCGCGATCATCCCAATTCCCGGTGGCCTCCGCCGCATCGATCGCATCCCTGACACCCTTCGCCGAGCACCTCCGGATCATCTCCTCCCGGCCGGCCTGCCACGCGGCCTCCCGGCGCTCCGCCTCGAGTTTCTCGGTCAACTTCTCCCCGGGAGACCGTGCCTCGAAAGCGGCCTTCCTTGCCTCGTACTCTACTACGGCGTCCGTCGCCGCCACCTGCGACACCGGACGAGCCTGTGACCGCAACCACCCGACGCTCGTCGCGACAGGAGCCGGCACCTTCCTGGCCCGAAGTTCGGCGAGGAACGGTTCGATCCGATCTCGCACCACCTCAACCAGCGCCACAAGGCCGTGTTCGACCAGCTTGTCGCACAACCCATCCACTTCCTCCGCGCTCAGATCATCCAGTTTCCCGGTCTTCTGCGCCACCAGGATGTCGGCGATCCGCGCCGTGATCCTGTTGCCCTCCTCGCGGGCCTCCGGCGAGATCGTGTTGTACCCGACGTTCTGCCGACAGATCGGACCCATCGACGCGGTGATGCTCTGGGCATCCAGAAGAGCACGGTTGCAGACGATGCACCGACGATCAAGCAACTGGGTAGCGGGTGCGGTCTCGTACACTCTAGCCTCCTACCTGGCCTCTGGTTGATGGTCTAGCAAGGTTCGACCGGATTGTCAAGAAATGAAGAAGGGAGATGCTGACCGGGGGATACCGGGT
>JAHJTW010000028.1 GCA_018829565.1 bacterium | reverse complement strand
CATGCGGGTGGCCGTCGCCGAGACCATCGTCAAGACGCTGCGGTCGCTGGAACTGGAATACCCGGCGGCCGACCCCGGGGAGATCGCCCGGTTCGACGCCTGCAGGAAACTCCTGGAGTCCGAAAGGGACTGAAGCACCCCTGGGCTCGGACGATTCGGGTCAGGCACCCCTCCGGCTGCGTCGGACCAGAACCCCTCCACCGGTAAGGATCGACAATCCCAGCACGACCAATCCTGTGCTGCCCACCGCAGGCGTGGCGCCCCCTGAGACGACGATGGTTCCAGCCCCGACTTCCAAAGGGATCGTCCGGGTCACCGGGGCCTTCTTGCCCGTGAAAGTGATCGTCGCCTCGATGGTGTAGACTCCCGGCTGAAGCAACCCGATGTATTTGCACTCGGCATTCAGGATCGAAGCACAGGTGCTGACGTTCCCGTTGAAGACCGTGAGTGGGCCGAACACGTTGGGGACCGGTCCTGCGGTCTGGTTGAAGGTGACCGAATACCAGGGGGTGTTGTCGATGATCTGGACCTGGACTGGCGTCACAGCAAAGCCGGGCTCCACCACGACGTCGATCTCATAGAGACCTGGCGGCAAGGCATCGACCTGGACGCACTCCGCATGGAGGATGGAGGTGCCGCAATTGCTGAGATCGCCGAAATCGATCACCGCATCGAAGGCGCCAGGAACGGGCCCCGCGGTCTGGATGAAGCTGACCCTCGACCACTGGGAATCGATGATCTGGACTGTCACCGGGGTCACCGTCAATCCGGGTTCCACCACCACATCGATGGTGTAGACACCCAGAGGGAGCCCATCCACGGTAACGCATTGCGCATTCAGGATGGAGGTTCCGCAATTGCTGATCTCACCATTGTCAATCACCGCGTCGAAGGCGCCGGCAAGGGGTCCGCCGGTCTGGGTGAAGGTGACCCTGGTCCATGGGTAGGCACTGCCGTCGGCAACCACCATCTCGGTCCAGACCGGGGAAAACCCCACCCACTCCTGGACATCGAGGACCAGGGGATCCTGGTTCGTCACTGCCTCTCCCAGAGCCGTCACTTCCCAGTCCCAGTCGAATATGAGCGCGGCTTTGTCGCCGGCCCTTCCCTTGGCAGCCTCGATGCCGCCGTTCTTGGCGTCCGAGACGACCATTTCCGTCCAGACCGGGCTAAAGCCCACCCAGGTGGCCGGATCGAGCACGAGCGGGTCCTGATTCGTCTGGGCCACCAGGTACTGCGTCACGTCGAATTGCCAGTCGATGATGTACGCCGCCTTGTCGGTCGGCACGCCTTCAGCGGCCGTGCCCTCGGTGCTCTTGGCGGTTTGGATGATGTAGTTGAGGTAGGGATCAAAGCTTCCCCAGGTGGCAGGGTTAAGGATGAGTGGGTCTTCATCGGGCGTCAGGGCCTGGGCGGCCCGGTCCCAGGTCCAGTCCCAGCCTATGAGGTAGTTAACCGCCTGGGAATCACCGGCGCTGCACAGGAGGACAAGGAGGGTGAGGATGAATGAGAAACGGGCGGATGTTTGCATGGCTGTCGATCCTTTCGGATAGGATGAGACCGGCCATGCTCGTGACCAAAGACCGGTCGTGCCCCCACACATCACCCGGTCCGAGCTTGACCAAATCATACCGATTTGGTATGGTTTGGTCAACCACTATCTCCCTGATTTCTGCGGTCCCGGTTGGAGGAATGTTCAGGTTCGCTGCGGACCGCTTCACCCCACTGGATCGGAATCCAGGATGTCTGGAGCGATCGCCGACGCCAAGCGTGGAAACGCCAGGCCCCACCTCGCTTTCATGGTCCGTTTCTTCACGGTTCTTGCTGCGGGTGAGGTCGCGTATCACGGCCTTTGGCGCCCCCATCCAGGCTTCGTCTCCTACCTGGAGACCCTGGCCGGTTCGGCCGCCGCCGTCCTCAGGCTGCTCGGGGAGCAGGTCGTCGCCCACGGAAACCTGGTCGCCGGCCACCGGTTCGCGTTCTCCATCGTCACGGACTGCGATGCGGTCGATGCGATAATCGTCTTCATCGCAGGAGTCCTGGCCTTTCCCTGCGGCCGGACGCTGCGCCTCCTGGGGGCGGGGATCGGAGCTGCGGCGCTCGCGGCGGTCAATCTGTTCCGGATAGTTTCCCTGTACTACATCGGCGTCCACTGGCCGAATTCGTTCGACCTGTTCCACGAGGGGATCTGGCAGCCGGCCATGATCCTCCTCAGCTTCGGACTCTGGTTCGTCTTCGTCCGGATCTCGTTCAGGCGACGGACATGAAGACCCGGACGTTGCTCCGTGCCTTCCTCATCGTCCTGGCCATCCAGGCCGTCGCCTTCGCACTCTGGCCGACGATTGCGGTCCCCTGCACCCGAGCCCTGTGCGGAATCTTCAATGGACTGGCATCCTCCCCCCGGAACGACGTCGCCATCGTCCACCGGTTGATGGAGCGCAGTCCCACGTCCTCCGACAACATGAGGGTCGTGGTCGTCCTGAATGACGGGCGGGATTTGTTCAACGTACCCTACGGCGCCGGGCCCGGATTCTACTTCCCTCATTTCTTTCTTCTCGCCCTGGTTCTCGCCACCCCATTGCCGCTGCGTCGGCGATTGAAGTTGGCCGCCATCGCCTTTCCTCTCCTGGTGGCCGTCCTGGCTGTGCGGATCGGCCTGATCCACCTGAAGCTGCTGACGGATGCCACCCCGTGGCAGGCCCTGGACCTTCCCGCGATTCTGGACCGCGTTGTTACCTGGTCCGTATCGGCCTTCAGCTACGGGGCGACGGGAGGCGAGTTCGCTGCTCTGGTGATCTGGGTCGTCCTCGTTGCCCCCTGGTGGAGAGGGAACAGCCGGGGTATTCCGGCAGCCTGAAGGTGGCCTATTCGGGGAGATTCGCTGCCGTGGCGACCTCGTCCACCACGCCGACCACCACCGAACGCACGGGCATGTCCTTGACTCCCAGGATCTGCCGGGCGCCGTTGCCCTCGTCCAGGATGATCACGGTCTCGCCGGCGCCGGCGCCCACGGTGTCGATGGCGATGACGTAGCCGCCGGACGGTTTCCCGTCCGGGCCCAGCTTGTCGCAGACCAGCAGCTTGCGGGCGGCCATGTCCCGGTGGTGGATGGTCGAGGTGATGCGTCCGACGACGCGCGCGTAGATCATGATCGGGGCTCCGGATCGATCTGCAGGTCGTCGACGATGCCGACCACGGCGTGGTCCACGGGCACGAAGCTGGGTTCGAGGGTGAGGGCGGCCTCGCGGCTGGCCTCCCAGTAGATCATCTCGCCGGGGCCGGCCATGCGGGTGCCGTCGGCGCAGACGAAGGGCTTGCCCTCGGGCGCCCCGTGCTTGTCCAGGGGCTGCACCCACAGCAGGGGCACGCCGGCGAGTCCCTCGTGGATGACCGCGGGCACCACCGTGCCGATGACCTTGCCCAGGAACACGGTCAGCCCTCCACCGTCTCGGCCCCCGCGGGCTCGCAGGGGGCGCAGGTCGCGAAGCGGGTGCCGGCGGCCAGGACCCCGCGCAGGGTCTCGTCCAGGCGCGGCATGAGGGAGGCGCCCAGCACCTGGGCGCAGGGACCCGCCCCGCCGACCGCGACGTCCAGGGCCTCCTTCACGTCGGGCAGAAGGCCGTCCACGATCGCCAGCGCCCGGCCTCCGAGATCGTCGGCCAGGCGCACCTCCACCAGGGAGATCGGAACGGCCTTCAGCGCCCTGTCGATGGCCCGCAGCAGTCCGGGCGAGGTCGAGACCTCGATGACACCGGCCGCCTCCCCTGCGGGGGCGAGGCGTGCGCCGCCCAGGGCGGCGGCCAGCAGGGGGTGCGGGTCCGGCAGCAGGACCTCGTCGATGAGGGCGGCGTTCTCGGCGCCGACGCGGCCGCCCTCGGCATGGGCCTCCTCGGTGGCGGCCACCGTGCCGCCGACCAGGGCCAGGTACCGGCCCGGGTGCACCGTGCCGCAGCGCAGCAGGGCCACCGGCGAGCGCTTGAGCATGCGGTCGACGGCCAGGACGCCGACGGCCGTGCTGCCGAATTCCAGTAGTGCGAAGGCTCTGGTCATCACACGATCCTGAAGTGGTCCACCATCACGCACCGGCGGCGGCGCGAGAAACTGCGCGGGCCGGTCATGCCCTCCCCGGTGGGGCTGGCGATGGTGAAGCTGGTGGTGCCCTCGCCGCCGGCTCCGAGGCCGGCCACGATGGGCGCGTTCTTGACGAAGATGCTGGTGTTGATCACTCGCGCCATGCGGCTGAGTGCGTCGATGTTGCGCGAGTGCATGCTTGCCGAGTGGCCGAACCCGTGCTCGGCCTCGCGGGCCAGGTCGATGGCCCGATTCACGTCCGGCACGCGCACCACCGGCAGCACCGGCATCAGCTGCTCGGACCAGACCAGGGGATGGTCCTCGGGCGTCTCGACCACCACCAGGCGGCACTCCGGGCCCTTGCGCACCCCGATGCGGCCCAGGATCTCTCCGGCGTTCTTGCCGATCAGGTCCTTGTTGACGACGCTGTGGGAGCGGGGGCCGCGGATCTCGGTGAAGATCTCCTTCTCCAGCTTCCGCAGCTCGGCCTGGTCGGCGATGTAGGCGCCGGCCGCCTTCATGGCCGCGAGCAGCTCGTCCGCCACGCTCGCCACCACGAAGACCTCCTTCTCGTCCACGCAGATGATGTTGTTGTCGAATCCCGCCCCGTGGACGATGTCCCGGCCGGCCTTGCGGATGTCCGCGGTCTCGTCCACCACCACCGGCGGATTGCCCGGCCCGGCGCAGACCGCCCGCTTGCCGCTCTTCATGGCCGCCTGGACCACGCCCGGCCCGCCGGTGACGACCAGCAGGTTGATGCCCGCATGGCGCATCAGCTCGGTCGCCGACTCGATGGTGGGCTTCGCCACGGCGGTCACCAGGTTGGCCGGACCGCCGACCGCGGTGATGGCCCGGTTGATCAGCCTCACCGCGGCCATGGAGCACCCGGCCGCCCCGGGATGCACGTTGAACACCACGCTGTTGCCGGCGGCCAGCATCCCGATGGTGTTGCAGATGACGGTGCTGGTGGGATTGGTGGTCGGGGTGATGGCCCCGATCACCCCGAAGGGCGCCCACTCGGTGAGGGTCAGGCCGCGGTCGCCGGTGACGGTCTCGGGGACGAGGGCCTCCGTGCCCGGCGTCTTCTCCGTGACGAGCCTGTTCTTGATGACCTTGTCCTCGTACCGGCCCAGCCCGGTCTCCTCCCAGGCGTGCCGGGCCAGCTCGTCCCCGTGCTTGAGCATGGCCTCGCGGACGGCCGCGATGATCACCGTCCGCTTGTGCAGCGTGGAGGCGCTGAGCTCCCCGAAGGCCGTCCGCGCCGCGGCGATGCACTCGTCCACGGTGGCGAAGACCCCGTCGCCCGGGGCGGCGGCGGGAGCCGCGGCCGCAGGGGAACTCCTTTCCACCTGCGGCCGGACCACGTAGCCGCCGAGAACGGCCGGAGGCGGCTCGGACACGGTGCGGGGGGTCGCGCCCGCTCCGAGCCGCCCGGCCAGTTCCCTGGCGATGCGGTCGATCTGCTGATCCGTCAGCCGGCTCATCCGTCACGGCCCTTCTTGTAGCGCAGCTGGCCGTCCGTGTCCCAGCTGTCCACGATGGCCATGACCACCGCATCGACCGGTCGGCCCTCCGTGGCCTTCGTCTGGCGGGCCGACGAGCCCGAGGCGTACAGGACGTACTCCCCCTCGCCCGCGCCCACCGCATCCACGGCCACCACCGTCGCGCCGGTGGTCTTGCCGTCGGGGCCGGCCACGCCGAGCATCAGGAGCTTCAAGCCCTCGATGCTCTCCTCCTTGCGCGTGGCCACCACCGAACCGAGAACCTTGGCGAGATTCACGGCCGCCTACTCTTCGCCCGGGCGACCCAGGGGGATCACCGCATCGACGTTGGCGTGCGGGCGGGCGATCACGTGCACCGCCACGATCTCACCCACACGGGTGGCGGCGGTCTGGCCGGCGTCGCAGGCGGCCTTCACCGCGGCGACGTCGCCGCGCACGATGGCCGTCGTGTAGCCGCCGCCGGTCTTCTCGTAGCCCACCAGCTCCACGCGGGCGGCCTTGACCATCGCATCGGCGGCCTCGACGGTCGCCGCGAAACTCCTGCATTCGATCATTCCCAGGGCGTCAGCCATCGGTCTTCCTCCTCATGGTCATGCACCGGCGGGGCGGGAACTCCATGCTCTTGCTCGCCGGCTCCAGGGTCATCTCGTCCTTGTCCTTCCCGAACGTCGTCGCGATTCCGCTGAGCGCCATCACTTGACCTCCCGGCCCGTGATGGCCTCCAGGGCGGCCACGGCCGCGGGCCGCGCCACCGCCACGTCCTTCTCCTCGCCGCCGATGTAGACCCGGCCGAAGCTGCCGAAGGCCCGCACCTCGAGGATGTTGATGGCGGCCGCCTTCTCCGCCTCGTTCGCCGCCAGGGCCGCGTAGGCCGCCGGCTCGCACTCGAGCACGAACAGGGTCTGGCCCGCCAGGATCAGGTTCCCGTGCCGCATGCGGTTGATGAGCATGCACTGGTGGTCGTCCAGGTGGCGCACCACCTGGTCCGAGACGATGCGGGGCCGCAGGCGCCGGTCCTCGGCGAGCCCGAGGGCCGCGAGGATGGCCGCGCCGGCCTGCCGCACGTCGGCCTGGCTGTCGCTGTGGACCTCGAGCATCCCGAAGTGCCGCTCGACGATCTGCATGCCCGGGGTCACGTTTGTGGACTTCAGGGCGATGTCCGTGACCCGGTTGATCTCGATGCCCGGGGCGATCTCCACGAACAGGCTGGCCTGGCCCACCCGGGGCAGGAAGCCCTGGGCGACGGTGGCCTGGAACGAGGCGAACTGGGGCTGCAGGCTGTCGATGATGCAGTAGGCCCGCAAATCGACGTTGTTCCGGTCGACCATGTTCCGCTCCTTCAGGCGCTGACCGTCGTCTTCTGCGCTTCCTGGATGATGGCGATGCTGGCGCTGGCGCCGATGCGGGTGGCCCCCGCGTCGATCATGCGCTTGGCGTCGCTGAACGATTTGATGCCGCCGCTGGCCTTGACCTCCATGCCGGCCCCGCGGACCACCGAGGCCATCAGGGCCACGTCCTCGGCGGTGGCCCCGCCCGAGGCGAATCCCGTCGAGGTCTTCACGAAGTTGGCGCGGGCGCGGCGCGACAGCTCGCAGGCGCGCCGCTTCTCCTCGTCGGTCAGCAGGGCCGTCTCGATGATCACCTTGCTGACGGCGCCGCCGTCCCGGCAGGCGTCCGTCACCGCGAGGACGTCCCTCAGCACGCAGTCGTCGTCGCCCGACTTCAGCCGGCCGACGTTGATGACCATGTCGATCTCCTTGGCCCCGTCCCGGATGGCCTTGCGGGCCTCCATCCCCTTGATGTCGGGCGTGGAGGCGCCGAGGGGGAAGCCCACCACCGAGCAGGTCAGCACCCGGGTCCCGCGCAGGCCGTCGGCCACGCGCTTGACCCAGCACGGGTTCACGCAGACCGAACGGAAGGAGAACTCCCGCGCCTCGCCGATGATCTTGTCGATCATGGCCACGGTCGCGTCGGGTTTGAGGATGGTGTGGTCGATGTAACGGGCCAGTTCCTCGGGAATGCGCCCGGGATTGCCGGGACCGCTGGTCAGGCGTCCCGCCCCCAGCTCCAGGAACCGGCGGGCGGTGTCGGGGCAGCTGCCCACGCAGGGTCCGTCGTGGAAGACGTCCAGGGCGCGGCCGCCGAGCATCTGCTCCAGGCGCCGCACGATCCGCTGGATGTCCTCCTCCCCGAGGTCGGCCGGCAGGACGGCGACCGGCCCGGCCGCCTGGGCCGCAGGCGCCTGGGCCGCAGGCGTTCCCGCCTCGGCGATCATCGCCACCCGCTTCTTGTGCCGGGCCTCGGTGCACTCGGTCTCCAGGAAGACGTCGACGATCTGGACGGCCAGGGAGGCCCCGATCAGCCCGGCGCCGAGGGTCAGGACGTTGGCGTCGTTGTGTTCGCGGCCGTTGCGGGCGCTGCTCAGGTCGTAGGCCATGGCCGCCCGGACTCCCGGCACCTTGTTCGCGACCATGGACGAGCCGATGCCCGCCCCGTCGATCATGATCCCCCGCGTCGCCTTCCCGGCGGCGACGGCCTCGGCGACCTTGCGCGCGTAGACCGGATAGTCGACGGCCTGGGTGGAGTCCGTCCCCACGTCCAGCACCTGATGCCCCTTGGCCTTGAGGTGCTCGGCCAGCTTCTTCTTGAGCTCGAAACCGCCGTGGTCGGCGCCGATGGCGACGTTCATGACACCTTCCTCGCTGCTTGACCCGGGATTCGTCCGGGCCGGGTGCGGCGGCCGTCCGTGGCCGCCGCCGCCCGTCTCACCAGACCCTCGAACCGTCGTCCTTGAGAGGGGTCTGCTTCCTGCCCGGCTGCGGGAGGTCGGGCTTTTCCCCGTCCACACCCAGGGCCCTGCTCAGCCGGCGCACGTACCCGGCCAGGAGCTCGCGTCCTTCGGGGGTCATCCGGTAGCAGGTCACCCTGCGCCGCCCCCTGACCATCTTCTCCGAGGTGGCGAAACCTGCGTCCAGCAACTTGCGGCTCTGGACATGGAGGTTCCCGTCGGCCAGCCCGGTTTCTTCCTTCAGTTCCGAAAAGCTCCAGGACCGGCCGTCGGCCAGGGTGGCCAGGATGGCGACCCTCGCGGGTGCGCCCAGCATCGGATCCAAGCTCTCCACCTTCATATGAAGAAAACATCCGCCAAAATTTTGAATTCCCGCGGGCATGGAGCCCGTCCAGACAAATTTCATTCAAATGAAGTTATGGATGATGAGAGCCATGGCTGTCAAGCAGGTAATTCAATTTTTTTTCATTCGCATGAATTATTTTTTTCGGCCCAGAGATGAATGTGTTCACGTCCAGCAGGAATTTGATAGGGAATATTGTTCTCATTGGGCGATTTTTTGCATTCAGGGGTGCATTTCCCGGTGTTGACCTGGGTCTTATG
>JAHJTW010000264.1 GCA_018829565.1 bacterium | reverse complement strand
CTGAAAACCCTGGCCGTGTATCCCGATCCCAGCCGTTTGCCCAGGGAAATCGTCTTCCTCTGGGATTCGGGTACGGGCGAGAAGGTCCTGGTCGGCAATCAGACCAAATCCCACTGGATGTTCACCCTGACGAAGAGGCCCTTGGCATGGGGTCGGATCCTCCTGCGGGCCGGGTTGGGCCTGGGCCTGGCCGCGGCGCTGATGGGCGTGTTCTTCTGGGGTCGCCGTCTGGGCCGTGCGGCGGCGGCGCGGGAGGCGGAAGTCAGGACGACCCATGCGACCGCGGACCGGGAGGTCCTGTTCCGCGTGTGGCAGGAACTGGACGACGTCAAGCACGAGCGCCTGATGGAGGCCAGCAAGGGTCTGCGCCGCCTGGTCTGGCTGATGGAAGCCTATGCCACCGAATTGGGCGAGGGGAGCGACCTGCGCACGAGGATCCACGCGCTCATGCGGGAGTTCCACGAGGCCGACCTGCCGCGGCTGCAGAACATCCTGCGCCGGGCCGAGGGGGAGTCCTTCGCGCCGGATCTGGTCTTCATGGCCCAGCGCTCGCTGGCCTCCCTGGTGGGAAAGCTGAACGAACTGGATGGGTCCGACCTGACGGTGGCCCGGATCGCCGCCTATCAGCCGGATCTGGCCCGGGACGTGGAGCAGATCGAGGAAGGGTTCCTGGGTCTGTGGACCGCCCTGCGGGACTACTTCGCCTGCGACCCGGTCCGCATGCTCCAGGGCATGCTGGTGGTCGGTGAGGTCGAGTTGAAGCGTGCAGGCATCCGGGTCGAACTGCAACCGCCGGAGCCGGGTGTGGACCTGCGCTGCCTCATCGACACCGCGGAACTGCGCTACATCCTGGTCAACCTCCTGGACAACGCCATCAGGGCCCTGCGTGACGGCAAGCGGCGGATGATCGCCGTGGGTTTCCGGAGATCGGGCCAGGAGATCAGCCTGGAATTCTCGGACACGGGGGCGGGCATCGATCCGGCGGTGCACGAACTGGTCTTCAGCGGGCGGTTCAGCAGCAGGCCGGGCGGGGGACAGGGCCTCTTCCGGTCCCGGGAGATCCTCCACCGCTGGCGCGGGGAGATCGAACTGACCCGGTCGGCTCCTGGTCAGGGGACGACCTTCACTGTCAAACTTCGGGCCGCCTACAAGGCCGAGAAATCCGCCGCCCTGGAAGCCGAGGCCTGATCCCTTCCGGACACCCGGATGCGGCAGGATTTTCCCGTCCAGGGCATCGGCCCCGGATATCCGGGAGTTTTCCGCACAAGGTCCCGTCCAGACCGTCCACCTCGAGGGCAGATCATTCCGACCGCGTGAACCTGAGGGAGACCGTCCAGGGGGTACGCATCCTGCATCTCGCCGGACGAACCGGAACGACGCCGGACCCGTCCGGCCCCCCCAACGCGAAGGAAGGACTGCGTGGTCATGGATGCCAACAAAGCGCGCGATCAGCATTTCCAGCGGCTGCAGCGGACCCTGGAGGAGGGCCTGAAGGCCATCGAGTCGGCCAGGACTCCCGCCGAGGCCGAGGTGGCCCGGCTGCAGGCCAAGGCCCGCATGGAGGATCTGCAGCGCCGGTGGGAGGAAGCCTTCCCGCCCGAACCGGTGGGCAGCGGGTCCCGCTGATCCCGGCGCACCCGCTGACCCCGGCAGCAGGACAGGCGGCCGCCCCTGTGGTAAAATGGAAGCCCGGACGAGTCCGCCCACTCCTGCAGCCAGGAGTGAGGGGAATCGTCCGGGCTTCGGCACGCCACAACCCGGAAGGACAACGATGCTGCACCGCGCCTCGACCCCGGCCCCGGCCGTTCTGCTCATCTTGGTGACCACAGGCCTCCTGATCCTGGCGGCCGGGGCAGCCCCGGCCGCCACGGGCGTCCACACCACCTACCTTTGGCACATGCACCAGCCGATCTACTGGCCGGATGAGAGCGTCTGGACGCCCGGCCGGTACGAGACCGCCTACGAGACCATCACCCTCGGCCACAGCCAGAACGACGAGTTCGACATCTTCAACAAGGACGACCGGGTCGCCGATTACCAGTGGTACCCGAAGGACGCCATCGCTTCGGTCCTGGACCTGCCCGACGCCGGAGCGCAGGTCTCGTTCGCCGGCGCGTTGATCGAGAACGTCTTCAGCCTGGGCGATGCGGGCTGGAACGGGGGACGCTACGCGTCGAACTGGTACTCCCACTACCGGACGGCCATGGGCTGGACCACCTCGGCCGGCAAGCGCCGGCTCGATCCGGTGCTGGTGGGCTTCCACCACGCCATCGGCCCCCTGCTGGACGAGAACGCCCTCGTGATGGAGCTGGCCTGCGCGCGGGAGATCTGGAACCGGGCCTGGGGCCCCGGAGCGGTCAGCACGGGATTCTTCCCGGCCGAGATGTGCTTCAGCGAGCGCATGATCCCCGCCCTGGTGGACGCGGGGGTGACGTGGACCATCGTGCCCGACCTGCACATCGCCCGCGCCTGCGGGAACTATCCCTACCAGGCCAACCTGGACAACTGCGATCCGCCCAACCGGGCGGACAGGGTCAACCCGGACCAGGCCGACTGGACCAATCACACCATCTCGCGCGGCGTCACGCTGAAGATCCCCTACCCGTTCGGATTCACCCCGCACCGGGCGCAGCACGTCGATCCCCATGACGGGTCCATCAGCAGCTTGGTGGTGGTGCCCGCGGCCAACGCCATGGGCTGGGAGGAGGGCTACGGCCTGTTCGGGACCGGGGGCATCGACGCCATCGCCGCAGCCAACGACCCGTCCCGCCCCATGCTGGTGCTTTTCGCCCACGACGGCGACAACGCCTGGAGCGGCGGCTACAGCTACTACAACGAGAACGTGACTCAGTTCGCCCACAGCGCGGCCGCTTCGGGATACACGCCGACCACCGTGGAGACGTACCTGGCGCAGCATCCGGTGCCCCTGGGCGATGTCGTCCACGTGGAGGACGGTGGCTGGGTCAACGCCGACGGCGACTTCGGGTCTCCCCAGTTCATCAACTGGAACTGGCCCCTGGTGGACGCTTCGGGGCAGTTCGACATCCCCGGCGGCTGGGCCGAGGACGAACGCAACTGGGCCGTCCTGACCGCCGCCCAGAACCGGGTGGAAACCGCGGCGCAGATCATCGGCGCGGTGGATCCGGCGAAGGTCGTCGATCCGCTGTCTGGCGCGAACGTCGCGGAACGCGCCTGGCACTTCCTGCTGGCCGGTTACGAGAGCGGCTACATGTATTACGGCTCGTCCCTGGACATGGAGATCAAGGCCACCCTGGCCTGCAATCAGGCGGTCGCCCTGGCCGACCCGGTGATCGCGGGCGGCGCCGACCTCACCGCGCCCACGGTGTGGCTGCCCCAGCGTCTGCCCTGGAACCCCGGCGGCTTCGGCGGCGGCAGCCTGTGGGGCTGGCCGTCAGGCGAGGGGGCGGCGATGACCTCGGCGTTCCACGTCTGGACCTTCGCCCACGACGTCTCGGGCCTGGTGCGCGTCGAGCTGATGGTGCGCGAGGACACCGACGGCGTGAACGATCCGGCCACGGTCGTGAACGAGACCTACGCCGGAGGGTCGGGCGTCAGCGCGTGGCTGCCGGTGCCGATGGTGTTGCGGACCATGCCGCAGGGCGAGCCCTGGGACATCCCCGGTGTGGACCTGACTGTCCTGCCGGTGCACATCGCCGACCAGTACTGGCTCGAGCTGTCGGGCTACAGCGACGTGTTGCTGGACTACTACGTCGAGGCCGAGGACGCCCAGGGAAACGTCAAGCGCACGCCCATCCAGCACGTGTACGTGGGGACGGGCGATAGCGGCGGCGGAGGCGGCGACGAGGCGTTCGTCATGGACGGCGCGCTGGATGAGGGAGTGCCGGAGATCGAAGCGGGATCCGTGGGCTTGTACGTCGATGTTCGGGACGGCTGGCTCTATCTCGCCACCGATGCTCCCGCCGTTGCGGCGGGCAACGACATTTTCATGCTGCTGGGGGAGGCGCCCGAGGGCGCCATAGCAGCGCCCTGGGCCAAGGCGGGGCAGACGGCGCCCTGGCTGCGCTTCCTGGCCCGCGAGGGCGACAACGGCTGGACCGGCTGGTTCGATGCGGCCCAGACGGTTCTCGATTCGCCGTTCCTGGTCATGGGCTCGGGGGCCGTGCTCGAAGGCGCGGTCGATCTGGACGCGCTGTTTCCCGGCGGGTGGCCGGCCTCGGTGTGGGTCGCGGCCGCGGTCTACGCCACAGCGGATGGCGGCGCGTTGACCGGCCAGGCGCCAGCGGGCGACGGCGACGGGAACGTGGAGGCCGCCGAATTTGTTGAAATCCCTCTGGGCCTTTCTTCGGTGCCAGGCGGGGAAACCGCCGCGCCGCGGTTGCGGGCCTTGCCCAATCCCTTCAATGCGCGGCTGAGCTTCACGGTCGAGGGGTCGGGCCCCGGCGGCGTGCAGATCCGGATCCACGACGCGAAGGGCCGGCAGGTGCGGTTGCTGGAAGGCGCGGGCCCGGTGGTCGAGTGGGACGGCGCGGACCAGCAGGGCCGCTCGCTGCCCAGCGGCATCTACTTCGCGCGGGTGGTGGGGGATGGGAACCAGGCCGTGGCGAGGGTGTGTCTCGTGAAGTAGGGTGCGCGCCGCGGCCCGCCCCCTGGGGGGCTTTTCATGGTATAATCGGAAGCGATCTATTCCAGCGGGTATCCTCCACCGTGAGGCCGAACATGAGATTCAAATATTTCTCTGCATTCCCGACCGGATGTTTCGTGGTCGTCCTGGCGGTCTTCAGCTTGGCAGTCTCGTCGCCGGGGCATGCCGCCACGATCACCGTGATGCAGGATGGGAGCGGGGATTTTGTGGAGATCCAGCCGGCCCTGGATGCTGTGGCCTCCGGTGACACCCTGCTGATCGGGCCGGGGGAATTCACTCAACTGATTCCGTCGTACATCCCCGGCTATGCCTGGGACGTGGACGTGTGCGCCTATGTTCATGTGCCGGCTTTGACGATCATCGGCGCGGGTGCATCGCAAACCATTTTGGGGCCGACGACCTATTTCGGTAGCCGGGCGACTTTTTCCCCCAAGTGTTTAGTGTGGCTGGAAGGGAGTGAGCGGTATATCCAGGGGATCACTTTCCGGAATTGCTACGACGGAATTCATGTGACCAATGGTCCAGTATTTATTGAGGATTGCGAGTTTGTGGGCAACCGAGGAATGGGTATCATTTGGCAGTCGGACGAATCTGGGGGACTAATCCGGAATTGCAGAATGTCTTCGAACTCAATTGGATCATTTGGCTTTTATGTAGTGGGTTACGGCTCGGATATGATTATCGAGAACTGTGAATTTGACGGAGTTGAGTCCTATTTGGCCACTGTCGACGCCGTCAGAATCATTGATTGTGAAATGAAAAACGCCAGGGTTGGTCTTCAATTAGCTGCTAGCGCCAGCGCTGAAATTCATGGTTGTCACTTTCATGATTTCTCCATCGCGGGACTTGAACTGTCAGCAGTTGCTCCGCATGTTGACATTTATGACTCGATTATCGAAGGAGCTATTGCTTCCGTTTTGTGTGAAGCGGAATCCACCCTTTTTGCCAGCGGTTGCGAATTCTATGGTGGCTACGACAGTGTTTTCTGGTTCCAGAACTCCGGTCCGGCCGTGGTCCAAGGATGCCACCTAATAAGGAATGGTCCTTTGGCTATTAATGTTTATTATCAACATATTGATTATGGCCAGGTGGTCCATGATTTTACGCGAAATTTTTGGGGTACGACTGATGCTGATCAAGTAGCAGATTGGATATGGGACGGCAACGACGATCCCAGCCTGCATGCCACGGTGCTGTATCAGCCGATGGCCAACGGTCCGGTGGGGTCCGAAACGACCTCCTGGGGAGACCTGAAGGCGCTGTGGAGGTAGCGGCGAGGTGTTGATCAGGCAATGGCCCCAAGGGGCCGTCGCTTGTCGTTGAAATATTACTGGAATTTTTGTCCGAAAGACGCAAAACCCCCGTCCGGACGGGGGTTTCGATTGCAGAAGTATCACGGATGGCCGCCTGCAGGGCGTACGCCCTGGCCCCGCAAATAAAGAGAAAGCCCGGGACCCATGGCCCCGGGCTATTGCCCATCGTGCCAAGGATCGCTCAGTGATCGTGACCGTCGTGGCCCGGATGTTCAGGATGTTCCGCGGCCTTTTCGGCTTCCACTTTGGCCAGACAGCCCTTGCAGTACCACTTGCCGTCCACCTCGGTCATCTGGGCCTCGGGCACTGCGGTCATGCCGCAGCCGCCGTCGCAGTCGTGGACGGCCACGGCATCGACCGCGGGCTGGATCTTGGCGGCGCAAGCCGAGCAGTAGACCTTGCCGTCGACGGTCTTGGCATCGGCGTCGGGCACGTTCATGCCGCAGGCCGAGCAGGCCTGGGCGTTGGCGTCGCCGCCGCCGCAGCCGGAAAGCAGGGCGAGGGCCAGGATGGCCGCCAGGAGGGCGGCGGGGATCAGGAACTTCTTCATAATCTTCCTCCAGGTTCGGGGACTGGGGGCAACGGGCGCATTTTGCAAGAATCGGTAGGATCTTGGCAAGCCGCAATCCCCGGTCACGTTTCGGGAGCCGCCTCGAACCGGCCGACCACGAGGAAGACCAGGAGACTCAGCGGCAGGGCGAAGCAGGCCGCGTCGAGATCCCAGGGCAGGGACCACCCCCCGATGATGAGCACCAGGGCGGTCGTGCCTCCGGCCAGCATGGAGGCGATGGCGGCGGCGGGCCCTCCCCGGCGCAGGTAGAAGACCCCCAGGGTGGGGATGAACAATCCCGAGACCATGAAGGCGTAGGCGTAGAGGATGGCGTCGAGCACGGACTGGAAGCGCGAGGCCAGGAGGACGGCCGAGAGGCCGACCAGGGCGGTGACCAGCATGGACAGCCGCATCTGGGCGCGGTCGCCGCTGGCCCAGGGCAGCAGCCGGGCGGCCAGGTCGTTGACGAAGTTGCCGGAGGACGCCATCAGGCAGCTGTCGGCGGTCGACATGATGGCCGAGAAGTAGGCGGCGATCACCAGGCCGGCCACCCCGGCGGGCAGCACGTCGGCGATGAGCAGGGGCAGGCCCATCTCGGGGTCTACGTCGGGGAACAGCACCCGGCTGGCCATGCCCAGGATCACGCCGCTGAAGGCCATCAAAGGGTACTCGAGCAGTCCGGCCAGGTACCAGGCCTTGCGGGCCTCGCGGACGTCCTTGCAGGCGTAGATGCGCTGGTACAGGGTCATCCCCACGAACCAGATGGGGATGATGGTGACGGCCCAGTTGACGATCAGGATCGGCGAGATGTGGAAGGGATCGAAGTGCGCCGCCGGCAGGGTCTGCTTCATGGCGGCCCAGCCGCCCACGTCGTGGAGCCCCACGGGAATGGCGAGGAACAGGAGGCCGCCCAGCAGGATCATCCACTGGACGGTGTCGGTGTAGATGACGGCCTTCAGGCCCCCCACCACCGTGTAAGTGATGGTGATGCCCGCGATGGCGTAGAGGGCGAACTGCAGGGGGTCCATTCCGAATGGGGCGGTGCGGAACACCGTGGCCGAGGCCAGCTTGGCCCCGGCGAGGATCTGACCGCCGGTGAAGCCGAGGTAGCCGATGCCCGAGATCACCGCGGCGATCAGGGCGGTCCGGTCGCCGTAGCGCCAGCGGAGCAGGTCGGGAAAGGTGAACAGGGCGAGCTCGCGGTCGAGGCCCTTGACCCGGGGGATGAGGATCACGGCCGTCAGCCAGGCCCCCACCAGTCCGGTGAACAGGAGCCAGGCGCCGGAAAGACCCATGGCGAACCCGAGCCCGCCCAGGCCGATGGAGAATCCTCCGCCCACGTCGGTGGCCACGACCGACATCCCCACGTGGGACCAGCCCATGCTGCGGCTGCCGACGTAGTAGTCGTCGAGGTTCTCGTTGCGGCGGAAGTGGTAGACGCCGACGGCCATGACGCCGGCCAGGTAGACCGCGAAGATGATGTTGTCCAGCAGGGTCATCCTGCTGCGCCCGCTGCGGATTCGATGCCGGGGTTCCTGCACCAGATGTTCATGGACTCCCAGCCGTTGGGCATGCGGCAGTTGTTGATCAGCCGCCCGGTCCAGAGGTAGCCCAGCTTCCCGAAGACGCAGTTCATGCCGACCTCGTCCGCGCGGGCCAGGGTGTAGAGGTCGGTGATGCCCAGGTCGCGCTTCACGTCGCGGGCCAGCCGGTGCAGCAGGTAGGCCATGTGGCCGCTGCCGCGCTGGTCGGGGCGTGTGGCGCAGTCGGTCATCTCCGCCGAGGCGCGCGGGTGGTCGATCTCGGCCGAAGCGGAGGCCACCACCGATCCGGTCTCATCCACCATGAAGCGGAAGATGTGGGTGCCCTCGGCGATCTGGTCCCGGATGATCTCCGGGGCGATGGGGGTGGGATAGTCGGCGAAGGTGGCGTCCATGAGCTCGGCGATCACCGGGGCGTGCTCGGGTTCCGCCCGGTGGCAGTAGAACCCGGGAGCGGGTTCGGGTTCGACCGGAGGCTTGGCCGCGGCGATCCGGACGATCTCGTCGTGGCGGGCGTCGCGGGGCGCGTCGCTGCGGTCCTCCTCCCCGAAGGCCGCCCAGATGTGGGCGTCTCCACCGTCGGCGAAGAATCCGACGATGATCCCTTCGTGAAGGTAGCCGGCGGTGACCCAGGACATCTCGTCGCCGGGCCGCGCGTAGACGGTCAGCTTGGTGTACAGGTCGGCGCAGGTGCGCAGGCCGTCCTGCCAGCCGCGCAGCTCGGGTTCCTTGGCCTCGGCGGCGGTCGGACCGTAGAGCTTCAGGCGCCGGTTGGGAACGTCGAGGACCAGGTCGCTGGGCGCGCCATGGCCGGCGTCCGCCGGCCTCCGGTGGGCCGCCAGGGGCAGGCTCGTGCCGCCCAGATCCCCACCGAACAGGGATTCCAGCCGCCTCCGGGCGTCATTCATGCGAACGGAATGGATGGCTTCATCCTTTCTGCGGCTCAGTCCTGGGCCGCGAGTTCCATGCCGCTGAGGCCGGAGGCCAGCAGGGCCTCCTTGATCATGCGATCGTGCTCGCGCGACTGCTCCCAGCGGGCGCGGCCTTCGGCCGGCAAAAGGTCGATGGGGTCGAAGTAGAGGTAGACCCGGGAATCGTCCACGGCGGGACTGCGGTAGACGCTGATCCCGGTCGTCTCGTCGTAGTAGTCGAAGCTGTGCAGGTCCCGCTTGCCCCCGCCTCCGGGGACGTCGGTCACGAAGGTCGGTGTGTTGAACCCGGCGGTCGAGCCGCGGACCTGGCGTTCGATCTCCATGGAGTCCTCCAGGCGCGTCCGCAGCTCCTCGACGCCCTTGACCATGTCGTGCTGGTAGACGTAGTAGGGCTGGACGTTCATGTAGGACAGCTGCTTGACCAGGCGCACCATCTCCTCGGCCGAATCGTTGACCCCGCGCACCAGAACGCTCTGGTTGCGCACCTTCACCCCGCGGCGGAACAGCAGGTCCATGGCCTGCCGCGAGATGTCGGTGATCTCGTGGGTGCTATTGAAGTGGGTGTGGACGCAGACCTCCTTGCAGAGCTCGCGCCCCTTGTCGACCATCTCGCAGAGGGCGTCGGTCCAGCGGTGGTCGGTGAGGATCTTCATGGGCATCACGGCCGGACCCTTGGTGGCGATCCTGATCCGCCGGATGTGGGGGATGGCCAGCAGGACCTCGAGGATCTCGCGCAGGCGGCGCGGGGGCAGCATGTAGGCGTCGCCGCCGGAGACCACGACGTCCTCGATCTCGGGCCGGGAGGCGAGGTAGGCGAAGGCCGCCTTCCAGCGCTCGTCCTGGGGCTTGTAGCCCTCCTTGTCCACGGTGTCGGTGCTGCCGCCCACGGCGTAGCTGCGGGTGCAGTACCGGCAGTAGACCGGACACACGTCCAGGGGCAGGAAAAGGGCCTTGTCGGGGTAGCGGTGCACCAGGCCCGGGGTGGGGGAGTCCTCGGTCTCGTGCAGGCTGTCCAGGGACAGCCGGGGATGGTCCGGCCGGCGGGTGGAGGCCACGGGCAGGAACTGGATGCGGATGGGATCCCGGTAGGGGTCGTTCCAGTCCGCAAGGCTGAGGAGGTAGGGCGTCAGCCGCAGGTTCATGGGGGCCTCGTGCAGGCCCTGCTCGATGTCGGCCAGGAAGTCCTCGCTGACCAGGCCGGTCAGCAGTTCGCGGACGTCCTTGGCGCTGGTGACTGTGTTGCGCATCTGGAAGGAGGCGCTCAGGAATTCCTCGCGGTCCACCCCGGCGTAGGCGGGGATGTGCTTCCAGAAGGGGGTCTCGTCGAAGTCCCGGTGGTCGAGGGACCCGGACTCGACGGGGTCCTTGTCCCCGACAGGAACCTCCACGTCGGCGAGATCCTCCAGTTCGGGGCTGGCCAGGACCTCGGGGACAACGTCCTTGACGGTGGGATTCCCCTCCTTCAGGCGGGGCTGGGAATTGCGCGGGGTCATGATTTCTTCCCTTCGGGACGCGCCGGGGCGGGGGCCGGATGTTCGGCCGCAACCGTCTGCGCTTCGATGATGGGCCCTGCTTCGAGCAGGGGGGCCACCTGCTGCTGGCCCATTTCCAGCAGATCGACGATGGTTTCCAGGGACTGGGCGATGACCAGCTGCTCCCGCTCGGGCAGGCGGCGCAGGCCCTGGGCCAGGCGGTCCTGAAGGAGGCCGGGCGCCTCGGCCAGGAACTTCTCGCCCGAGGCGGTGATGTCCACCAGGACGACCCGGCGGTCCCCGCTGCCGCGCTGGCGCACGATCCATTCCTTCTGTTCGAGCCGGTCCAGGATGCCGACCACCGTGCTGTTGCTCAGGTGGATCAGCTTGGCCAGGGCCGAGGTGGTCAGGGGTCCGTCGTCATGCAGGGTCTGCAGGCAGAGCAGCTGGGGACCGGTCACCATGAACTCGGCCGACAGCTTGCGGGAATGGATGTCCACCGCCCGCATGATCCGCCGCAACGAGCGGAAGATCCACAGATCGAAGGAACTGGATTCGGACATGGCGGCCCGTTCCCTTTCAGGTGAAACCATTTGCCTAAGAATGTTTCGTGTAGAAACTAAAATAAGAACGAAATCGTGTCAAGGGTGATTTTTCTCATGTTTGTTGTAAGCTTATGGGAAAAAACAAGATGTTACAATTTTCGCGCGCCCAGGTTGGCCCCCAGCACTTCTTGTGGGGAGTAGATGGTCACGAAAGCCTCGGGATCGGCCTCGTTGATGCGCCGCTTCAGGCGGGCCACCTCGGACCGGGTGACGACGATGTAGAGGATGGAGCGAGTCCGGCCTGTATACCCTCCGCGGCCCCGCATGAGGGTGACGCCCCGGCGCAGGTGGCGGGTGACGGCCTCGGTGATGGCATCGGGTCGCTCGGTGATGACCAGGGCCGACCGGGTGGCGACCAGGCCGTGCAGGACCGAATCGAGGCTCTTGGTCATCACGAACGAGACCATGAGGGCGACCGCCGCGGGCTCCAGGCCGTAGATGAGGGCGGCCAGGCCGAAGACCAGGACGTTCACCGCGAGCATGGTCCGGCCGAGGCCCGTCTCGAACCAGAGGTGGATCAGGCGGGAGAGGATGTCGGTGCCGCCGGTCGTGCCCCTGCCGTGGAAGACGAGGGCCAGGCCGATGCCGCTGAACAGGCCGCCGTAGAAGATGATCAGCAGGCGGTCCTCGGTCAGGGGGCCGATGCCGGCGGAGACCAGGTCGATGCTCAGGGCCGTGACCAGCACCCCGATGAGGGTGCGGATCAGCATGGTGCGGCCGCCGAGGTACTTCCAGCCGAAGTACAGCAAGGGCAGGTTGAGCAAGATCAGGACCGTGCCGTAGGGCACGCCGAGCTGGTCCTTGATGATCATGGCGAGCCCGGTGATCCCTCCGGGCACGACGTGGTTGGGTTCGAGCAGCAGGGCGATGGCGCCGCCGCAGATGGTCGCACCGAGGATGATCGCCCCGTATTCCCACCACCAGCGCCAGTTCTTCCAGGAAGTCATGGTCGAGACTTTCGATTCGTGTTCACGCTGCCGCCTGCTAACATACCCCATCATCCGGGGCGGTCAAACCGTCAACCGGTCCCGGCCAGGAAAGGAACCGTTCATGACACTGAAGAAATCGATCCTGCCGGCCGTGCTGGCCGTCATCGTGGTGATGCAGCTCATACCCCTGGGCAGGGACAATCCCCCGGTCATCGCGGACTTCGACGGTCCGCCGGAGGTGCGCGCCGTGCTGGCCCGGTCCTGCTTCGACTGCCACTCCCACGAGACGAAGTGGCCCTGGTACAGCTACGTGGCCCCGGTGTCCTATCTGGTGGTCCACGACGTCAAGGAGGGCCGCGAGCACCTGAACTTCTCGGACTGGAAGGGCGGACCGAAGGTGGCCGGGGAGATCCTGGATGAAGTGGCCACCGGCGAGATGCCCCTGGGCATCTACCTGTCCCTGCACCCGGAGGCCCGCCTGACCGGGGCCGATCTCAACGTCCTGCAGGGCTATTTCGGAAAGGACGACCGTCAACAGGGCGACTGACCCCGCATGGACGGCCATGCAACCTCCCGGACCGGGCGTGCGTATGCTTGCGGCGAACGTTGTCCGAGCTCATGATCCGGGAGGAACGCCCATGACGACCCTGATGAGGATGCGACCGGTGCGCCGCGCCGGCCTGGTGCTGGTGTTGCTGGCAGGCCTGGGGACGGGGGCGGCCCTGGCCCAGGACTACTCCTTCGATTCCGACGAACTCACCGTCCACAACATGATCGGCCGCGTCGTGGTGACCCAGGCCGCGGGGGACCGCTTCGAGGTCCGCGTGGACGTGCGCGGCCAGGACGCCGAGCAGGGCCTCGTGGAAATGGTGACCGAGGAGGGGCGCAAGGCCCGCCTGGCCGTCAAGTTCCCCATCGACCAGGAAGACGACTACGTCTATCCCGAGCTGGGCCGGAATTCCAAGACCACCATCACCTACGAGGACCAGGGGAACCACGGGGGCTCCTGGTTGAAGAAGGTCTTCGCCGGCATGACGGGCAAGCGCGTGACGGTGCGCGGCCACGGCCGCGGCCTGGAAGTCTGGGCAGACATCACCGTCGCCGTGCCCCGGGGATCCTCCCTGACGGTCGAGAACCGGGTGGGTGCGGTCTCCGCCGCGGAGGTGGAAGCCGATCTGGTCCTGGACACCGGCAGCGGGTCGGTCGACGCCGCGAACATCACCGGCGACCTGGTGGCCGACACGGGCAGCGGGTCGGTGACCATCGCCGGGGTCCGGGGCGAGGTCCTTGCCGACACCGGCAGCGGGTCGGTGGAGATCCGCGACGCCGTGGGAGCCGAGATCAAGGCGGATACCGGCAGCGGCTCGGTGGTCGTGGAGGACCTGGAAGCCGAGACGGTCCTGATCGACACCGGCAGCGGCAGCGTACGGGCCGAGCAGGTCGTCTGCTGCAAGCTGACCATCGACACCGGGAGCGGCGGCGTGAAGGCCCGGGGGATCGCAGCGGATGCGGCCCTGATCGACACCGGCAGCGGTTCGGTGGTCCTGCAGCTCGACCGCATGGGCGGGGGAGAATACAAGATCGACACGGGCAGCGGCAGCATCGATCTGGTCCTGCCCGGGGATGCCTCGGCCCGGATCACCGCCGACACCAGCAGCGGCGGCGTCCACAACGAATTCGACGGCGCCGAGGTCGGGCACATGGACCGCGACGAGATGGAACTGGTGGTCGGAGGCGGCGAGGCCCGCGTCATCCTCGATGCCGGGAGCGGGTCCATCACCGTCAGCAAGCGCTAGCGCAGGCCCAGCACCTCGATCTGGTAGTTCGGGAGGCCCCGCTTGAAGGGCTCGCCGGAGGCGTCGCAGCTGGCCAGGTGCTTCAAGCGGGAGCGGTCGAGCAGGCGGCGCCACTGGCGGCGGTCGTAGCAGCGCAGATCGTAGCGGTCGTCGCGGTGTTCCTCGCCGGCGGGACGGGTGATCGTCAGGTGGCTGATCACCGTTTCGATGCGCGCCCAAGGCCCCCCCGGTTCGGGCGGCAGGTAGTTCACCAGCTGGCTGACCCGGCAGCGTCCCCGCGCCCCCTCCCACAGATCCTCCTCTTCTTCCAGGCGGTGGAAGTCGGTGAGACTGATCCCCACGACGTAGATCCCCCGGGGGGCCAGCAGCCAGGCGATCTGGGCCAGGTGGGCCAGGACCGCGGCGTCCGAATCCAGCAGCCTGATGGTGTTGACCGGATTGAAGGCGAAATCCACCGAGCCCGGACGCACGCCGGGGGGCATGGGGTCGGTCATGGAGGCGACCCTGACCGGTGAACCCAAACGGCGGGAGGCGTAGGCCGCCATGCCGGGATCGAGGTCGTAACCGCCGACGCGGCGGCCCCGGGCCCGGGCCACCCGCAGGTAGCGGCCGGTGCCGCAGGCGGGCTCGTACCACAGGCGGTCCCCCGGATCGGCGGGCGGCAGGAAGCGGGCCTCGATGCGCTCGAAGGCGTCCACCTCGGCGGCGGTGCCGGGGCTCTGCAGGATGTCGTAGACGACGGGGTCGGCGTAGATCCCGCCCGCTGGCCTGTGCGCGATCATGCTAGGTGTATCCGATCACGACGGCGAGGATCAGGAACGCCGCCGACAGGGTCATCAGTTGCAGGAACAGCGGCACCATGAACCGCAGCCAGGCGCCGTAGGGGACCTTGGCCAGCGAGAGCATGGCCATGAGGATGCCGCTGGTCGGTATGATCGTGTTGCTGAATCCGTCCCCGCAGGTGAACGCAAGCACCGCGGTCTGGCGGGTGATGCCCAGCAGGTCGGCCAGGGGAGCCATCAACGGTACGGTGACCGCGGCCTGTCCCGAGCCCGACGGCACCAGCAGGTTCAGGGTCGATTCGAACGCCAGCATCCCCAGGACGGCGACGTGCCTGGGCACGGTCTGCAGCACGGTGGCGGCCCCGTGCACGATGGTGTCCATGATCTGGCCGTCCGTCAGCACCACGCTGATGCCGCGGGCGAAACCGACCACCAGGGCGGCCACGACCATCTCCTCCATGCCCTTGACGAACGCCTTGACCCCCTCGTCCAGGGGCAGGCGCGCCAGGAACATGGCCACGATCCCCATGAGGAAAAACCCGACGGCCATGTCGGCCATCCACCAGCCGTAGCGCTGGACCGCATAGAGGATGAACAGGAACAGCAGCCCGCACACCACGATGATGGCGGTGTGGTGGTGGCCGTAATCGTCAGCCCCCGCGTGCTCGCCCTCGAGTTCGAAAGGATCGCCGGCCATCAGGGACCGGGAGGGCTCCCTGCGGATGCGGGCGCCGTAACGCAGGACGTAGACCAGGGCCACGAGGAGGGCGCAGAAGAAGAACGCGATCCGCAGAGTGAGGCCGCTGCTCAGGGGGATCTCGGCGATGCCCTGGGCCACGTTGACCGTGAAGGGGTTGGTGGTGGAGGCGGCGAAGCCCACGGCTGCGGCCACGTAGACCAGGGCCATGGCGTAGATGCGGTCGTAACCCAGGCGCTTGCTCACGAACAGGAAGACCGGGACCAGGGGGATGAACTCCTCGCCCATGCCCAGGGTCGAACCGCCGGCCGCCATGAGGGTCATCAGCACGACGGTCAGCAGGGGGCCCCGGTCGCCCAGACGGGCGAGCATCCTGCCCAGGGAGGCGGTGATCACCCCGGTGCGCTGCAGGATCCCGAACGCTCCCCCGATGATGAAGATGAAGAAGATGATGTCGGCCGCCTGCTCCATCCCCCGGGGGATGGCGGTCAGGAAGCCCTGCAGGCCCACGGGCGCGGCCTTGCCGTCGGGCGCGTCGCCTCCCCCCAGCAGCACGCCCTCCAGGGAGAGATCCTTGTCCAGGTGCCGGAAGGTGCCGGGCACCAGCAGGGTGCGCTCGTGGCCCTGGACGTCCCTGGTGACCCGGTCGTACCGGCCGGAAGGGACGATCCAGGTGGCGGCGGCGCACAGGGCGATGACCACAGTCAGCAGCACGAAGACGTGGGGCACCTTGAAGCGGGGGCGGGTCCGGGTCACTGGGTGCTCCTCGTCATTCCGGGGGGGCGAAGGTCGAGACATTGGCGGTCTTCTGCCACCGGCCGCCGACCTTACGGTAGGTCATGATGCCGGCATAGACGGAGGATTCGGAGCTGCGGCCACCTGCGCCGTCCGGTTCCAGACGCTCGATGCGCATCCGGGAAATCACCCAGCCCATCGTACCGTCGTCCGAGACCTCGGCGTGGGGCACCTGGAGGTCCTCGTAGACCAGGTACTCGGCCCCGGCGAAGACCTCCCGGAAGCGGGCGGCCAGCTCGTCCTTGGTGCGGACGGTCACGGCGCCGTCGCGGACCATGCGCAGGTCGGGCCCGACGGTGCGCAGCAGGCCCTCGACGTCCCGGTCCTTGTGGGCCTGGATGTCGGCCAGGTGGACCTGGAGCAGTTCGATCTTCTCCTGGTCCACGTCGGGTGGCTCCTCGCAGCAGCCGGCAAGCAACAACGCCGTGAGGACGGCGGCCAGCAGCGGTGCGGCGGGCGGTCCGGGTCTTCGGTTCATGTCCTTGCTCCCTGGTGGAACATCATCCTGAATCCACCTTGCCCCGCGCGCGGAAGAAGTGCAACAATCTTTGCGCATTTGCGAATGATAACCCGTTTTTGTCGATCGCGGGAGGCAGGTTCGTCCCGTCCCGCCGCAGGCTTCTTTTGCCCGACCCAGGGAGGTCTTCCCGTGAACCGCACGCTCACCGTCCTGTCCCTGATCGTCCTGCTGGCCTGGGGCGCAGCCGCCCTGGCGGACGAGGCCCCCGGCTACGTGATGCGCTACGCCGACATCGGATCCGGCAAGATCGTCTTCACCTACGAGGACGACCTTTGGCTCGTGCCCGATACGGGCGGTCCGGCCCGGCGGATCACCAGCCATCCCGGCCGGGAGACCGGCGCCAAGTTCTCCCCCGACGGCGCCCGGCTGGCCTTCACGGGCAGCTATGACGGCGGCAACGACATCTACGTCATGGACGTCGAGGGCGGGGTGCCCCGGCGGCTGACCTACCATCCGGCCGGGTCGATCCTGCTGGACTGGTGCCCCGACGGTTCGGGCGTGATCTTCACCGCCAACCGCGAAGCCCCGGGCTATTCCAGCGAACTTTACAAGATGCCCATCGAAGGCGGGATGGCGATCAAGCTGCCGGTGGACCGCGGCGCGCTCGCCTCGGTCGCTCCGGACCACAGCGGCCTGGCCTACAACCGCATCGGCCGGCACGTGCGCACCTGGAAGCGCTACGAGGGCGGCCTGGCTCAGGACGTCTGGGTCAAGGACTTCAAGTCGGGAGACATCACGAAGATCACCGATTGGCGGGGCAGCGACCAGTTCCCCATGTGGGGCCGGGACGGCATCTACTTCGCCAGCGACCGCGAGGACGGCACTCTCAACATTTACAAGTACGACACCGGCACGAAGCAGACGTCGCGTTTGACCACCTACCGGGATTACGACGTCAAGTACCCCTCCCTGGGCGGGGACAAGATCGTCTACCAGTATGGGTCCGGACTCAGCGTTCTCGATCTGGCCAGCGGCGATGCCGCGCCGGTTCCCATCACCATCCCCTCGGACCGCCGGCACGTCCGCACCGAGCTGATCACCCCCGAGCCGGCCGCCGGGTCGTTCGGGCTTTCGCCCGCGGGCGAGCGGGCCCTGATCGAAGCCCGCGGCGAGATCCTCAACCTTCCCGCCGACGAGGGCGACGCCCTGAACGTGACCCGGGCCTCGGGCACCCGCGAGAAGAACGCGGCCTGGAGCCCCGACGGCCGCTGGATCGCCCTGGTCAGCGACCGCACGGGAGAGGAGCAGATCTACCTGGTGGACCAGCACGGCCGCGACCAGTGGCGGCAGCTCACGAAGGGCGACTTCCGGTTCATCCTGCAGCCCGTCTGGTCGCCCGACGGCAAGTCCCTGGTGTTCGCCGACAAGTTCATGAAACTGCACCTGGTCGACGTGGCCTCGGGGGACGTCAAGGAGATCGCCCACAGCGATCACGACGACGCCTGGGAGCGCTGGGGCATCATGGACTACGTCTGGTCCCCGGACAGCCGCTGGATCGCCTACACCAGCCAGACCGGCAACATGAACGAGGCGATCTGGCTGTACGACACCAGGTCCGGCGCCAGTACCAGGCTGACCGACGACATGACCCAGGACTGGTCGCCGTCGTTCTCGCCCGACGGCAAGTACCTGTACTTCCTGTCCAACCGCACGTTCCACCCCATCATGGGCCGCCAGGACCAGAATCACGTGTTCCTGAAGTCGGCCTTGCCCTACGTGGTCCTGCTGCGGGACGGGGAACGTTCCCCCTTCTACAAGGATGACGTCCTCGTCGAGGTGAAGGGCGAGGGTGACGCCAAGGAAGAGATCAAGGAAGAGGTCAAGGAATACGAGGGAACGGTCATCGACCTCGACGGCATCGGGTCCCGCATCCTGGCCTGCGAGGGCTTCGAGGCCGGCAACTACTTCAGGCTGGAGGCGATCGAGGGCGGCTTCGTCCTGCTGAACAAGAAGGATCCCGAGTTCATCAAGTACCAGAACGTGAACGACGGAACCGGCGGCGCCCTGGACCTGGTCGGATACAAGCTCGAGGACGCCGAGACCGAGGACCTCATCCCGGGCATCGCCAACTACCACCTGAGCGCCGACGGCAAGAAGCTGATCTACCGGGCCGGGTCGAAGTACGGCGTGGTGGACACCGGCAAGCCCGCCAAGGTGGGGGACGGCAAGCTGGACCTCGGCGCGGTGAAGCTGCGCATCGACCGCCTCGAGGAGTTCCCCCAGATCTTCGCCGAGGCCTGGCGCATCCAGCGCGACTGGTTCTACGACCGGAACATGCACGGCGTGGACTGGCAGGCGATGTACGACAAGTACGCCCCGTTCGTCGACGGTTGCGGCACCCGCGGGGACCTGAACTACCTGATCGGGGAGATGATCAGCGAGCTCAACATCGGCCACACCTACATCTTCGGCGGGGACTTCGAGGACGGAGGTCCCCGGGTAGGCACGGGCCTGCTGGGTTGCGATTTCGCGGTCGAGGAGGGCAAGGACCACTACCGCATCACGGACATCGTGGGTGGCGTGTCCTGGGATCCGCAGTACCGTTCCCCGCTCCGCGAACCCGGCGTTTCCATTGAGGAAGGCGACTTCCTGATCGCCATCGACGGCGTGGAGGTGAAGGTCGGCGACAACGTCTACGAGCGCCTGGTGGACCGCGCGGGGGACATGGTCACCCTCACCACGAACGCCAAACCCGAAGCCAAGGGCGCCACGGAGACCAGGCTGCGCACCTTGCGTGGGGACTACGGCCTGCGCTACCGCGACTGGGTGGACCGCAACCTGGAACACGTCACCGAACTCAGTGGCGGCAAGCTCGCCTACATCCACCTGCCCGACATGGGCGAGAACGGCCTGGTGGAATTCGGTCGCTCCTACTATCCGCAGACCGGCAAGCAGGCCATGATCATCGACGACCGCTTCAACGGCGGAGGTTTCGTCGGCGACATGATCATCGACCGCCTGGAACGCCGGCTGTGGGCGATGACCCAGCCCCGCGAAGGGCTCAATGGCCGCAATCCCGAGCGCGTCTTCCACGGGCCCCTGGTGGTCCTGATCAACGAGGACACCTACAGCAACGGCGAGTTCTTCGCCGAGGCCGTCAAGCGCCTGGAACTGGCCACCCTGATCGGCGTGCGGACGTGGGGCGGTTCGACCGGCATCGAACCCCACCAGGACATGGTGGACGGCGGAGGCACCACGCCGCCCCAGTTCGGCCTCTACGGTCTGGACGGCACCTGGCCCATCGAGGGCTGGGGGGTCGAGCCGGACATCATCGTGGTCAACTGGCCGAAGGACATGGTGGACGGCAAGGATGCCCAGCTCGACTACGCCATCGACTACCTGCTGAAGCAGCTGGAGGAGAACCAGGGCAAGTGGGATGTTCCCGGACCGCCGACCTATCCCGACAAGGCCAAGCCGAAGATGAGCGGGGCCCGGTAGCAACGGAGCGG
>JAHJTW010000263.1 GCA_018829565.1 bacterium | reverse complement strand
GGGCGAGCTGCAGGGGCGTGCCTGGTTGCTCGGGGGCACAGCGCCCAGCCTGGCCGATGTGGCCATGGTCAGCTACACCTCGCAGGCCCACCTGGCGGGGCTGCCGCTGGATGTCTACCCGCGCATTGCGGCCTGGGTGGCGCGCATGCAGGCCTTGCCGGGTTACCCGGTGCTGGCCGACCAGCTGCCCACTGCCGAGCAGGTGGCGGCATGACAGCCACCGTGCCTGCTGCACCGGTTGGGGTGCCGGTGCCGCCCGAGGCATTCCACCCCGGCGAGCATGCCCTGCAGGCGCGCGTGGGCGTGCGCGAGCGCATGGCGGCCGTGGGTGCGATGGTGCTGCGCGATCACATGCCCGACCAGCACCGTGAGCTGTTTGAGACGCTGCCCACCTTATTGCTGGGGGCGCTGGATGAACAAGGCCAGCCGTGGGCCACGATGCTGGCAGGCCAGCCCGGTTTCGTGGTCCAGGGCGTGGTCTCCTGTCGCTCCGGCCGCCGCCTGCTCCATGGCTTCCATCAGGCCCTCGGGCAACCCCTTCCGGACCAGGGCCTCCCAGCGCGCCGCCGGGCCCCCGTCCAGCCATTCGGCCACGATGTCGCAGGGATCCAGGCGGGCCAGGGCCAGGTCCCGCCACGCGGCGAACAGGCCTTCCCTGGGGGCCGTCAACCTGAGGCGTGCGACCAGGGGCTCCAGGTGCATCACCAGCGGTCGGTAGCGTGGACCGCCGCCCGCCCTGCCGGGGCCCGGGCCGGCGTTCGGCGGGATGGGCGCGCCGGCCCGGTGGGCGGGAGCGTCCCCGATGGTCGTTCCGGGGCCGTCGTGGAAGCTGGAGCGCACCACCAGGGGGACGCGGTGGGCCCTGGCGTACTCCACGGCGCGCAGGTGGACCACGCCGCAACCGCCAGCTGCGATCTCGAGCATCTGGTCCCAGGAAAGGTGATCGTGGCGGCGGGCGCCGGGGACGAGCTTGGGGTCGGCCTCCAGCACCCCGTCCACGTCCTTGAGGATCTCGCAGGATCCGGCGCCGAGAGCGGCCGCCAGGGCCACCGCCGTGGCGTCGCTGCCGCCGCGCCCGAGGGTGGTGATCTCCTTCTCGCGGCTGACTCCCTGGAAACCGGCGACGACCACGGTGTAGCCCCTGGCCAGGGCGTCGCGGACGCGGTCGCCCTTGACCTCGAGGATCCGGGCGTCGTTGTGGCTGCTGTCGGTGATGATGCCGCACTGGCTGCCGGTGAGGCTGATGGCGGGGCAGCCCTCCCGGTCCAGGGCCATGCTCAGCAGGCTCATGGCGATGCGCTCTCCCACCGAGAGCAGCATGTCCAGCTCCCGCCGCGGCGGGTTCGGGTGGGCCCGGCGGGCCAGTTCCGCCAGTTCGTCGGTGGTCTTGCCCATGGCACTGACGACCACGACCACCTGGCAGCCGGCGTCCCTGGCGGCGCGGACGCTGCGGGCCACCTCGTTCAGGCGCTCGACGGTGGCCAGGCTCGATCCTCCGTACTTGCGGACGAGAACGGCCTGGGGCGGAAGAGGGCTGCTTGGTGACAAGGGAACGGCCTTCCTGAAAAGGGGACGGGGGGCAGGGCGGCGAGCCGGCGCCGCATCGGGTCTACAATACCCAATGTCCGGGCGGGGAACAAGGTGGCTCCGGGGATACGGATGACTGAAAAGGGTTGCCCGCAAGCGACCCATCTGCTAAGTTTCGCATGCCTCCCTGATGGTGGAATATGTTTTTTATCAACAAGATACCCAGCTCCGGGGAGGTCGCGGCCACGGTCCGGGGCGCTGCGCCCGGATCCCACCGCTTGCTGGAGCGCGTCTTCACCCGGGGGACGGCCTCCCTCAGCGACCGGGAGCTCCTGGCGGCCATCCTGGGACCCGGGCCGGGGGCCGAAGCCGACGGTGTGGCGGCCGACCTGATGGCCCTTTGCGGCGGACTGGCCGGCCTCGCCGGCGCCCATCCGGGAGTGATGACCCGCATCCCCGGCCTGGGGCCGGCCCGGGCCATCCGCATCACCGCCGCGCTGGAGTGCGGACGCAGGGCGTTCGGCCAGGCCAGGCCCCTGGGGCTGAAGGTCTCCCGCCCCGAGGATCTGCACCCCTTGCTGCGTTCGGAATTCCGCGGTCTTGACAGGGAACGGTTCCTGGCGCTTTATCTCGATACACGGCACAGGATCCTGGCCCTGGAGACCGTTTCCATCGGGTCGTTGAACCTCTCGGTCGTGCATCCGCGCGAGGTCTTCAAGCTCGCGGTCGCGCTGTCGGCCGCCGCCCTCATCGTGGCCCACAATCACCCGTCGGGCTGCGCGCAACCCAGCGGGGAGGACCTCGAACTGACGGGACGCCTTGACCGCTGCGGCGAGTTGCTGGGAGTTCCCCTGCTGGACCATCTGGTGGCGGGGGCCGAGGAGATCATCAGCATAAGGGAATACGGCTGGCCTGCGGGGCCCGCCCGCTGATCGGACCATTTCGCGGAAGGAATGCCTCTCCATGTTCAAACGCCTGCAGGGGATGTTCAACAACGACATCGCCATCGATCTCGGCACCGCCAACACCCTGGTCTACATCAAGGGCAAGGGCATCGTGTTGAACCAGCCCTCGGTCGTCGCCCTGGAGAAACCTTCGGGCAAGGTCTACGCCGTGGGCGCCGAGGCCAAGGCCATGCTCGGCAAGACCCCCGAAGGGATCGCGGCGATCCGCCCGATGAAGGACGGGGTGATCGCCGACTTCGAGGTGACCGAGTACATGCTGCGCGAGTTCATCAAGATGGCGCAGAAGAAGAGGCACTTCATCGCCCCGCGCATCGTGATCTGCGTGCCTTCGGGGATCACCGAGGTGGAGAAGCGCGCGGTGCGGGACAGCGCCAAGCACGCCGGCGCGCGCGAGGTCTTCCTCGTCGCCGAACCCATGGCCGCCGCTATCGGGGTGGGGCTGCCGGTGGACCAGCCCAGCGGCAACATGATCATCGACATCGGAGGCGGCACCAGCGAGATCGCGGTGATCGCCCTGAACGGCATCGTGTGCGACACCTCCATCCGCGTCGGCGGAGACGAGCTCGACGAGGCCATCGTCAACTACGTGAAGAAGAACCACAACCTGCTGATCGGCGACCAGACCGCCGAGAACATCAAGAAGACCATCGGTTCGGCCCACAAGTACGGTGAGGAGCGGGAGATGGAGGTCAAGGGCCTCTACCAGGTCTCGGGCGTCCCCAAGACCCTGAAGATCTCCTCGGTGGAGATCCGCGAGGCCCTGCTGGAGCCCATCCAGCAGATCTGCGACGCCCTGAAGCACAGCCTCGAGCAGACGCCGCCGGAACTCGCGGCCGACATCAAGGACCGGGGCATCGTGCTGACCGGCGGCGGGGCCCTGCTCAAGGGGCTGCCGGAACTGTTGCGCGAGCAGACCGACCTGCCCATCAACCTCATGGACGATCCGCTGTTCTGCGTGGTCCTGGGCACCGGGAAGATCCTGGACGACTTCGAACGCTACCGCCCGGTGATCATGAGCGGTGGCCGGTCCTGAGCGCCATGCGCCGGGAAGCCGTGACCCCCAGCACCCGGGACCGGACCCTCGCCCTGATCGTCTGCACGGTCCTGGCGCTGACGCTCATGCTGCTGCCTGGGAACGCCCGGATCCTGGTCGCCGACCGCCTGGGCCGGGTCCTGACCGCGCCCTACTGGTCGGTGCGGACCTTTCTCGACGACATGGCCGAACTGCGCAGGGAGAACACCGACCTGCAGAGGGAGCTCGCCCTGCGCGAACTCCAGGCTCAGGCGGCGGCCCGGGGACAAAGGGACATGGAGCGGCTGGCGGGCCCCGCCCTCGAGGCCGGCTTCACCGGCGATCTGGTGCCCTGCCGCGTGGTCATGCGCCAGAGCGCCCGCTTCGCCACGATGATCAAGATCCGCAGCGCCGAACCCGTGGACTGGGAGCCCTGGCTGCCGGTGATCAGCCGCCTGGGATACCTGGGCCGGCTGAAGACCGTCATCAGCCCCCTCGAGGCCTGGGTCGAGCTCATGAGCGCCCCTGATTTCGCGCTCGGCGTGGAATTTCCCCGGACGGGGTTGCTGGGCATCATGCGGCCCCGGGCGGACCGCTTCGTCGTCGAGATGGTGGGCCGGGACGAGGACGTCCAGGCCGGCGAGATGGTGATCACCTCGGGGGTCGCCGAGATCCGCGAGGACGGCGCCGAATCGCTGGTCAGCGCCGCGACGCCGCGCGGCTTCCCCGTGGGGACGGTGGCCCACGCCTCGTCCCCCAACGACCAGGTCTTCATGGACATCGGCATCAGCCCCCTGGCGACCTGCGACTTCAACGAGACGGTCTTCGTGGTCATGCCCCTGGCGCCCGCCGGTCCGGCCGTCGGAACGGGGCGCCCATGAGGGCCTTCGTGCGCATCAACCTCCTGTGGATCCTCATCGCTTTCGTGGGGGACACCATGGTCGGCCCCATGGTGTCCTTCAAGGGCGTGAGGCCCGACTTCTCCATCATCGCCCTGGTGGTGCTGGGCCTCGCCGCCGGGTCGCTGCCCGCGACCGTGGGCGGGTTCGTTCTGGGTTTGGTGCAGGACCTGGCCAACCCCGCCCTGCTCGGCCTCCAGGCCCTGTGCAAGACCTGGCTGGGCTTCGGCCTGGGGCGTCTGCGGGGGCGGCTGGTCTACTGCATGCCGCTGGTCGAGGGAGTGGTCATCCTGCTCGCGGTCCTCGCCCACGACCTGGTCTTCCTGCTGGTCCAGAGCAGGCTGGGGGACGAGGCCTTCCTGGTGCCGTTCGTGACCCAGGCCCTGCCCACCGCACTCTATTCCGGGCTGGTGGGCGTGCCCGTGGTTCGTCTGGCCGCCCTGGCCGGCATCCTCAAGCCGGAGGATTGAGATGGCGAGTCGGGACCTGCTCTATCGGCTGCGTCTCTTCCGGCTGGTCGTGATCCTGCTCTTCGCCATCCTGCTGGGCAACCTGTTCTACATGACCGTTCCCCAGAATCGCCACTACAAGGACCAGGCCCTGGAGAACCGGCAGATCCGGTTCAGGGTGCGGGCGCCCCGGGGCAAGATCCTCGACCGCACGGGCGAACTGCTGGCCGACAACATGTTCATCGCGGACATCACCCTGCCCGTCTCCTGCCTCGAAGGCGACGTCCCCGATTCGACTCTCGTGCTCCTGATGGACTGGTTCGACCTGGATGCCGGCGAGACGCTGGACCGCCTGCGCGCCCAGCGTGATGCGGAGCGGAACCGACTGGTCCTGGTGACCAACGCTCCGCTGGGGCAGATCACCGCCGTGGAGGAGCGGCGCAGACAGCTTCCGGGTGCCAGGGTGGAGACGAGACCCCGGCGCCGCTACCACAACAAGGGTCTGTTCGCCCACGTCATCGGCTACGTGGGCGAGGTGGGGCAGGAGGAGATCGGCCCACCCGGCCGCGCGGGGGAGTACCGTTCCGGAGACATGATCGGCAAGCAGGGGATCGAGCGGGCGTTCGAGGCCGACCTGAGGGGCGTCAGCGGGGTGAAGCTGGAGGAGGTCAACGCCAGCGGGCACATCGTCGGCCGCCAGGCGGTCTGGGTGGACGAGGTCGTCCCTGGCCGGGACGTCCAGCTGACCTTGTCCCTCGAACTGCAGGACGCCATGGCCGACATCCTTGCCGGCCAGACGGCCGGCGGGGTCGCCATGTCCTGCCGTACCGGGGAGATCCTGGCGGCCTTCAGCAGCCCCACGTTCGACACGAACCTGATGACCACCTCCATCACCCCTGAGCAGTGGCAGGGCCTGGTGAACGATCCGGCCAAGCCGTTCTTCAACCGGATCCTGCAGGCGACTTACCCGCCGGCGAGCCTCTACAAGGTGGTTTCCTCCCTGGCCGCCCTGGACAAGGGGGTGGTGGGGAAGGCGAGCCGCCTGGAACCCTGCTACGGAGGGTGGCAGCTGGGGGACCGTTACTTCCGCTGCTGGAAACCCTCGGGACATGGGGACGTCGACCACGCGGACGCCCTGGTCCATTCCTGCGACACCTTCTACTACCAGGTGGGTCTGAGGCTGGACATCGACGAACTGGCCGCAGCCGCCCGCAGTTTCGGCCTGGGGGCTCCCTGTTCGGGCATCTTCCCCGAAGAGGTCAGGGGTCTGGTGCCGGATTCCGCCTGGTACGACGAACACTACGGATCGAAAGGCTGGTCGCGCGGGGTCCTGCTCAACAACGCCATCGGTCAGGGGGAATTGCTGGTGACCCCGCTGCAGATGGCCGTGCTCGCCGCCCGACTGGGGTCCCTGGGCACCGTCCCGGCGCCCACCTTCGTGGTGGGGCAGGAGGACGTGGCCACCCTGTCCCCCCTGCCGTTTTCCATCCAGGATCTGCAATGGGTGAGGTCCACCCTGGGCGAGGTCGTCTCGAGGGGGACGGGGAAGGCCGCCGGCCTGGCGGACGTGCCGGTGGCCGGCAAGACCGGGACGGCCCAGAATCCCCACGGCGAGGACCACGCCTGGTTCATGTGCTTCGCCCCCGCCGGGGATCCCGAGGTGGCCCTGGCGATCATCCTGGAGAACGCGGGCCACGGCGGCAGCGAGGCCGCGCCCCTGGCGGGGCGCTGGCTGCGGACCTACTTCGACGGGGCACGTCCGGGCGCTTCCCCCGCCCTGCCCCTGGAAGCCAACAGGCAGGTGCTGCCATGAGGTGGCTGGCCCTGGCCTTTCCTCCGGGGGACCGCTGGATATTCGCGGCCTGGCTCCTCCTTTGCCTGGCGAGCCTGGCGGTGCTTTGGTCGGTCACCGAGCCCATTTCCGGCCCTTACGAAGGGCAAGAGGCCGGAGTGGCCAAGGGAATCTTCTGGCGTCAGGTGGTCTGGGTGGCGTTGAGCTTCGTGGCGCTGTCCCTCGCCGCCCGGATCAGGATGCGCGCCCTGGAGAACCTCAGTCTTCCCGCGCTGCTGGTGATGCTCCTGCTGCTTGCCGCGATCCTCGTGCTCGGCCCCAAGATCGGGGGATCCCGTCGGTGGTTCCTGCTGGGTCCCATCCGGATGCAGCCGGCGGAGTTCGCCAAGATCAGCTTCATCCTGGCCATGGCCCACCTCCTGGGCCGGGCGGGGGAGGACCGGAAGAGCCTGACCGCGACGACCGCCACCTTCTTCCTGATGGTGCTGCACATGGTGCTGGTCATGCGGGAGCCGGATCTGGGCACCAGCCTGGTTTTCCTGGCCGCGTGGATCGGCATGGTCTTCTGGTACGGGATTCCGGGCATCCTCCTGGTGGGCGCCGGCAGCGCTGCAGCCAGTTCGGTGATGATGTTCATCTCCGAATCCGTCCTCGATGGGCAACCCTGGCCCTGGGGCGTCTACATCCTGCTCCTCATCGGGGTCCTGTACCTGGTGAGGATCAGCATCCCCGCCAAGGTCACCCTGCTGGCCGTCAATCTGGCGACGGGTCTGGGCATCCCCTTCTTCTGGGCCAAGCTGCACGGTTACCAGCAGGAACGGATCCTCACCTTCTTCGATCCCAGCCGTGACAAGTTCGGCAGCGGTTACCAGGCCATCCAGTCCAAGGTGGCCATCGGATCGGGGGGGCTGTTCGGGACGCAGTACCTGCAGGGCACCCAGAAGGGTCTGGCCTTCCTGCCGGAGCGGCACACCGACTTCATCTTCTCGGTGGTGGGGGAGGAACTGGGATTCCTGGGCGCCTCGGCCATCCTCGCCTTGTTCCTGGTGATCATCCTGAGGGGGCTCGAGATCGCCGCGGGGGCCAGGCGGCCCTTCTGGCGCTATCTTGCGGTGGGCGTGGTTTCCTACTTCACTTTCCACGTCGTGGTCAACGTGGCCATCACCACCGGTTTGTTGCCCGTCACCGGACTGCCCCTGCCCCTGCTCAGCTACGGGGGCAGCAACCTGCTGACCAGCAGCATCCTGCTGGGGATTTTGCTCAACGTCAGCTCGCGCTCCTTCGACACCTGAGGCGGCCAGCGTCGCCGATCACTGATGGAGGCCCCGGATGCATCCCGAGATTTTCGGTTTCGTGAAAAGCTACGGCCTGATGCTGGCGATCAGTTTCGCCCTCGGCATGGCCCTCAGCGTCCGCCGGGGGCGGCGCTACGCCTTGCCGTCCGACGTCGTGCTCGACCTGGTGTTCGCGGTGCTGGTGTCCAGCGTCCTGGGCGTGCGGCTCTTCTACGTGATGACGCACCTGGGCAGCTTCGATCCCTGGTACAGCGCGTTCTTCATCTGGGACGGGGGCCTGACGCTCTACGGCGGCATCATCCTGGCCACCGTGACGGTCCTGGTCATGACCCGGCGCCGGGGCATCCCCTTTCTTGTCTTCGCGGACATCTTCTCGCCGGGAGTGGCCCTGGGCATCGGCATCACGCGGATCGGGTGCTTCATGGCCGGGTGCTGCTTCGGCAAGCCCACCGACTGCTCCTGCGCGGTGACCTTTCCCGCCGGCGCCCCGGCCACGAAGATTTTCGGCATGGTGCCGGTCCATCCCGCCCAGCTCTACGCCTCGGCGGCGGGATTCCTGGTCTTCGGTCTGCTCCTGCTCCTGGAGAAATGGATCCGCTTCCGGGGGTCGACCTTCGGGTTCTTCTTCATCCTCTACGGGCTGTCCCGCTTCATCGAGGATCATTTTCGCTACTACACGGCCGACCAGTTCGTTCTGGGCATGAGCAACAACCAGCTCATCAGTCTCGTCTTGATGGTCATGGGGCTCGCCGTCCTGATCCTCGGCGCCGGGCGCCGGGCGCCGGAGTACCGCCATGGCTGACCTGGTCACCCTCGAAAGCGGGGGACTGAGGAGGGCGGGCCGACCGTGGCGGGCCGAAGACCCGTTCCTGATGGTGCTCGGCGAGCCCGTCGTCCACTCCCTCAGCCCGGCCATGCAGGGCGCCGCCCTGAAGGCGCGAGGTCTCCCCCACGAGTATCTGCCCTGCCGGCTGGCCCCGGACCAGGTTCCCGGGTTCCGCGGTATCCTGGAGGGGACGGGGCTGGCGGGGTTCAACGTCACCGCCCCGCTCAAGGAGATCTTCCTGGGCGTCTGCGACGACCTGACGGACACCGCCGGGCGCCTGGGCGCCGTCAACACCGTCAAGTGCGGCCGGGACGGGCGCTGGATCGGCCACAACACCGACAGCGGGGGACTGCTGATGGTCCTGACCCAGAAATGGGGGGGAGGGGATCCTCCGGCGCGCGCGACGGTCCTGGGAGCCGGAGGTTCCGCCCGGGCCGCCGTGGACGCCCTGTTGCGCTGGGGGGTTCCGGAGGTGATCGTCCGCACCCGCTCGGCCGGGACGAGAGAGAGGTTCGCCGACTGGTTGGCGACCCTCCCCGACGGCGACGCCGTCGAGACTGCGGTGTTCGAGTCCGCCAGTCCCGAGCCTCCGACCGGCGACTCCGTCTGGATCAGTTGCCTGCCCGGCGAGGTGGACGTCCTGCCCATGCTGCCGGTGGCGTCCTCGGGCAAGAAGTGCCTGCTTGTCGATCTGCGCTACGGCGCCCAGATGCCGGCCTACGAACCGCCCCTCGGATTCGAGCGGGTGGACGGCCTGCCTCTGCTGCTGATGCAGGGCGGGGTCGCCTTCGCCTGGTGGTTCGGTCCGCCGGTGCCCTGGGCGGTCATGCAGCAGGTCCTGTCCGGTTGATTCCTCCCGGGAAGACGCCCGATCCCATGCCCGTGCCGATGCCCGGTCGGTTCCTGTCGCCCCTGCTGGACTTCGTCCATCCCCAGCGCTGCGTTTGGTGCGGCGCCTCCCCCTGGGACGCCCCCTGGTATCCCGCCGGCCCGCCGGTCGCGGGACTGCGGCCCTGGGACCGCACGCATTCCTGCCGGCGCTGCATCGGGGAGAGGCTGGCCGCGGACGCAGGTGAGGACCCGGTGATGCGCAGCCTGGACTGCGGAATCGAGGCAAGGGGGGCCGTGTGGTCGGACCGCGACCTCGCCCGGGCGGTGGGAGCGTGGAAGTACCACGGCGTGCGCGGCCTGGCCTGGCCCCTGGGCGAACTGCTGGAGAAGGCCGCACCCTTCCTCCTGGGGGACCTGCCGAACCGGGGCCCGCATGTCTTCGTCCCGATCCCCCTGCATGCCCGGCGACGCCGGTCGCGGGGCTTCAACCAGGCCGAGATCCTGGCCGGCAGTCTGGCCCTCGCGACCGGGGGAACGGTCCGGTCCGACCTGGTCCGGCGGGTCCGGGAGACCGGGCAGCAGGCCCGCCTGGGGGACGCCTCCGAGCGGTTCGCGAATCTGCAGGGCGCCTTCCGGACGACTGACCCATCCACGGTTTCGGTCCCGGGTGCGGATCTCGTCCTGGTCGATGATCTGGTCACCAGCGGTGCGACGGTGGGCGAGGCGGCTGCGGCGCTGCGCGCGGGGGGACTCCCGACTGCGCGGGTGGTCTGCATCGGGTTGGCGCGGCCCGGTTGACACCCCCTGGTCTCCTGCCTAGAATTGGCTCTCACGAATCCAGATCCCCCTTTCCCGACAGGCGGTGGCTCATGCGCGCCAAGCAGAATATCCAAGGATGGCGCCCCACCGGGACCACGGTCCTGATGCGGGTGGATTTCAACGTTCCCCTCGATTCCGAGCGGCGCATCACCGACGAGACGCGCATCACCGCCGCCCTTCCCTCGATCAGGCACCTCTGCGAGTCGGGGGCCCGGTTGATCCTGATGAGCCACCTCGGTCGTCCCAAGGGCAAGATCGACCCGGCCTATTCCCTGCGCCCGGTGGCGGACCGCCTGGCGGAGATCCTCGCCGTGCCGGTGAAGTTCGCCGCCGACACCGTCGGGCCGGACGCCCAGGCCAAGGCTGCGGCGCTGAAGGACGGCGAGATCCTGCTGCTGGAAAACCTCCGTTTCAATCCGGGGGAGACGGCGAACGATCCCGGCTTCTCGGCCGCGCTCGCGGACCTGGGCGATCATTACGTGAACGACGCCTTCGGCACCGCGCACCGGGCCCATGCCTCGACGGTGGGCGTCGTCGTGAAGATGGGGGGAGGACGTGCGGGGTTCCTGATGGAAAAGGAACTGCAGCACCTGGGCGCCCTGCTCCATGAACCTGCCCGGCCTTTCGTCGCCGTCCTCGGGGGGGCCAAGGTCGCGGGCAAGGTCGAGGTGATCCTCAATCTGCTGGACACGGTCGACACCCTCCTGGTGGGCGGGGGCATGATCTTCACCTTCTTCAAGGCCCTGGGCTTCAACATCGGAACGAGCCTGCTGGACGAGGAGAGCCTCGAGGTCGCGAGGGAGATCAACACCAGGGCGAAGTCCAGCCGGGCGAAACTGGTGCTGCCGCAGGACTGCGTGGTGGCGAGGGAGTTCAACGACAAGGCCGAGAAGAAGACGGTCCTGGTCAGCGACATCCCCGACGGCTGGATGGGCCTGGACATCGGACCGGCCACCGCGGACCGGTTCGAGGGAATCATCAAGGAAGCCCGGTCCATCTTCTGGAACGGGCCCATGGGGGTCTTCGAACTGCCGTCCTTCGCGGCGGGGACCCGCCAGGTGGGGACGGCCGTCGCCCGGGCGACGGAAGCCGGGGCCCTCAGCGTGGTGGGGGGCGGGGACAGCGTCGCCGCCGTGAACCAGTTCGGGCTCGGGGGCGCCATCTCCCACATTTCCACCGGCGGTGGGGCCAGCCTGGAGTTCATGGCGGGTCTGGAGCTGCCGGGCGTCGCCGCCCTGAGCGACGCCTGAAATTCCCCCCGGCCGGGCGTTTGCGGGATTTGACAGTGGTGCTGCAGGGTGTTAACTTACCCTGCCTTCCAGCCCTTACGGGGCGTCCGGGCAAGTCTGTAGGCGGGTTTCGTTTGAGGAGTTTGGCGATATGCTGCACGTGCTGCTTGTGATCATTCACGTCATCATCTGCTTCCTGCTGGCGACGGTCGTTCTCCTGCAGTCCAGCAAGGGCGGCGGGCTGGCCGGTGCCTTCGGCGGTGCGGGGGGCGCCCCCCAGCAGCTGCTGGGAACCCGGGGCATGACGACCCTGCTGCACAAGCTGACGATCTATTGCGCCGTGGGGTTCTTCCTCACCAGCTTCCTGCTCTTCATGACCCAGGATCTCGGTGGCGGTAGCCGTGCCGATAGTGTGGTCGAAAGAGCCGCACGCGAAGGCGAGCTGGCTGTGCCCGTCCAGGAGAATCCCCTGAACGCCGATGCCCCGGCTGAATTGCCCGCGACTCCTCCCGCGGAATCCACCGGCGACCAGGGTGGGACCGGCGATGATGACGGAGCGGGCCGGTAGGCGTGAGCATCTTGCCCGGGTGGTGAAATTGGTAGACACGCTATCTTGAGGGGGTAGTGGCCACAAGCCGTGCGGGTTCGAATCCCGCCCCGGGCACCAAAAAAAAAGGAAACTGTTTTGAACAGTTTCCTTTTTTTTATTGACACAATTTTCCAACCCACCAAATAATGGCCTTGCTTTGGCTGGCATCCAATCGCCAGATGGAAGCGTTGCAACATCCTAGACAGGAGGTCTCGCCCGGACCCAGGGTGCGTGGGTCGGGTGGACGAAGGAACTCTAACAAGCGAGGTCCGCAATGGAGGAGAGGAAAGCTTTGGTGGCGGCTGGTGTCACGAAGAAGGCGACCAAGAAGAAGGTGACCAAGAAGGCCGCCAAGAAGAAGGTCGCGAAGAAGAAGGTCGCCAAGAAGAAGGTCGCGAAGAAGAAGGTCGCCAAGAAGAAGGTGGCCAAGAAGAAGGTCGCCAAGAAGAAGGTGGCCAAGAAGAAGGTCGCCAAGAAGAAGGTCGCCAAGAAGAAGGTGGCCAAGAAGAAGGTCGCCAAGAAGAAGGTGGCCAAGAAGAAGGTGGCCAAGAAGAAGGTGGCCAAGAAGAAGGTCGCCAAGAAGGCGCCCGTCAAGAAGGCGACCGCGAAGAAGATCACGAAGAAGGCCTCGCCCAAGAAGTAGGGGCGCTTCCCCGTCAGGGGATGAAGAGAAACCGCCGGGGCCCGAGGGCTCCGGCGGTTTTCTTTGTGGGTCGAGGATCCCGTCAGCGGGGCCCGGCTCAGCGGGCTTTGGCCGCCTCGTGGCCGGCGCGGACCGCCGGCGGCAGGACGTCGATGAAGTAGTTGAGGCCCACGGTGAAGTTGGTGTAGCTCACCATGTTGGAGTAGCCCAGTTCATCCACGTCGAAGGCGAAGGTGGAGACGTCCGCCTGGACGGCCAGGCTGAGGTTCCGCGAGATGCTCCTCACCAGGCCGAAATTCCCCTCGAGGTAGAGGCCGGTCTTGTCCTCGAGATAGGTGTAGCGGTTGATGATGCCCCCGAGGCCGAACCCGATGCGCGGTTCGATGCCGAAGAAGGTGGCGGGTTCGGCGTCGTACATGAGGGCCAGGCCGCCCTTGTAGACCTTGAAGCCGTCATCGGAATCCACCTCGATCCGGACGGCATCCTCGGTGGTGTTCGCGAAGGTGTCGGGATCGTAGAGCATCGTGGTGACGGCCTTGCCGGACTGATAGGAGGCCAGCAGGTCGAGGTGGAAATGGTCGGCGATGTAGACGCCGATCCGGGCGCCGAAGGCGTCTCCGGACTTGATCTCCTTGTGGGCCGCCCGGTAGAAGTTGGTGTCGTAGACCAGCGAGCCGTCGTCGTGCACCCCGTAGCCTTCTCCGGTCAGGCTGTTCGGCTTGGGGATCCCGCTGCCGTCGGGATTGAAGGCGAAGATGGGTGCCCCGCCATCGGTGATGATCGTCCGTTCCCCGATGAGCTTGTTCTCGAGGTACTTCCCCCCCGAGAAGGAGCCGCCGTAGAACTCCAGGCTGTATGCCTTGACCGAGAAGTCTTCGTACTTGGTGGGACCGGTGGGCGCCGGAGCGGCGCCTTCCTCATCCGGGACGGGAGCTTCGGTGTCCTGGGCCAGCAGGTCGCCGCCGACCATCATGAGGCAAAGAGGGAGAACCCAGGCAAGGGACAAGGTATGCTTCATCGATTTACCTCAGCCGGGCGCAACGCCTGAGGAGGGCGCAGACCCGCCGGCGACAGGAATTCGTGGGGTGATCATCCCGATGGAGGCGGCCGGCGGTGCCGGATCCGCAACCTGAATAACGGTAATGTAAAGGCCCTTTGGTGTCCAGAACTTTCCCCTCCGTGGGGGCAAGCGGCCCCTGTTGACAGTCCTTGATCCTCCTATTAAGATTGATCTTCGCGAAAATGCCGGGGCGAGCGCCGCTTGCGGCGCCGGCGCCCTCCGATCCTACCAGGAATCCGGTCCTCTCCGGCGGGTCTCGTGCCCGCCGTGATTGCGACGGTGCCGGGGCTCCCCGTCCGCCAGGATCCTGCCGCTGACGATCTTCGTATCTGGAGGATGACCCGTGAAGACCTATGCCATGGATAAGATCCGCAACGTCGCTCTGGTCGGGCCCCATGGGGTCGGCAAGACCAGCCTCGCCGACGCCATGCTGCACGTCACCGGCAAGGTGGGCCGCCGCGGGGCGGTCGACGACGGCAGTTCCGTCTTCGACTTCTTCGACGAGGAGATCGAGCGCAAGCAGACCGTTTCCGCCAGCATCGCCTGGACGGACTTCCAGGGCACGAAGATCAACATCATCGACACCCCGGGCGTGGATGACTTCCGCGGCGACGTGAACGCCACCCTGCGGGTCATCGAGGGCATCCTGTTCGTCGTCAAGGCCGACGGCGGCTTCGAGGTCGCCTCGGAGAACCTCTGGAACCTGGTCCGCGGAACCCGTCTGCCGACCTTCATCGTGATCAACCGCATGTGCAAGGAGCAGGCGAACTGGCGGGAGACCCTGAACGGCCTGAAGGACCGGGTCCCCGGCGCCGCCCCCCTGCAGCTTCCCATCGGTGTGGGGGAAGGGTTCATGGGCGTGGTCGACCTGATCGCGATGAAGGCCTACCGGTTCGACGGCCAGGCCGCCGTCGAGATGGACATCCCCGGGGACCTGGACGAGGCCGTCGAGGAGGCCCGGGAAATGCTGATCGACGCCGCCGCCAATGCCGACGACGTCCTGACGGAGAAGTACCTGGAGGAGATGACCCTGCCCGTCGAGGACATCATCGCCGGTCTCCGGAAGGGCACCAGCGAGGGCACCGTGTTTCCGATCTTCTTCACCGATGCCGGCAACGAAGTGGGCGTCACCTCCCTGCTGCGGTCGGTGACCAACCTCGTGCCCAGCCCGGCTTCCCGCTGCGGCCGGGAACTGAGGGGCTTCGTCCCCGGCACCGACAAGGAGGCGACCTTCACTCCCGGCGAGTCGGGGCCCGCCGTGGCGTTCGCCTTCAAGCGGCAGTACGAGGCCCAGGGCGGCGACGTCACCTGGCTCCGGGTTTTCAGCGGCAGCCTGAAGTCCGGGGAGACCCTCGATTGCAGCGACGGCCGCAACAGCGAACGGATCGGCCAGCTCAACGTGGCGGTGGGCAAGGCCAAGGAGAAGATCGACGTGGCCGGGCCCGGCGACATCGTCCTGGCCGCCAAGCTCAAGAACACCCAGACCGGGACGACCCTGGCCTCGGGGGTCAGCTTCGCCTTCCCTCCCATCAAGTACTCCGTTCCGACCAGCGCCGACGCCATCCGGCCGACGACCAGCGGGGACGAGGACAAGATGGCGGCCGGCCTCCACAAGATCATGGAGGAGGATCCCACCTTCAAGCTGATCCACCAGGCCCACCTGAGCCAGACCCTGCTGGCCACCCAGGGCGAGATCCACACCAACTTCATCCTCGAGAAGCTGAAGAAGCAGACCGGGGTGGAGGTGGAGCGCAGCCGCCCGCGGATCAACTTCAAGGAGACCATCCGCGGCACCTGCGAGAAGCAGGGACGCCACAAGAAGCAGACCGGCGGGCGCGGCCAGTTCGGCGACGTCCATCTGCGGATCGAGCCCCTGGAGCGCGGCGCAGGGTTCGAGTTCGCCGACGAGATCGTCGGCGGCGTGGTGCCCAACAAGTTCATCCCCGCGGTGGAGAAGGGGTGCCGGGAGACCCTGGCCCACGGCCTGGTCGCCGGCCACGAGATGGTGGACGTCAGGTGCGCGCTGTTCTTCGGATCCTACCACAACGTCGACTCCAGCGAGGCCGCCTTCAAGGCCGCGGCCCGCATCGCCCTGAAGAAGGCGGTCGAGGAGGACTCCGACAAGCTGCGTCCGGTGATCCTCGAACCCATCATGAAGGTCCGGATCGTGGTGCCGCAGGCCTACATGGGGGACGTGATGGGCGACGTGTCCACCCGGCGCGGCGCCATCCAGGGCAGCGACGCCGACGGTCCCTATCAGGTCGTCACCGCCAACATTCCCGAGGACGAACTCTACCAGTATGCATCTTCCCTGCGCTCGTTCACCCAGGGCACCGGCGTCTTCACCATGGAGTTCAGCCATTACGCCGAGGTTCCCGGGGACGTCCAGAAGCGCCTGATCGAGGAATACCAGAAGTCCAAGACGGACGACGAATAGGAGAGGGGTGTCATGTCAGGGCATTCCAAATGGGCCAACATCAAGCACCGCAAGGGCGCCCAGGACGCCAAGCGGGCGAAGGTCTTCACCCGGTTGATCAGGGAGATCACCATTTCCGCCCGTGAGGGCGGGGGCGACCCCGAAACCAATCCCCGCCTGCGTGCGGCCATCACGACCGCCCGCGGGTCGAACATGGCCAACGACACGATCGAGAAGGCAGTCAAGCGGGGCACGGGCGAGATCGCCGGCATGATCATCGAGGAGATCAGGTACGAGGGCTACGGGCCCGGCGGGGTCGCCATCCTGGTCGAGTGCGCAACGGACAACAAGAACCGCACCACGGCGGAAGTCCGGCACGTTTTCACCAAGTACAACGGCAATCTCGGCGCCAACGGCTGCGTCGGCTTCATCTTCGACCGCAAGGGTCAGATCGCCCTCGACGGGGGTCGGTGCGATTTCGACACGGTCATGGACGCGGCCATCGAGGCCGGCGCCGAGGACGTCGAACAGGACGGCACGGTCATCACCGTGACCACCGCCATGGGCGACCTGCACGCCGTCAGCAACACGCTGACCAAGGCCGGACTGCCGGTCCAGTCCGCCGAGCTGGCCAACCTCCCCAACACCTGGGTGAAGGTGGAGGAGAAGGACGCTCTTTCCCTGATGAAGCTGATCACGGCCATGGACGACCTCGACGACGTCTCCGCCGTCTCGGCCAATTTCGAGATGGACGACGAGCTGATGGCCGAGATCGAGGAAAAGCTCTGATGTCCGGCGGCCGGCCCCTTCCGCCGGCCGCGGGGTTCCGCCCGTGATCATCATGGGCGTCGATCCCGGATCCCACACGACCGGCTTCGGTGTCATCGCCACCGGGCCGGTCGTGCGTTTCCTTGCCGGGGGGATCGTCCGGACCCGGACCGGCGACCCGCTGCCCGACCGGCTGCTGGCCATCCACCGGGAGATCACCGCCGCGATCACGCAGCACCGTCCCGAAGTCCTGGTGGTGGAGAACCTCTTCAACGCGAAGAACGCCCGCAGTTCGCTCATCCTGGGCCATGCCCGGGGCGTGATCCTGCTGGCCGGGGCCGCGGCCGGCCTGGAGGTGCGGGAGTACGCTCCGCGCGAGATCAAGCAGGCCCTGACGGGCAACGGCGGGGCCGCCAAGGAGCAGGTCCGCTTCATGGTGATGCGCCTGCTGGGTCTGAAGGAGGAGCCGCCGCTCGATCAGAGCGACGCCCTCGCCGCCGCCCTGGCCTTCGCCGGCCGACGGCGCGGCGATCCGGCCGGGTGATCCGGCGGGGGCACCGATCCAAGTGGGACTGGCCGTCGACGCCGGCATTGGCGATAATGCCGTCGGGGTCGCCGCCCACACCATCCAGCCGAGGGTGACCATGATCGCGTTCATCGAAGGAACCCTGCTGTCGGGCGGAACCGAAGCCGTGGTCGCCGTGGGCGGGTTCGGCCTCGAGGTCCACGTCTCGGCCCTGTGCGCCGGCGACCTGCCGCCCTGCGGCCAGCAGGTGCGCCTGTGGACCCACGCGGTGATCAGGGAGGACGGCTGGTTCCTCTACGGTTTCCTGGACCCCGAGGAGCGCAGCATGTTCCGGCTGCTCATCTCCGTCTCGGGGGTGGGCCCCAAGGTGGCCATGGGCATGCTGTCCCGGGCGCGGGCCGGCGACCTCGCCCGGTACCTGCGGACCGGCGACGAGAAGGCCCTCGGGGCTCTGCCCGGGATCGGCAAGAAGAGCGCCGCCCGCCTGGTGGTCGAACTCGGCCAGCGCGTACCCCAGGGCGGAGCGGTCGCCGGGGCCGGCGCGACCGCCTCGTCCCTCCGCCCGTCCGGACCCATGGGCGAGGCCATGGCGGTGCTCGGGGCGATGGGGCTGCCCGCGGTCGCCGCCGAGCAGGCCTTGAGGCGTTCCCGCGAGGGGAATCCCGATCTCGAGGCCGATCTGCAGGCCTGGATCAGGGCCGCCCTCAAACACATCTGACCGGAGATGGGATGACCGACGAATCCAGATGGACCGACCCCCGGACCCTGCCCGGCGACCAGGAGCTCGACCGTTCCCTGCGTCCCCGCCGCCTGACGGACTTCGTGGGCCAGCGGGACCTGAAGGAGAACCTCAGGGTCTTCATCGCCGCGGCCCGGCAACGGGGCGAGGTTCTCGACCACGTGCTGCTGCACGGTCCCCCGGGCCTGGGCAAGACCACCATGGCCCAGATCCTGGCCGAGGAGATGGGGCAGGAGATCCGGCTGACCAGCGGTCCGACCTTCGGCAACAGCGCCGAACTCATCGCCCTGCTCAGCGAACAGGGGCCCCGGCGCGCCATCTTCATCGACGAGATCCACCGGTTGAGCCGGATGCTCGAGGAGCATCTCTATCCCGCCATGGAGGACTGGAGGGTGGAGCTGATCATCGACAAGGGGCCGGGCGCCCGGCACTTCAACCTGCAGCTCGAACCCTTCACCCTGATCGGGGCCACGACCCGGGCGGGCCTCATCACCCCGGCCCTGCGCAGCCGGTTCGGCATCGTCTGCCACCTGGACTTCTATCCGCCCGCCGACCTGGCGGTGATCGTCAAGCGCAGCGCCGGCATCCTGGGCATCGACCTGGACGAGGGCGGCGCCCTGGAGATCGCCCGCCGCAGCCGGGGCACGCCCCGCGCCGCCAACCGCCTGCTGCGGCGCGTGCGGGACTACGCCCAGGTGGAAGGACGGGATCTCATCGACCGGGACATGGCCGACAGCGGCCTGACCCGGCTCGGCGTGGACCAGCTGGGCCTGGAACCCCTGGACCGCCGCTACCTCCAGCTGATCATCGAGCACTTCGGCGGGGGACCCGTGGGCATCCAGAACCTGGGGGTGAGCCTGGGCGAGGAGATCGATACCCTGGAGGACGTCGTGGAGCCCTTCCTGATCCAGAGCGGCCTGCTCATGCGCACGCCGCGGGGGCGGGAGGCCATGCCCGCCGCGTGGGTGCACCTGGGCCTGAAACCTCCTGCCGGTCACCCCGGCCAGGACACCCTGCTCTGAGCGCGGCGCCATGGTCGATCCGGCAACCTCCTACCACTTCCATCTGCCGCCCGAGCTGATCGCGCAGGATCCTCCGGTTCGCCGGGAGGACTCGCGTCTGCTGGTGGCGACCGCCGGCCGGGGACCCGGCGGCGAGGTCCGGTTCTCGGACCTGCCCGGCCTGCTGCGGCCGGGCGACCTGCTGGTCCTCAACGACAGCCGGGTCCTGCCCGCCCGGCTCCTCTGCCGCAGGATCGACACCGGGGGCAAGGTCGAGATCCTGCTGATCGCCCCGGCAGCGGCTCCCCTGGCCTGGTCCGCCCTGGCGCGACCGGTGCGCCGCCTGCGTCCCGGCCTGCAGCTCGAGGTGCTGGCGGGCCCGGGGTCGCCGGCGGCGGGGGAGAGCGAACCCGGGCCCCTGCTGACGGTCGCGGCGGTGAAGGACGCGGGAGAAGTCGAGGTCGTTGCCGCGGACGATCCGGCCGTCATCGCGGAACGCCGGGGAGTCATGCCCCTGCCGCCCTACATCCGGCGCGATCCCGGCCTCGCCGGGGCGGCCGACCGCGCCGAGCGCGACCGCCGACGCTACCAGACGGTCTTCGCCCAGCCGGACCCCGCGGGATCCGGGTCGGTGGCCGCGCCCACGGCGGGCTTGCATTTTTCCGCGGCGGTCCTGGAGGAGCTGGCCGCCGCCGGCGTGGAGGTCGCGCGCATCCGCCTCCACGTGGGACCGGGAACGTTCCGTTCTCCCGACGAGGAGCAGATCCGGACGCGCCGCCTGCACCCGGAGCGGTTCGCCATGCCCGCTGCGGTCGGGCAGGCGGTGGCGGAGACCCGGCGCCGCGGGGGCCGGGTGATCGCCGTGGGGACCACCTCCCTGCGCGTGCTGGAGACCGTGCTGCGGTTGGGTCTGGACGATGAGGGCCGGGACGTCGTGGAATTCCCCGCTTCCGGCGAGGATCTCCCGCCCGTGTTCCACGGCCGGGCCGAGCGGCGCGACGGATCCTGGGACGTGACCGGGACCACGCGGCTGTTCATCATGCCTCCCGACCGGGTCGCCGCGGCGGACGGGCTCCTGACGAACTTCCACCTGCCGGGCTCGTCCCTGCTCATGCTGGTGGCCGCCCTGGTGGGGCCGGCGGTATGGAGGGACGTCTACCGGGAAGCCGTGGAGCGCCGGATGCGCTTCTTCAGCTACGGCGACTGCATGCTCATCCTGCCCGGAGGAAGCGACGAACCATGACCGGATCCGACGCCCTGGCCACACCATTCTCCTTCACCGTCACCGCCCGGTCGTCCGGATCCGCGGCCCGCTGCGGGCAACTGCGGACCGGCCACGGGGACGTGCCCACTCCGGTCTTCATGCCCGTCGGCACCGTCGGGTCGGTCAAGGCGGTGACCTTCGAACAGGTCGCCGCCACCGGGTCCCGGATCATCCTGGGCAACACCTACCACCTGTACCTGCGGCCGGGGCACCAGCTGGTGGAGAGGATGGGGGGGCTGCACCGCTTCCAGGGCTGGGACGGCGCCCTGCTCACCGACAGCGCCGGGTTCCAGGTGTTCTCCCTGTCCGAACTCAACCGGATCGACGAGGACGGGGTGGAGTTCCGTTCCCACCTCGACGGCAGCCGCCACCGGTTCACGCCTGAACTCAGCATGGAGATCCAGCTGGCCCTCGGCGCGGACATCGTGATGGCCTTCGACCAGTGCGCCCCCTACGGCGCTCCCCCGGCCGAGGTGGCCGCGGCGGTCGACCGCACCACGCGCTGGCTGGAGCGCTGCCGCGCCGTCCTGCCCGGCCGTCTGACCCGCTGCGGCTGGGAGCGGGTCCTGTTCGGGATCATGCAGGGAGGGGTGGACGAGACCTTGCGCCGGGCGAGCGCCGACCGGATCGTGGCCATGGACCTGCCCGGCTACGCCATCGGCGGGCTCTCGGTGGGCGAACCCCCCGCCGCCATGCACGAGATGACCGAACTCGCGGCCGGCCTGTTGCCTCCCGCCAAGCCCCGCTACCTGATGGGAGTGGGCTTCCCCGACGACATCCTGGCCGGCGTGTCGGCCGGGGTGGACATGTTCGACTGCGTCCTGCCCACGCGCATGGCCCGGACGGGCACCGTGCTGACCCGGGACGGGCGCCTGGTGGTCAAGAACAGCACCTACCAGGAGGACGCCCGGCCCCTGGACGCCGAGTGCGGCTGCCCCGTCTGCGCCCGCCACAGCCGGGCCTACATCCGTCACCTCTTCCAGGCGCGCGAGATGCTCGGACCCATGCTGGCGACCCTCCACAACCTCCACTTCTACCAGGAACTGATGGGGGGCATCCGGGTGGCCATAGCAGAGGGTCGCTTCGAGGGCTTCGCCGCCGCCGCCACGGCCCGCTGGCGGGAGGGGGAGGGCCGGCGGCTGGAGGACGTGGACCGGCGCTCCGGCTGACCGGAGGCGCCGGCCGGTATTCCTCAAGGGTTGACCGGACAGCCCGCGGGTTGCATGTTTTCCGGAGCGAGTTTCGATTGTCCGGGCCCCGCGGGTCACCGGCCGTCTTCCATTCCCCGATCCCAAGGAGCCGTTCATGATCCCCATGAGCTTTCTGGCCATGGCGTCCCCCGGCGCAGAGGGCGGACAGGGCAACCCCCTCCTGGGTTTCCTGCCGATCATCCTCATCTTCCTGGTCTTCTGGTTCATGATCATCCGACCCCAGAAGAAGCAGCAGGACCAGCGCAAGGCCATGATCGAGGCCGTCAAGCGCGGCGACCGCATCGTGACCGCCGGCGGTCTGTACGCCACCGTCAAGGACGTCAAGGCCGACCGGGTGGTCGCCACCATCGCCGAGAACGTGAAGGTGGAGATCGCCAAGTCCGCCATCAGCGGCGTGATGTCGGAAGGCGAGTAGGGTCGTGCCCCGCGGGCGGGGGGTCAGGGCCTTCGGGGACGCCTGCCTGAGGCGGGCGTGCCGCCCGGCGGAACCGGGAACCCCGGAAACCGCCCGGCTGCTCGACGAGCTGTGGGACGTCCTGTCCGCCGCGGACGGCGTGGGGCTGGCCGCTCCCCAGATCGGGGACGACAGGCGGGCGCTCGTGATCCGGGATCCGGACCGTCCCGCCGGCCGGCAGCGGCTGGATGTGGTCAATCCCCGGCTGGTCGGAACCTCCGGCCCCGTGGTCCCTTTCGAGGAGGGTTGCCTCTCCTTTCCCGGGCTCTTCTTCGACGTGAGGCGGCCCGGCGGCGTCCGCGTGGAGTACGTGGACCGCGACGGTTCGCCCGCGGTCCTCGAGGATGACGGCCTGGTCGCCCGGATCGTCCAGCACGAGATGGATCACCTGGACGGTCGCCTTTTCATCGATCACCTGCCGCCGTGGCGGCGTTGGCTCCTGGCCCCGCGGCTCCTCTGGATCCGCCTGGGCGCCCTGGTGCAGAAGGACAGGTCACCGGTATGAAGATCGTGTTCATGGGGTCGCCCGACTTCGCCGTCCCCTCCCTGGAAGCCCTGGTGGAGGCCCGTTTCGACATCCGGCTGGTGGTCACCCAGCCCGACCGCCCCGCCGGCCGCGGCAGGAAGATGCTGCCGACCGCCGTCAAGGCCGCGGCCGGGACGCACAACCTGCCCGTCCTCGATTTCGGTCCGGGCCAGCGCGCGACCGTCACCCGCGCCGTGCTCGAGACGGAGCCGGATGCGCTGGTGGTGGTGGCCTTCGGCCACATCCTGCGCGAGCCCCTGCTGACGGCGCCGCCCCTGGGCTGCATCAACGTCCACGCCAGCCTGCTCCCCAGGTGGCGGGGCGTCTCCCCAGTCCAGTATTCCATCCTGCACGGCGACACGTGGTCCGGGGTGACCATCATGCGGATGGACGAGGGCGTCGACACCGGACCCATCCTCGCCCAGCGCCCGGTGCCCATCGGGCCCGAGGACACCGCAGGCGAACTGCTCGAACGGCTGGCCGGCCAGGGGGCTGACCTCTTGATCCACACCCTGCGCGGGCTGCAGAACGGTCAGGTCCAGCCCCAGGTCCAGGGGGACGGGGGAGCGGTCTACGCTCCCAAGCTGACCAGGTCCCTTTCGGCGATCCGGTGGGACCGCGACGTGATCACGGTGCACAACCAGATCCGCGCCCTCGCTCCCTGGCCCGGGGCGACCACCTACCTGGGGGAGAAGCTCCTGAAGGTCACCGGCGCCCGGCCCCTGTCCTACCTGGTGACCGGCAAGGATCCGGGCATGGTCCTCGAGGTGGGCCCCGAGGGGATCGTCGTCAGTTGCGGCGAAGGGCTGCTGCAACTGACCGCCCTGCAGGCGCCGGGCAAGCGGGCCCTGCCGGTGGACGACTTCCTGCGCGGCTTTCCCGTCAAGTGCGGGTCCGTCCTGCGGTCATGAGGACCGATCCCATCCGGCGCCGGGCCTGGCAGGTCCTGACCGCGGGTCTGGAGGGCGGGCTCCTGGATCCGGTCCTGGACCGGGCCCTGGCCGAGACCCCGGACCCCCGCGACCGGGCCTTCCTCGCCGAACTCGTGCGCGGCACCCTGCAGTGGCAGGGACGCTACGACCACGTCATCGCCTGCTTCGCGCAGAAGGCTCCGCCCCGCGACCCCGGCCTGCTGATGATCCTGCGGATGGCGCTGCACCAGATGCTCGCCCTCGATTCGGTGCCGGCCTTCGCCGCCGTGCATCAGGCGGTCGAACTGGCCAAGGCCGCCGGAGAGCGCAGCAGGGCGGGCTTCGTCAACGGGCTGCTCCAGGCCGTGAGCCGGAAGGTGCTGGGGGAGGTCGGGGGCGCCGCGCCGTCCTTCGCGGCCAAGGAAGCCCGGCTGCGGCCGCTGTTCTCGCGCCTGGGTCCCGAGGATGGTCCCGCCTTCCTGGCAGCCTGGCATTCCCATCCCCTCTGGCTGGTGGAACGTTGGGTCAGGTCGCTCGGTCCCGGGGCCGCCGCGGACCTGTGCGCCTTCAACAACCTCAAGGTGCCCGTCGACCTCCATGTCCTCCATCCTGCGACCGTGGAGGAGGCCGCCGCCTGGGCGGAATCCGCGGGCCTGGGCCCCACGATGGGGGTCGGGACCGCGGGCCTTCGCCTGGAGCACAGGCCGCCCCGCGGCAGGTTGAAGGAACTGCTGGAGGGGCGTCCGGGTCTCATCGTCCAGGACGCCACCGTCCAGGAGGCGACCGCCTGGCTCGCGTCCGCCCTGCTCCCCGGCCGCCCCGGGCCCGTCCTGGACATGTGCGCCGCCCCGGGCGGCAAGACCGCCCACCTGGGAGCGGTCCCCGGGATCCGGAACGGCGCGTTGATCGCCATGGAGCCGGACGCCCGGCGCATGGGATTGCTGACCGGGACCCTGGTCCGGACGCGGACCGGGGCCGTCCGGATCCGCGGCGACGGGTTGCGGCCCCCGTTCAGCCCGGGATCCTTCGCGGCCGTCCTGCTGGACGGACCGTGCACGGGCACCGGCGTGCTGCGCCATCATCCGGAGGCGCGCTGGCGGCTGGACGAGATGACCGTCGCCCGCAAGGCCGGCGTCCTGATCGACCTTGCGGACCGGGCCGCCGATCTGCTGGCTCCCGGCGGCGTCTTGATGTACGCTACCTGTTCCCTGGAACCGGAGGAGAACCAGGCGGTCACCGCCCGGCTGCTCGACCGGGGCGACCTCGAACCCCTGCCCGACGCCCGGGGACGCTGGCAACGCCTGTGGACGCCTCCGGACGCTCCCGGCGACGGATTTTTCGGCGCGGTGCTGCGCAGGACGAAGGCTGAAGGATGAAGCTCTGGAAATTCCTGCTGATGTTGGCCGGATTGACCGCGGCGGGCGGCGTCCTGCTGCTGGGGGCGAACTTCCTGCTGCTGCCTTTCCTCGTCCACGGCAACGAGGAGGTCACCATGCCGGACCTGACGGGATTGAATGCCGAGCAGGTCCAGGAGATCCTCCGTCCCCTGGGCCTGGAGGTCGAGGTCGCCCGCACGACGCCGCATCCCAGCCTCGCGCCGGGCCTGGTCCTGGATCAGACCCCGGCCCCCGAGGCGATGGTCCGGGGCGGACGCATCGTCCGTCTCGTCACCAGCGAAGGGCCTCCGGCCGGTTCCCTCCCCGACCTGAGGGGCCTTTCGGCCGCGCAGGCCCAGGCGACCCTGCAACGCGAGAATTTCCGGCTGGGACGGACGGTCACCCTGCAGAAGCCCGGCGTGACGCAGCCCGTGGTCGCCTACCAGGATCCGCCCGCCGGTACGGTGCTGACCAGGGGCGAGAAGGTGGACCTGGTGATCGCCGAACCTGCTCCCGCCACGGTCCTGCGGATGCCCGACCTGCGCGGCCTGCCGTTGTACCGGGCCCGCCAGGTGGTCACCGACGCCGGTCTGGTGCTGGCGCCGGTGGACTACGTGCGCACCTCCGACCTCGACCCCAACCACATCCTGCAGCAGAGCCCCGTGCCCGGCACCCGGGTCCGCCAAGGAGATCGCCTTGAACTGGTTGCCTCGTCCCGCTGAACGGACCGCCCACGTCGCTCCGTCGCTGCTGGCGGCGGACTTCGCCGCCCTGCGCGAGGAGATCGAGAACATGGAGGCGGCCGGGGCCGATCTGCTGCACCTGGACGTCATGGACGGCCACTTCGTCCCCAACCTCACCTTCGGCCCGTTCATCGTCGAGGCCATCCGGCGCTGCACCCGCCTGCCCCTGGACACCCACCTGATGCTCGTCCATCCCGACCGCTACCTGCAGCAGTTCATCCAGGCCGGATCCGATGCGGTGACCATCCACGCCGAATCCGCGGCCGATCCCGCCGCCGCGCTGGCGGAGATCCGGCGGCTGGGCGCCCGGCCCGGCATCTCCCTGAATCCCCCGACCGCCCTGGACGCGATCATCCCCCACCTGCCGGCCGTGGACCTGGTCCTGGTCATGACGGTGATGCCGGGTTTCGGAGGCCAGGCGTTCGCTGCGGCGGGTCTGGAGAAGATCCGCGAACTGGTCCGGATCCGGGCGGAGGCGGGTCTCGATTTCCTCATCAGCGTGGACGGGGGGATCAACGCCGAGACGGGAGCGGCCTGCCGCGAGGCGGGCGCCGACATCCTGGTTTCCGGGAGCTGGCTGTTCCAGGCTCCCGACCGCGCCGCGGGGATCCGCGCCCTGGGCGGATGATCCCGGTCGTTTTCCTTGCCAAAAACCCTTCAAAATGTTAGTTTTTCCGATCCGCAACGGCTGCAGCCCGGACGGCGCCGAGGAGCATCGTCCTTTGTTTTGCGCTCAAGTTGTTGAGGGATAAGATTTTGTTGGGATGTCGCCGGGCCGTCCCCGCCAGGGGGAGGGGCCACGGCTGTGCGTTTGCTTGTGTTGTTCGCCGTCGCAGGAGTCCGGCTTGTTTCAGGATCTGACCAAGCGCCTCGACCGGACGCTGAAGAAGCTGGCCGGTCAGGAAAAGCTGACCGAGGACAACGTCAAGGAAGCCCTGCGCGAGGTGCGCATGGCCCTGCTCGAGGCCGACGTCAATTACGGCGTGGCCAAGAAGCTGGTGGCCGCCATCCGCGAGAAGGCCCTCGGGGCCGAGGTGCTGGGCAGCCTGAGTCCCGCGCAGCAGGTGGTCAAGATCGTCAACGACGAGTTGACGGCGCTGCTGGGCGGCAAGGCCGCCGGGCTGAACCTGGAACCGGGCAAGGGCAAGCACAAGGACATGGCCACCGTCATGGTCATGGGCCTTCAGGGTTCGGGCAAGACGACCTTCTGCGGCAAGCTGGCATACCGGCTCAAGAAGGAAGGCCGCTCGCCCATGCTCGTGGCCGGGGACATCTACCGCCCCGCGGCCATCGATCAGCTGCACGTGATCGGCGACCAGATCGGCGTCCCGGTCCACAGCGATCGCGAGCGGAGGAACGCCGCCCAGATCGTGAAGCTGGCGCAGCGCCGGGCGCGCGACAACAAGTGCGACGTGCTGATCGTCGACACCGCGGGCCGCCTGCACATCGACGACGTGCTGATGAACGAGCTGGAGACCATCGAGCAGACCGTCCCCATGGACGAGAAGCTGCTGGTGCTCGACGCGATGACCGGCCATGAGGCCGTGAACATCGCGGTGACCTTCGCCGAGCGGCTCGACTTCGACGGCGCCGTGCTGACCAAGCTGGACGGCGACGCCCGCGGCGGCGCGGCCCTCAGCGTGCTCGAGGTCACCGGCCGGCCCATCAAGCTGGTGGGCGTGGGCGAGAAGATGGACGACCTGGAGGTCTTCCATCCCGACCGCATGGCCGGGCGCATCCTGGGCATGGGGGACGTGCTCAGCCTCATCGAGCAGGCCGAGCAGAAGATGGATCTGGACGAGGCGGAACACCTGGCGACGCGCTTCGCCGACGGCCACTTCACCCTGGAGGACTTCCAGGCCCAGATCAAGCAGATGAAGAAGATGGGCCCCCTCAAGGGGATCCTGAGGATGCTGCCCGGGATGGGCGGCGACATGCTGGACAAGGCCAAGGTCGACGACGACCAGTTCGTCAAGGTCGAGGCCATCATCAACTCCATGACGGTCGCCGAGCGGCGGCAGCCCGACATCATCAACGGGTCGCGCCGCAAGAGGATCGCCAGGGGGAGCGGGACCACGGTCTCGCAGGTCAACAAGCTGCTCAAGCAGTACCGGGACATGCGGCGGATGATGCGACAGATCAACGCCGCCGGCGGACTCCAGGAGTTCGGCAAGAAGGTTCTCGGCAGCCGTTGACCGGGGTCGGCCAGGGGCCGGTTCCCCGATCGTACGCGGCGGGCGTGGTGCCCGGCGCGAAACCAAGCACGTGGAGGTGCATAGTGCCCGCGACAATCCGACTGACCCGCATGGGTCGCAAGAAGCGGCCTTTCTACCGCCTTGTCGTTCTCGACAGCCGCAAGCGCCGCGACGGCGCCTACCTGGCGAACCTCGGCTACTACAATCCTTTCAGCGATCCCTTCGAGGTCGAGCTGCATGACGACGAGATCATCAGCTGGCTCCAGAAGGGCGCCACCATCAGCGAGACCGCCCGCAGCCTGCTGCAGGGCCAGGGCCTGCTCTACAAGTACTCGCTGATCAACCAGGGCATGCCCGCCGACGAGGTCGCCGCCAAGGTCGCGCAGTGGCGCGACCAGGCCGAGCAGAACCGCGTCCAGAAGCTGGACGCCGCCGCGGCCCGCAAGGCCGAGGCCGAGAAGAAGGCCGCCGAGGAAGCCGCCGCCAAGGCCAAGGCCGAAGCCGAGGCCAAGGCCGCCGAGGAAGCCGCCGCGAAGGCCGCCGCCGCCGCCGAGGCCAAGGCCGCCGCCGATGCCGCCGCCGAGGCTGCCGCCGCCGAGGCCGAGGGCGGGGATGAAGCCGCCCCCGAGGCTGCCGAAGCCGAGGACAGCGACCAGTGAGCGGCCGGCCGGAAGGAATCGAGGGAGCGGAAGGGCGTGAACTGACCATCGGTCAGGAGCGCGTCATCGAACTGCTCTCCTACGTGGTGCTGAATCTCGTCGAGCATGCCGAGGACGTGACCATCGACGTGATCCGGCAGCAGGATCGGGACCTCTACCAGGTCAAGGTCCACGCGGACGACCTCGGCAAGGTGATCGGCAAGGGCGGGCAGACGGCCCGCGCCCTGCGCACCCTGCTGCTGGCCGTCAGCGCGCGGACCGACCAGCGTCTGGGCCTGGAGATCGTCGAGTAGGGTGAAGAACGGAACGGCACCTGATTTCGTGGTCATGGCCGAGGTGGTCAAGGCCGTGGGACTGCGCGGTGAAGTGAAGCTCTACCCGTTGCTCGACTTCCATGCGGACGTGCTGGACAGTCCGTTCGCCCTGTGGCAGGACGGCTCGCCGGTGGAGTGCCGCGGATACCGGCCCTCCGGCTCCTGCGTGGCCATCCGCACCGCCGGGATCGAGGACCGGAACGGGGCCGAGGCGGCCGTGGGCCGGCTGGTCGGGTTCCGCCGCAGCGACTACCTGCGGCCCGATTTTCCCCGACCGCCGGAGGGTTTGCCCTTCCGGTACCTGGGCAGGACGGTGGTCCTTGCGGCAGGCGGGACGGTGGGCGAAGTGGTCGAGGTCAGGTGGAACGGCGGCCAGTTGCTCCTGGTGATCGCCGTCGACGGGCGGGAGGTCCTGGTCCCCGCGGTTCCGCCGATCCTGCGCCCCGACCAGGGGCTGGACGGGGATCTGGTCATCGATCCCCCGGAGGGCCTGCTCGATGTCGAACGCGACTGAAAGGCCGACCATCCGGATCCTGACCCTCTTTCCGGACATGGTCCGGGCGGTCCTGGAAACGAGCATCCTGGGCCGGGCCAGGAGCCAGGGGCAGGTCGACTACCAGGTCGTGGACATCCGCGACTTCGCGGTGGACAAGCACCGGACGGTGGACGACACCGCCTACGGCGGCGGGGCGGGCATGATCATGATGGCCCAGCCGGTGGTCGAAGCGGTGGAATCCTGCCGGAGGCGCAGTGACGCCCCGGTCCTGATGACCACGCCCCAGGGCGAGACCCTCGACGAGGCGTTGACCCTGGAACTGCTGGAGGAGTTGCAGGCCAAGGGCGAGCTGATCCTGGTCTGCGGCCATTACAAGGGAATCGACGAGCGGGTCAAGGACCTGGTGGTCACCCGCGAGATCTCCATCGGTGATTTCGTCCTGTCCGGCGGGGAGCTGCCGGCGCTGGTCGTCACCGACGCCGTGGTCAGGCGCATCGAAGGCGTCCTTCACAACGGCGAATCCGCCGCCAGCGACAGCTTCACCGCGTCGCGCGCCGGCGGGCTGGATTGTCCCTGGTACACCAAGCCGCCGGAATATCGCGGCCTGGAGGTGCCGGAGGTGCTTCTGTCGGGGCACCATGCCAACATCGAGAAGTGGCGGCGGGAACAGGCCGCCCAGCGGACGCGCGATCGGCGGCCCGACCTGGCCCCGGACGGCGAAGACAGCAAGTGACGGCAGCGGCCGCGCCGCAGGGCGGGCCGGTTCAGGAGGCAGAGATGAACATCGTCGAGACAATGCGGGCCACCGGTCTGCGGGATGACCTTCCGGACTTCAAGATCGGCGACACCGTGACCGTCGCCGTGCGGATCCGGGAAGGCGACAAGACCCGGATCCAGAACTTCATCGGCGCGGTGATCGCCCGGCAGGGCACCGGGCTCGAGGCCACGATCACCGTCCGGAAGATGAGCGGCGGCGTGGCCGTCGAGAGGATCTTCCCGGTGCAGAGCCCCATCGTGGAATCCATCGCCATCAAGAAGCGCGGCCGCATCCGGCGCGCCAAGCTGTACTACCTGCGCGGCCGGACCGGCCGGAAGGCCCGCATCCGCGAAGCCCGCCGGTAGGCCTTGGCCGTCTCCGGGGAACGCCTGCTCGCCTGCGACCGCCGCTGGTCGCAAGGCGGGCGACTGGTCCTGGCCGGAGTCGACGAGGCCGGCCGGGGAGCCTGGGCCGGGCCCGTGGTCGCCGCCGCGGTGGTCCTGCCTCCGGATTGGTGCCCGCCCGGGCTGGATGACAGCAAGAAGCTCGGCCCGCGCCGCCGGGACGAGCTGAGTCGCATCATCATGGCAAGCGCCCTGTGCTGGGGCGCTTGCTCCGTTCCTTCCCCGGTCATCGACAGGGTCAACATCCTGCAGGCCACCCTGCTGGCCATGGCCCGGTCACTGGCCAAGCTGGATCCCGTTCCCGATCTCGCCCTCATCGACGGCACCCAGTCCCCGCCAGTCTCGCTCGCCTGCCGCACCCTCGTGGGCGGAGACGGCGCCAGCGCCTCCATCGCCGCCGCTTCCATCCTGGCGAAGGTCTTCAGGGACCGCATCATGACGGCGTGGGACCGCCGTCACCCCGGCTACGGCTTCGCGGCCCACAAGGGTTACGGGGCCGCCTCCCACCGGCGCGCCCTCCAGGAACTCGGTCCCTGCCCGATCCACCGCCTCAGCTACCGCCCCCTGACCCTGCTGGACCAGGGGCGGCTCTTCTGACCCAGGGACCCGGGCCGGCCGGTCTCCGGGACGCAGCGGAACGATCCGGGTGTTCCGGTGTGCCCGGCGAACGACCTGGACCGGTTCTTGCCCCGTCCTCCGGGTCCGGCGCGGTGCCGGACGGCGGGGGGATGCCGCGGTGGGCGCAGCGCACGACATCGGCCGCACGGGCGAGGCCCTGGCCCGTCTGTTCTACGAGGCCCTGGGCTACCGGTGCCTGGCGGCGAACTACCGCCTGCCCGGCGGGGAGATCGACCTCGTCGTGATCCGGGACCGGACCCTGGTCTTCGTGGAGGTCAAGACCCGCGG
>JAHJTW010000347.1 GCA_018829565.1 bacterium | reverse complement strand
TGCTGCGTTGCTCCTCCTCGGAATACCGCAAGTATTGCTTCGTCGTCGCGCCTTGCACTCGCCGCCCAGCTCTCAGCAAGAGTGCATCATCACCTCCGCCGTGGACATCTAGCGCCCGCCCTGCTGGCGCTGCTGCCCCCCAGTCGGGGCCGGCTGCTGCCCCGACTTGGTGGCGTTGCCGATCATGGTCTGCAGCTCGTCCGGATCCGAGGAGCGGCCGATGGCCTCCTCCATGGTGATCAGCCGCCGCAGGTAGAGCTGGACCAGCGACTGGTTCATCGTCTGCATCTGGTGCTTGGCCTGGCCGATCTGCATCTGCGAGTAGATCTGGTGCACCTTGTCCTCGCGGATCAGGTTGCGGATGGCCTGGTTGGGGATCAGGATCTCGACGCCGAGCACCCGGCCCTGGCCGGTGGCCTTGGGCATCAGGGTCTGGGAGATCACCCCCTCCATCACGAAGCTCAGCTGGGCCCGCACCTGCGCCTGCTGATAGGGCGGGAAGACGTCGATGATGCGGTTGATCGTCTGGATCGCGCTGTTGGTGTGCAGGGTGGCAAAGGCCAGGTGGCCGGTCTCAGCGGTGATCAGCGCGGCCTCGATCGTCTCGAGGTCGCGCATCTCGCCGATCAGCACCACGTCCGGATCCTGGCGCAGGATGTACTTGAGCGCGCGCTTGAAGGTCTTGGTGTCCGAGCCCACCTCGCGCTGGTTCACCACGCAGCCCTTGTGCGGGTGCAGGTACTCGATCGGGTCCTCGATGGTGATGATGTGCTGACGGCGCTCGCTGTTGATCTTGTCGACCATCGAGGCCAGCGTCGTCGACTTCCCGGAGCCGGTGGGGCCGGTGACCAGGACCAGGCCGCGCGGCTTGTTGCAGAGCTCGCCGATGATCGGGGGGAGCCCCAGCTCGGTGAATGAGAGGATCTTGAAGGGGATCACGCGGAAGGCGCCTGCCACGGCGCCGCGCTGCATGAAGATGTTGGCGCGAAAACGCGCCAGGTTCTTGACACCGAACGAGAGGTCCAGCTCCAGATCCTCCTCGAAGCGCACCTTCTGGGCGTCGGTCAGGATGCTGTAGCAGAGCTGCTTGGTGTCCACCGGCGTCATCGGTGGGACGCGCAGCGGGACCAGGTTGCCGTCGATCCGGAGCTGCGGGGGCGAGCCCGTCGTGATGTGCAGGTCGGAGGCCCCCTTGTCGATCATTGCCTTGAGGAGTTGGTGCAGATTTGCCATCGAGTCGCCTTCGTCCCCGCTCGCGCGGCGGGGCTGTTAGTCAGAAGCGGTTGTTCGAACAATCTCTTCCGGAGTCGAGGTGCCCTCGGCTATCTTGCGCAGGCCCGCCCGGCGCAGGGTCTGCATGCCGAGGCGGATCGCCTCGGCCTTCAGCTCCGCGGTGGAGGCGCCCTGCAGCACCATCTCCTTCAACTCTTCGGTCAGGACCATCACCTCGTAGAGGGCGATGCGCCCGCGATATCCTGTGCCGTTGCAGTTACGGCAGCCCCGGCCCGACATCAACGTCACGGAGGCGGCCTCCTCGGGCGCCATGCCCAGGTCGATCAGTGCCTGCGGGTTGGTCGACTGCTCCTCCCTGCACTCCTGGCAGACCTTGCGGGCCAGCCGCTGCGCCAGGATCAGGTTGACCGACGCGGTGACCAGGAAGGGCTCCACACCCATGTTCAGCAGGCGGTTGATGGTGGAGGGGGCGTCGTTGGTGTGGAGCGTCGAGAGCACGAGGTGGCCGGTCAAGGCCGCCTTGACCGCGATCTCCGCCGTCTCGAAGTCGCGGATCTCGCCCACCATGATGATGTCCGGATCCTGCCGCAGGAAGGCGCGCAGCGAGGAGGCGAAGTTGAGGCCGATCTCGTCGTGCATCTGCACCTGGTTGATCCCGGGCAGGTTGTACTCGACCGGATCCTCCGCGGTGGAGATGTTGTGCGACGGCCGGTTCAGCTCGGAGAGCGCCGAGTACAGCGACGTCGTCTTGCCCGACCCGGTGGGACCGGTCACCAGGCACATGCCGTACGGCATGTAGATCGACTTGCGGAAGTGCTCCAGCGCCCCGGGCTCGAACCCCAGCTTCGTCATGTCCAGCTGCAGCGAGGACTTGTCGAGCAGCCGGAGGACGACCTTCTCGCCGAACAGCGTCGGGAGGACGGAGACGCGGAAGTCCATTTCCTTGTCCTTGCCCACCCGCAGCTTGATGCGGCCGTCCTGCGGCAGACGCCGCTCGGCAATGTCCAGCTGGCTCATGATCTTCAGACGCGAGCAGATCGCATTCTGCATCTTCTTCGGCGGCTGCATCTCCTCGAGCAGCACGCCGTCGACCCGGTACCGGACGCGGAGGAACTTCTCGTACGGCTCGACGTGGATGTCCGACGCCCCCTTGCGGATCGCGTTGATCAGCAGCAGGTTCACCAGCCGCACCACCGGCGCGTCCTCGGACAGCTTCTCCAGCTCGAGGACGTTGATGTCCCCGTCGTCGTCCTCCCGGACCTCGATCCCCTCGAGGTCCATGTCCCCGAGCGCCTCGGTGTACGAGATCCCCGCCTCGTAGTACTTCTCGATCGCCGCCTGGATCGCCGCCTCCGACGCGACCACCGGCTCGACGTTGTAGGCCGTGAGGAACTTGATGTCGTCGATCGCGTGCAGGTTCGTCGGGTCCCCCATCGCGACGATCAGCGAGCTGCCCGCACGCTGCACCGGGATCACCTTGTGCCGCTGCGCCACCTCCCCGGGGATCAGCGCGATGATCTCCGGGTCGATCTCGTAGTCCGAGAGATTGACCGCCGGGATGTTGTACTGCTGCGCCAGGAATTTGCTG
>JAHJTW010000262.1 GCA_018829565.1 bacterium | reverse complement strand
CTTGGTGATGCCGAGCAGCAGCGGCTCGAACGTGGCAGGCTCCAGCTCGGGTTCCCCCTTGGCCCGCAGCTCCATGTTCTTCTTGAGGATCTTCTTGTTGAACTCCTCGACCTCCTGCTTGGTGACCTGCTCGTCCTCCAGGAACGGCGCATCGCCCGGGGTGAGGATCATGACCTTGCGCAGCATCCGCGAGACGATGATCTCGATGTGCTTGTCGTTGATCTTCACACCCTGCAGGCGGTAGACCTCCTGGACGGCGTTGACGAGGTACTTCTGCACCTCGGCCACGCCCTTGATGGCCAGGATGTCCATGGGGTTGATGGGGCCCTCGGTCAGACGGTCGCCCGCCATGACGTGCTCGCCCTCGTAGGTCCGGACGTGCTTGCCGTGCGGGATCGTGTATTCCTTCTCGATACCGCCCTCGCCCACGACCGCGATCTTGCGCTGGCCGCGAACGTTCCCGCGGAACTCCACCACGCCGTCGATCTCGGTGATGGTGGCGGACTCGCGGGGCTTGCGGGCCTCGAAGAGCTCGGCCACCCGCGGCAGACCGCCGGTGATGTCGCCGGACTGGGAAAGCTCGCGGGGGATCTTGGCCAGCTGGGTGCCCCCGGAGACCTTGGCCCCGTCCTCGACCAGCAGGAAGGCGCCGGTGGGCAGGATGTGCTCGGCCAGCTTGCGGCCGGTCTTGGGGTTGATGATCTGGATGGCCGGGTGCACGGACTTGTCGGGCGAGTCCACGATCACCGGCTGCTTCTTGCGGGTCTTCTCGTCCAGGTCGACGCTGAGGGTCAGGCCCTCGACGATGCCGCTGAAGGCGACGACGCCCGGTCCCTCGCTGAGGATGAAGTCGGCGAAGGGATCCCACTCGAAGATGGGGTCGCCGACCTTGACCTTCTGGCCGTCCTTGACCATGACCACGGCGCCGTAGGGCACCGTCATCTGGCTGCGGGTGATGCCGGCGTCGGTGACGAGGCTGATCTCGCCCTTGCGGCCGATGGAGATCATCTGCTTGTCGTCGTTCTTGACCAGCTGGACTTCGTTGTTGAAGACGATCTTGCCGTTGGCCGCCGCCTGCTTGGTGGTCTGCTCGACGATGCGGCTGGCCGTACCGCCGATGTGGAAGGTCCGCAGGGTCAGCTGGGTGCCGGGTTCGCCGATGGACTGGGCGGCGATGACGCCGACCGGTTCGCCGATGTCGACCAGCTTCTGCTCCGAAAGGTTGTAGCCGTAGCAGAGGGCGCAGATGCCGCGGCGGCTCTCGCAGGAGAGCACCGAACGCATGAGCACCGACTGGATGCCGGCCTCCTCGATCTGGACGGACATCTCCTTGTCGACGACCTTCCCCGCCTCGAGGATCAGTTCGCCCCGGCCGTCGATGATGTCCTCCGCGCTGGTCCGACCGACGATGCGCTCCGCCAGGCTCTCGATGGTCTTCTCACCCTCCTTGAGGGGGAGGATCTCGACGCCGCGCAGGGTGCCGCAGTCCGGTTCGGTGACCACGATGTCCTGGGCCACGTCCACCAGACGCCGCGTCAGGTACCCGGCGTCGGCGGTCTTCAGGGCCGTGTCGGCCAGACCCTTGCGGGCGCCGTGGGTCGAGATGAAGTACTCCAGCATCGTCAGCCCCTCGCGGAAGTTGGCGATGATGGGCTGCTCGATGATTTCCCCGAAACCGCCGGTGATCTTCTTCTGGGGCTTGGCCATCAGGCCGCGCATTCCCGCCAGCTGCTTGATCTGGTCGGCGGAACCGCGGGCGCCCGAGGCGTTCATCATGAAGACCGGGTTGAAGCCCTGGTCGTCCATCTTCAGGTGGTCGAACATCCGGTCACGGACCTCGTTGGTGACCTGGGTCCACTTGTCGATCACCTTGTTGTAGCGCTCGCGGTTGGTGATGACGCCGTCGCGGTAGTCGCGGACGTAGCCCTCCACCACCTTCTGGGCCTCGGCGATGATTTCCTTCTTCTCGGGCGGGATGATGATGTCGTCGATCCCGATCGAGATCCCCCCCTCGGTCGCATGGTGGAACCCCAGCTCCTTCAGGCGGTCCAGGAAGTTCATGCAGGCGGTCATGCCCAGCTTCGCGTGCACTTCGCCGACGATGCGGGCCAGGGCCTTCTTGTTGAGGGCCTCGTTCACGAAGTCCATGCCGACGGGCAGGATCTCGTTGAAGAGGATCCGGCCGATGGTCGTCTCGATGCGCCCGCTGTCCTCCGCCAGCCGGATGTTCACGATGGCGTGCTTGTCGATCAGTCCGGCGGAGTAGGCGGCGAAGGCGTCCTCGCGGTTGGAGAAGGACTTGCCCTCGCCCTTGGCGCCCCTGCGCTCGAGGGTCAGGTAGTAGCAGCCCAGGACCATGTCCTGGCTGGGGGAGGCCACCGGCTCGCCGTTGGCCGGGGACAGGATGTTCAGCGGCGCCAGCATCAGCAACCGGGCCTCGAGCTGAGCCTCGTACCCCAGGGGCACGTGGACGGCCATCTGGTCGCCGTCGAAGTCGGCGTTGAAGGCCGTGCAGACCAGGGGATGGATCCGGATGGCCTTGCCCTCGATCAGCACGGGCTCGAAGGCCTGGATGCCCAGGCGGTGCAGGGTGGGGGCGCGGTTCAGCAGGACCGGGTGGTCCTTGATGATCTCCTCCAGGATGTCCCAGACCTCGGGACGCTCCTTCTCCACCAGCTTCTTGGCGCTCTTGACGGTCTGGACGTAGCCCTTCTCCTCCAGCTTGCGGATGACGAAGGGCTTGAAGAGCTCCAGGGCCATGCTCTTGGGCAGGCCGCACTGGTGCAGCTTCAGGTCGGGGCCGACGACGATCACCGAGCGGCCCGAGTAGTCGACGCGCTTGCCCAGCAGGTTCTGGCGGAAGCGGCCCTGCTTGCCCTTGAGCAGATCGCTCAGG
>JAHJTW010000261.1 GCA_018829565.1 bacterium | reverse complement strand
TCGAGCCGCGCTCCGGTGGAGAACAGGAACGAACCGGCGTTGTGATACTGCCCCAGGAAGTTCAGGGCCTGGAAGGTGCTGTTGCCCAGCCCCTGGGCGATGGCGCCGATGGTCTCGGTGCCCGACACCATGATCGTCCACCAGACCATGACGAAGATGGAGCGCTTGCCCATGCTCGAGAAGGCCAGCAGCACGAGGGCGATGCTGGCCCCGGCAAGCGCGCAGTAGGCCGTCGCCCGCAGGGGCATCAGCAGGAGCATGTCCAGGCCCGTGGCGTCCGGGGCGATGAGGTAGGAGAAGAGGCACAGCGCGTAGACGGGGAACAGGGTCACCATGAAGTAGAAGAACAGGATGATGGCCGCCTTGCCTCCGATGTAGCCCACCAGTCCCAGCGGCCGCGAGAAGTAGAGGGATAGCCCGTTGTCCATCCGGTCGGTGGCGATCAGGCCGGCGCCCACGATGGCCAGCAGCACGAAGACGAAGAAGCGCTGGCCTTCGATGAAGCTCAGGAACCCGTCGGGGCCGAGGCTGGCCCAGCCCCCGCCCAGCAGGTCGGCCAGTTCGCCGGCCCTGAGCCGGAAGTAGATGATCCCCGCCTTGACGATGGCCGGCACCCAGCCCATCAGGACGAGCAGCAGCAGCCAGCGCTGCTTCAAGGGCTCGGCGATGCCCCGCCTGGCGATGACCATCCAGGCGGGCAGGGCGCTGCGGCCCGAGGGTTCCCAGTGCGTGTATCCGCGGTCGTAGACGGGCATCGGTCAGGCCTCCACCAGGCGATAGAATTCCTCGGCCAGGGTCACGGGCCGGCGGCGCAGCCGGCGCAGGGCGAACTCGCTGTCGGCGGCCACCCGGAGGATGGCGTTGACGCCCACGGCCGGATCGTAAGATCCGGCCTTCTGGCCTCCGGTTATCCGCTGCAGGTCGAGTGTCACCAGCCACAGCCGGTTGTCCAGGGCCACTTCGGCCCCGAGGTCCTCGAGTCCCGCCCGGAAAGCCGCTTCCTCCCCGAAACCCTCGACCTCGAAGACCTGCCGGGGCTCGCGGGTCTGGTCGTCGACCGTCTCCCGCGACAGCAGCTCGCCCTTCCTGAGCACCAGGATCTCCCGGCAGACCGACTCGACGTCGGACAGCAGGTGGGTCGACAGGATCACGCCCAGACCCTTGTTCCAGGCCAGGTCGCGGATCAGTTCCAGGATGGAGACGCGGCCGCGGGGATCCAGGCCGCTGGTGGGCTCGTCCAGGAAGAGCCAGTGGGGATCGTGGACCAGGGCCTGGGCCAGTTTCAACCGCTGCTTCATGCCCTGGCTGTAGTCGTCGCACTTGCGGTAGCGCTCGTCGGCCAGCCCCACGTAGTGCAGGACCTCGTGGGCCCGCTGCATGGCGTCGCGCCCGGGCATGCCCGAAAGCTCGCCCAGGTAGGCCACCAGGCCGACGCCGCTCATGCCGGGAATGATGCCGCCGCGCTCGGGCATCCAGCCCAGACCCGCCCTGGCCAGGCGGGCCTTGGCGGCCATGTCGCAGCCCAGGACCTCGACCTGCCCGGCCTGCAGGGGGACCTGTCCCAGCAGGCAGCGCAGCAGGGTGGTCTTGCCCGATCCGTTGGGGCCCAGCAGGCCGACGGCGCCCTTCTCCAGGCTGAAGGTCACGTCCCGCAGGACCGGGTCGGCGGCGTACGCGAAGGTCAGATGCGAGACCGAGATGGCCTGGTTTTCCGGGGTTCCGGTACGGTTGACTTTGCTCACGATCCCATCCATTCTTGACCCAGGGATTGCCCGGTCGGCGGCACGTCCACACCCCGGCACATATCCCCAGACGCCTTCCGGGCCGACCGATTCGCCAATAACGAACCCTGGGCGCGATTGTTTCAGTCCGCCCGGCATTTGGGAACCGTTTTCTCCCGGATCCCGCGCCGCCGCAGGTTCGCACCAGCAACGGAGGCCGCCATGTCCCGCACCTGGATCCAGACCGCCGAATCCGTCACCGCCGGCCACGCCGACAAGATCTGCGACCTGCTCGCCGACGCCGTCCTTGACGCGATCCTGACCCAGGACCGGTATGCCCGGGTGTCCTGCGAGGTCATGGTCACCACGGGCATGGTCATCGTCACCGGCCAGATCACCACCAAGTGCTACATCGACATCACGGCCATCGTGAGGCAGACCATCAAGGACGTCGGCTACAACGATCCGGAGACCGGGTTCGACCACAACAGCTGCGCCGTCGTGGTCATGCTCGGGGAGCAGAGCTGCGACGTCTCGCTGGGCGTCGACCGCAAGGGGGCCGGGGATCAGGGCGTCTGCGTGGGTTACGCCACCAACGAGGGGGCCTCCCTCCCAATCGAAACGCACTACATGCCCGTTCCCACCTTCCTGGCCAACGGCCTGGCCCTGAAGCTGACCAAGGTGCGCCGGGCGGGGAAGCTGCCCTACCTCTACCCCGACGGGAAGGTCCAGGTTTCGGTCCGGTACAAGGACCACAAGCCCGTCGGCCTCAGCCACGTCGTCGTCAGCGCCCACCACCACGCCGGAGCCGATCTTGCCAAGTTGCGCCGCGACGTCAAGCGCCTGGTGGTGGGACCGGCCCTGGAACCCACGGGTCTGCTGGGCGAGGACACGGAGATCCTCATCAACCCCGTCGGCGCCTTCAGCGAGGGCGGTCCCCGGGCCGACGCCGGCCTGACCGGCCGCAAGATCACCGTGGACTGCTACGGTCCCAGCTGCGGCCACGGCGGCAGCGCCTTCAGCGGCAAGGATCCCACCAAGCCCGACCGCAGCGGCAGCTACGGTGCCCGCTGGGCAGCGAAGAACGTGGTGGCCGCGGGCCTGGCCGACCGCTGCGCCGTGGAGATCGCCTACGTCATCGGCCACGCCCGGCCGCTGTCGGTCAGCGTGGACACGTTCGGGACGGGCAAGCTGTCCGACGACCGGCTCACCGCCGTCCTCCAGCAGGAATTCGACTTCTCCCCGGCCGGCATCATCGAGGATCTCGACCTGCGCCGGCCCATCTACACCCCGACCGCGGTGTACGGCCACTTCGGCCGCCCCGATCCCGACTTCACCTGGGAAGGCCTGACCCGGGTCGACGCCCTGCGCAAGCACCTGAAGCCGCGCCGCAAGGGAGGCAAGTGATGCAGAAGAAGGACCAGAGTCCCGGCTTCGCCACCCTGTGCATCCACGGCAAGAAGCACCTGGACAAGCACGTGGGCGAGCGGCCCATCCGGGCCGTGAGCACCCCCATCTTCCAGAGCTCCACCTTCGCCTTCGAGAACGTGGACCACGGGGCGGCCGTTTTCCGCGGGGAGGATGCCAGCTACGTCTACACCCGCCTGGGCAACCCCACCCAGGCCGCCCTGGAAACCGAGATGGCCTACCTGGAGAAGGGCGAGGCCGCCCTGGCCCTGGCCAGCGGCATGGCCGCGGCGACCACCGCCGTCCTGACCTGTTGCCGCAGCGGCGACCACATCGTGGCCGGCGACACCCTCTACGGCGGGACCCACCAGCTCTTCACCCAGACCCTGCCGCGGCTGGGCATCGAGGTGACCGAGGTGCCGGCCCAGGACCCCCGCAACTTCGAGCGGGCCATCACGAAGAAGACCCGGCTGGTCTACCTCGAAACGCCCGCCAACCCCACCCTGGTGCTGACGGACATCGCGGCGGTGGCGGAGATCGCCCGCCGCAAGGGCATGCCGGTGCTGGTGGACAACACCTTCTGCACCCCCTACCTGCAGAACCCCCTGGAACTGGGGGCCGACATCGTCCTGCATTCGGCCACCAAGTACATCGGGGGGCACGGAGACACCGTGGCCGGCATCCTGGTGGGCAAGGCCGACTGGATGATGCAGGCGCGCATGGAGATCCTGCGCGACGTCGGCGGCTGCATCTCCCCCTTCAACGCCTGGCTGCTGCTGCGCGGGCTGAAGACCCTGCCGGTGCGCATGGACCGGCACATGGAAAATGCGATGGAGATCGCCCACTTCCTGGGTTACCATCCGAAGGTGACCGAGGTCATCTACCCCGGGCTCAAGACCCATCCCCAGCATGCCCTGGCCAGGCGCCAGCAGCGGGGATTCGGGGGGATGATCAGCTTCATGGTCGCCGGCGGCCGGGAAGCCGGCAAGGTGGTCATGGACAACGTCCAGCTGTGCACGCTGGCCGTCAGCCTCGGCGACGTGGACACCCTCATCGAGCATCCGGCCTCGATGACCCATTCGACCTACAGCGAACAGGACCTGGTCAAGGTCGGCATCGATCCGGGCATGGTCCGGCTCTCGGTGGGGCTGGAGAACGTCGAGGACATCATCGCCGACCTGAGGCAGGCCCTGACCCTGATCTGATCGGCTCCGGGGAGGACCTTGAGAACACGATCCACGCTGATCGTCTCCGCCGCGGCGGCCGTCCTGTTCTGGGTCCTGGACGCCCTGATCGATGCCTTCGTCTTCGGTGAGGCCGAATTCCTGGAATCCCTGGTCCAGCCGAACGGCTACGAACTCTACATGAGGATCTCGATCCTGGCGGCCCTGCTGCTCGCCAGCGTCCTGGCCTTCTCCCATTCCCGGCGCATGGCCCAGGCCCAGGACAACATCCTGGCCGGGCAACGGGCCCTGGAAGTCCGCAACCGGATCGCGGAGATCTTCCTGACCGGACGCCTTCCCCAGGCCTACGGGACCGTGCTTTCGCTCCTGTGCACCGAGTCGGGCTGCCGCCGGGGCCTGCTGGGCATCGTGGGGCCCCGCGGCGAACTGGAGATCGTGGCGGTCCATCCTCCCTCCAGGAGGCGCGACCCGGATTTTTTCCCGCCCCCTTGCCTGCCCCTGGCCGGACTGCCCCACCCCTGGCCGGACATCCTCCTGGCCCGGGCGCCGCGGGTGATCCCCGGCCTCACCGGGTTGCCTGCCATCGACTGGAGCGCCGACGGGATCCTGGCCGCTCCGATCCGCGGCTCCCAGGACAACCTGGGCCTGCTGGTCCTCGGCGACCGGGACCGGGATTTCGAGGAGATCGACCTGGAGCAGGTCGGCGCCCTGACCACCTTCCTCGCCCCCATCCTGCAATCCCTGGCGCAAGCGGCCGAGCGGGAACAGCAAGCCATCCAGGCCCAGAAGATGGAAGCCCTGGGAGCCCTGGCGGGTGGAATCTCCCACGACTTCAACAACATCCTCCAGGCCATCATGGGATTCGCCGCCATGGCCAGGGAGGCGGTCGAACCGGGATCCACGCCGGCCCAGGATCTCGACCGCGTGCTGCGGGCGGCCCAGAGGGGCCGGGACCTGGTCAAGCGGATCGAGATGGTCAGTTTCCCCGCCGAGGAATCCTTCCGCACCCTGCCGCTGCAGGACGCCATCACCGAGGCCGTCGGCCTGCTGGAACACACCGCCCCGGCCAACATCAGCATCCTCACGGATCTGGATCCCGATTGCGGCCCCATCCTCGCCCACCCTCCCCAGATCCAGCAGGTCCTGCTGAATCTCGGCACCAACGCCATCCACGCCATGGAGGGGGACAACGGCGAACTGACCATCACCCTGAACCGGGTGTCCGGGGACGAGTCCGTGCCCTGGTTGCCGGAGGACCTCGCAGGCCATGATCTGGCCGTCGTCCGCATGACGGACACCGGAGGCGGGATGGACGGCGACACGCTGCAGCGCGCCTTCGATCCCTTCTACACCACCAAGTCCGTGGGCAAGGGAACCGGGCTGGGCCTGTCCGTGGTCCACAGCATCATCAAGAACCACGGCGGCCGGATCCTGGTCGAGAGCAACCCCGGCAAGGGGACCGTCATCAGGATCTGCTTCCCCGTTTGCGACCCCGGCCCGGCGGACCGGGCCCTGGAGGACGGCAACGGAGAGGATCTCAAGGGGAGACTGATGTTCGTCGATGACGAGGAGGACATCACCCTTTTCGCGAAGGCCTTCCTCGAAGCCAGGGGACACCTGGTGGCGGCCTTCACCGACCCGGAGACCGCGCTCGAGGAGTTCGCGAGCCGGCCCGGGGAATACGACCTGGTGATCTCCGACCTGGTGATGCCCAGGTTGACGGGAGACCGCCTGGCCGCTAGGATCCGGGAGATCCGCAAGGACGTGCCCGTGATACTCATTTCCGGCTATGCGGAGAACGAATACGATCTGCGCAGTGCGAACCCCGCCGTGGCGGGGTTGATCAGGAAGCCTTTCACCAGCCAGATCCTTGCCCGGGCGGTCGCACGCGCGCTCAGGGACACGACATTTTCCGGCGAGGTGTAGCGATGGCGAGCATCCTCATCATCGAGGACGACCAGGAAGTCAGGGAGTACCTGGAAAACGTGTTGACCCGTGCAGGCTACGAGGTGGCGGCCGCGGCCAACGGGGAAGAGGGGCTCATCCGGTTCAAGGAGTCCGTCTTCGACCTCGTCATCACCGACATCATCATGCCCGAGAAGGACGGCATCGAGACCATCCTGGACCTGCGGCGGGAGAACGGCGCCTTGAAGCTCATCGCCATCTCGGGCGGGGGGCGTTCCGAGCCGGAGAACTACCTGCACTCGGCGCGATTGCTGGGTGCGGACATCACCATGAAGAAGCCGTTCACGAACCAGGAGATGCTGGACGCGGTCTCCTCTCTTCTGGGCTGAGGCGGGGCGGGGCCGGCAGGTCCGGCCCTCGGTTTTCCCGACCGCCCCAGGCCTCTCCGTTCAGCGGTGCGTGTCCGCACCGGGCCAGGGGATGCCCATCTCCTCCAGCAACCGCTGCCCGCCCCCCGACTTCCAGGTCACCCACAGGACGTACCGGATGTCGACCCCGATGGACCGGCTGTAGCTGTGGTCCCAGGCGAAATCGTTGATGGTGGCTTCCCAGGCGCGGTCGAAATTCAATCCCACCACCCTGCCGTGGGCGTCCAGGACGGGGCTGCCGGAATTGCCGCCGGTGGTGTCGGTGCTGTAGAGCAGGCCCACGGGCACCCCGCCCTCGGCGGCATCCCCGAAGGGCCCGAAGCTGCCGCCGGCGATCCACTCCCGGTACCGCTCGGGAAGGGCGTAGGGGTCGGCGCCGGTATCCTTTTCCAGCAGGCCCCGGGTCGTCGTCAGGGGCTCGTACCGGACGGCGTCGCGGGGTGAATAGCCCTCCACGTAACCGTAGGTGAAGCGCAGGGTGCCGTTGGCGTCGGGGATGAACCGGGTCCCCAGGAACTCCTGCCGGGCCTCGAGCAGGGCGGCCTGCAGGGGGTCCAGACGGCCCTTGTCCCGCCGCCGGTCTTCCCGGAGCCGTACCGTGGGTTCGTGGAGGGCCTCGGCCAGATCGAGCAGGGGGTCATCCAGGGCCTTCAGCTGGTCCGGGGTCATGGCCAGGGCCCGCTCGAGGTACGCCGGGTCCGTCAGCCGCGTACCCCCGAAGACCCGGTCCAGCAGCGCGGCCGCCCCGGCGGCGCCGGCGGATCCGAGGCACCCCGCGAAGGCCCGCAGCCCCTGCGCCCGGGGGACGTCCCCGCCCCTCCTCAGGAGTTCGGCGAGAACGAGGCGGTCGGCGCCCTCGTCGTAGCTGTCCAGGATGACCTGCAGCCTGTTGCGGGTCTGGTCGAAGTTCCGGGCCATGTAGGCCGGTTCGCGGTCGGCCTCGTCCTTGAGCTGCTCCTGGGCGTTCTCCCACACGGTCAGGGCGACCTGGAGGATCTGGGGACTCCGCCCCAGGAAGCGCATCCAGAGCTCGTAGACGGCGGTCTCGTCTTCCTTGCGGTAGTACTCGGCGAGTTCATCCAGGACCTTGCCGTAACGCTTCCTGCGGAGGGCGTCCCGGTCGATGAACTCCTGGAGCCGGGCCTCCTCGGCCCGGCGCGCCTCGACCAGGTCGAGGCGGGCGATCCCCTGCAGCTTGCCCCGGTAGTTCTTCCAGGTGTTCTGCAGGCTCTTGACCCGGGAGGCCAGAGCCAGCTCCCGGTCGCGGTCCCCGGCGCCGAGGGCTTCCAGGTTTTCGATCTGCCAGCCGTACCAGTCCACCGTCAGGGGCATGATCCGCGTCCGGAGATGCTCGAGGTAATGGGAGGAACGGTGCCGGTAGGTGGTGCCCGGGTAGCCGAAGATGAAGACGAAATCGCCCTCGGCGACCCCCTCCTGCGCCACCCGCAGGACCCGGGACGGACGGTAGGGGACGTTGTCGGGGTGGTAGGCGGCCGGCGATCCGTCGGGCGCCGTGTAGGCCCGCATGAAGGAGAAGTCCCCCGAGTGCCGGGGCCAGATCCAGTTGTCCGCCTCCCCGCCGAAGTTGCCGATGGCCTGGGGCGGCGCCAGGACCAGCCTGACGTCCTTCAGGTAGGTGTAGACGAACAGGACGTAGGTCCGGCCCTGGAACATCTCGCTCACCTCGGCCCGCTTGCCGGGGTTCTCGGCCTCGAAGGCCAGGCTGATCTCCTTCATCCTGCGCTCGATGGCCCGGGTCCGGTCCATGGGATCCATGCCCGGTTCGATCGCGGCCAGGACCTCGGTGGACACGTCCCGGTAGCTCTCGGTGATGCGGACGGTGTAGCCGACGGCCGGGACCTCGTCCGCGAGGGCGGCGGCGGCGAAGCCCTCGGCCAGGTAATCGTGCTCGGCGGTGCTGGCGTCGCCGATGGCACGGAAGGCGCAGTGGTGGTTGGTCAGGATGAGGCCCCGGTCCGAGACGAAGGATCCCGTGCAGCCCCCCAGCTTGCAGATCCCGTCCACCAGGCTGAGCCCGTCCGGGTCGTAGATCAGCTCCGGATCGATGGCCAGGCCGGCGGCCTTCAGATCCAGGGCCTGCAGGCCGCTCACGGGGAACATGCCTTCGACGGCCACGGCATCGCCGCCGGCGGCGATGGCCAGGACCACGACCAGGATGATGGATGCGATGGACTTCATGGCGACCTCACAGGGATAGTCGGCGGGCGACGTCACGGAAGAAATCGAGCGACTCGGGATTGGCCAGGGCCTCGGTGTTGTCCACCGCGTCTCCGTGCAGGATGCGGCGCACCGCCAGCTCGACCGTCTTGCCGCTGATGGTGCGGGGGACGGCCGGCGCCTGCAGGATGAAGGCGGGGACGTGGCGGGGGGATTCCTCCTCCCGGATGCACCTCTTCATGGACTCCACCAGCCCGGGTGTCAAGATCTCGTCCTCGCCGAGCACCACGAACAGGGCGATCTTCACGTCCCCGTCACGCTGCAGTCCCACCGCCAGACTCTCGCGGACCTCGGGGAAGCGGTCGACGATGCGGTAGATCTCGGCGGTGCCGATCCGCACCCCGCCGGGATTGAGCACCGTGTCGGAGCGGCCGTGGATCACCATGCCGCCGCCCGGCATCGACTCCGCGAAGTCGCCGTGGTGCCAGATCCCGGGGAAACGCGCGAAGTAGGCCTCGTGGTAGCGGGAGCCGTCGGGGTCCGCCCAGAACCCGCTCGGCATCGAGGGGAAGGCCGCTGTGCAGACCAGTTCGCCCTTGCCGCGCTCCAGGGGCCGCCCCTGGGGATCCCGGACCTCCACCTTCATCCCCAGACCGCGGCACTGCAGTTCCCCGCGTCGCACCGGCAGGATGGGGCAGCCCAGGGCGAAGCAGGACACGATGTCGGTGCCCCCCGAGATGGAGCTGAGCTGGACGTCCCGCTTGACGTCCCGGTAGACGTAATCGAAGGACTCGGGGGAAAGGGGCGATCCGGTCGACAGGACCGCCCGCAAGGCGCCCAGATCGTGCGTCTGGGCCGGTCTGAGACCGAACTTCTCGCTGGCGGCCAGCCAGCGGGCACTGACCCCCATGACCGCCACCTCCAGGTCCTGGACCAGGTCCCACAGGGCGCTGCGGGGAGTGAAGGGGCCGCCGTCGTAAAGGACCAGGGCGGCGCCGCTGGCCAGGCCGCTGACGAGCCAGTTCCACATCATCCAGCCGCAGGTGGTGAAGTAGAAGATCCGTTCGCCCGGCTTCAGGTCGCAGTGGAGCTGGTGCTCCTTCAGGTGCTGGAGGAGCGTCCCCCCCACGGTGTGCACCATGCACTTGGGCAGGCCGGTGGTGCCCGACGAGTACATGATGAACAGGGGATGGGAGAACGGGACCCGGAGGTAATCCGGATCCTCCCCGGCGAAAGGGGCGATGTAGTCGTCCCAGAGGACCGTCCCCTCCGGCAGGAGCCCGGGCTCGCTCTCGGGGACCAGGACCAGCCTGGACAGGGAGCCCAGCCGGCTGCGGAGCATCTCCACCGTGGACGTGGTGCCGATGCGGGCGCCCCCGTAGACGTACCCGTCGGTGGCGAACAGGACCTTCGGCTCGATCTGGCCGAACCGGTCCAGGACCCCCTGCGACCCGAAGTCCGGCGAGCAGCTGGACCAGACCGCACCCAGGGCGGCCGTGGCCAGCATCGCCGCCACGGTCTCGGGCCGGTTCGGCAGGAACCCCGCCACCCGGTCCCCCGGTCCCACGCCCTCGGCGGCCAGCGCCCGGGCCGTCCGGCCGACGACGGAGCGGAGCTCGTCCCGGCTCCAGACCCCGCTCCGGCCGTCCTCCCTCCGGAAGATCAGGGCCGGATCGGGTCCCCTCCACTGCAGGAGGTTTTCCGCGAAGTTCAGGCGAGCCTCAGGGAACCAGCGGGCGCCCGGCATGGGGCCGGGATCGTCCAGGACGGTCGCGCCGGGGCCGTCCCCGACCACGCCGCAGAAATCCCACACCCCTCCCCAGAATTCGCCGCGATGGGCGACGGACCAGTCGTAAAGGTCGGGGTAGCCGGCGAGGGACAGCCCGTGCCGCTCGTTCATCGCCGCGATGAAGGCCGAGATGCGGGCGCCGGCGATCCGGTCGGGATCCGGGGTCCACAGGATGTCGCCCACCCCGCTCACCGGACCTCGCCGAAGGCGGGCAGGATCCGCCCGGCGACCTCGCCGAACCCGACGCGGTAACCGTCCCCCTGGCACCAGCCCGTCATGGTGACGGCGTCGTGGTCCTCGAGGAAGGTGCGCCGGGCGCCGCCGGGGAACTCCAGCGGCCGCTCCCCCCGCCAGGTGATCTCCAGCAGGGAGCCGAAGCTACCCGGGTCCGACCCGCTGATCGTCCCGGAGGCCATCAGGTCCCCCGTGCCCAGGTTGCAGCCGGTGACGGTGTGGTGGGTCAGCTGCTGGGCCATCGTCCAGTAGAGGTGCTTGAAGTTGCTGCGGCAGACCGTCAAGGTCTCGCCGCCGTCACCAGCCGTCACCGCCACCTCCAGGTTGATGTCGTAGGTCCGGCGCTCGGGTTCCCTCAGGTAGGGCAGGGGCTCGGGTTCCTGGACGGGCGCGTCGCAGGCGAACGGCTCGAGCGCTTCCAGGGGGACCACCCAGGGCGAGATGCTGGTGCCGAAGTTCTTGGCCGTGAACGGACCCAGGGGCTGGTATTCCCAGGGCTGGATGTCGCGGGCCGACCAGTCGTTCACCAGGACCAGGCCGAAGATGTGGTCCATCGCCTCGGCGACGGGCACGGGCCGCCCCAGGTCGCTCGGCAGCGACACCAGAAAACCCATCTCCAGCTCGAAATCCACGCGTTTGCTGGGCCCGAAGACGGGCGCCTCGGCGCCCGGCGGCAGGGACTGGCCGCTGGGGCGGACGATGTCGGTTCCCGAAACGACCACCGAACTGGCCCGGCCGTGGTAGCCCACCGGCAGGTGCACCCAGTTGGGCATCAGGGCATTGTCCTTGCCCCGGAACATGATGCCCACGTTGGTGGCGTGCTCCTTGGAGGAGTAGAAATCGGTGTAGTCCCGGATCGCCGCCGGCACCCTCATGGTCACCGAGGCGGCGGGCAGGAGCGCACGGGCCCGCAGCACAGGATCGTCGCGCAGGGTGGGTTCGTCCTCCCGCAGCAGGCCCTGGATGAGCACCCGCGCGAAGCGCCGCTGGTCGGCCGGAAGCTCCATGAACCGGTTCAGCACCGGCTGGCTGAAGGTGGCCCAGGGCAGGCCCGCACTGGCCAGCAGGCCCGAGTCCTCGATGACCGACAGGTCGAGGACGTGGTCGCCGATCCGGACCCCCGCCCGCGGCGGCTCCGCCGGGGTGGGGCTGAAGATGCCGTACGGGAGGTTCTCCAGGGGGAAATGGGATTCAGGGTCCACCGGAACGAAGGACCGGACGCGGGTCTGGGGGGTCGGAATCATGGAAACTCCCGGTTTGGGGCCCGATCAGAGCAGGCCCAGGGCTTGGAGATCGGCGACCGGTTCGGCGAAGGAGCAGCTGCCGAACCCGCACAGGGAACGCCGGCGGATCTCCTCGATCCGGTCGGCGGGAACGCCCCGGTTCCGCCAGACGAAGGCGTCCTCGGTGAAGCGGAAGGCTGCGGGGTCCGTCTCCGCCACGCAGGATTCGAGTTCGCGGCCGGACGCCAGACCCGAGGCCGCCAGCAGGCCGGCCCCGAACACGTTGAAGAACCCGTGCATCATCACCTCGGGATCGTCGGCCAGGTGGCGGACCGGATGGTGAAGGCCGGCCGTGCACTTCAGGGGAACGGAGAACCTGGCGCATGCGGAAAGGATGCCCGCCACCCGGCTGACCGCAGGGACGTTCTCGGGACGCAATCCCCCGCAGCGCAGCTTGGCGCCCAGGCGCAGAACGGGAGCGGTCCTTGCGCGTCCTGAGAGGGTCTCGATGACCCCGGCGTCGTCGCTGCCGGGCGGCAGCTCCAGGAAGAGTTCCCGGCCGGCCAGGCCGACCGCCTCCAGGCGGGCGAAAAGCAGGTCGAGATGATCGGCCAGTTCCCGCCGCCCCGCGCCGGTGGCGGGGGGCAGGGGATACTCCAGGACCTGGATCCCGGCCCATCCCTCCTCCTCCGCGGCGAGGATGGCCGCACCCTGGGGAGCCAGAGCGTCCAGGGCGGCCTCGGCCCCCTCCCTGCTGCCGATCAGTGCGGAGCATTCCCAGGCGCCGGAGGCGGAGGCGCCGGGGACGTTCGCGCGGGCCGCGCCGATCTCGGCCAGCTTCTCGGCCGGTGCGATGAAGCGGCCCAGCATCCAGGCCTGGGGTCCGGCCCGGTGGCCCGCATAGCGTGCCACTGCCCGCACCGGCGGCAGGACCGCCGGCGGGAACAGCCCCGCATAATCGACCAGCCCCTGCATGAAGGCCCGGAATGCCGTCGCCATCACCGTTCCCCTTCCCGCCAGGAATCCCCGTAGCCGGGATCCTCGCACGGAAGCGCCTCGGCCGCCACCGTCAAGGGTGCGAAGGTGTCGATCATGACGGCCAGCTCGTCGGTCCGCTCGGCGCCGATCGACGCCTCGGTGCGGCCGGGTTGGGGCCCGTGGGGCAGCCCGTCGGGATGCAGGGTCAACGAACCGGTCTCGATGCCGCTGCGGCTCATGAACTCGTCGTTGCAGTAGTAGAGGACCTCGTCGGTCATCACGTTGGAATGGTTGTAGGGGGCGGGCACGGCATCCGGATGGAAGTCGTACAGCCGCGGGACGAAGGAACAGAGGACGAAACCATCCCCCTCGAACGTCTGGTGCACCGGCGGGGGCTGGTGCAACCGGCCGACGATGGGTTCGAAGTCGTGGATGCTGAAGGCCCAGGGGAAGTAGAAGCCGTCCCAGCCGACCGTATCGCAGGGATGGTGGTCCAGGATCACGCGGTGGCAGGTCTCGCCCCGGCGGGTGATGATCTCGTGGTCCCCCGTCTCATCGTGGACGACGAGCTCACGCGGCGGGCGGATGTCCCGCTCGCAGAACGGGCTGTGCTCCAGCAGTTGCCCGTGCCCGTTGCGGTACCGCTTGGGTGTGCGGACGTGCCCGCGGCTCTCGATCACCAGGTGGATCTGCTCGGAGGCGTCCGGCACCAGGCGGTGGATGATGCCGCGGGGGATGACCAGGTAGTCCCCGGCGCGGTACTCCAGGTTGCCGAACTGGGATTCGAGGACCCCGCCTCCCTTGGTGACGAAGAGGACCTCGTCGGCCAGGGCGTTGCGGTAGAAGAACTCGTCGGCACGGCCCGGACGGGTCAGGAACAGGGCCACATCGCCGTTGAAGACCAGGGGAAGCCGGTCCCGGACGGGACTGGGGCCGCATTCGAGCATGTGCGTCCGTAGGTGGCGCATCCGCCAAGCGCCGTCCGGCCCGCCCGCGGGAACCCGGGGCTGCTCCCAGGCCACGGAGATCTCCTTGACCGAGGTGGGCCGCCGGATGGTGTAGAGCAGGGACTGCAACCCGGTGAAGCCGAGGTTTCCCATCAGGTGCTCGTAGCGGATCCCGCCGCCCGGGGCGGGAAACACCACGTGACGCTTGGCCGGAACGTCGCCCAGTCTGTGATAGAACGGCATGGCCCCCAACCTTCCCGGTTGCCGGTTCCGCCGCTGCGCAGGTCAGAGATTGCCGCGCAGGGCCTGTTCCTGCTCGATGGTGACGAAGAGGGCCTTGAAGTTGCCCTTGCCGAAGCTGTCGCTGCCCCGGCGCTGGATGATCTCGATGAACAGGGTCGGCCGGTCCTGGACCGGCTTCGTAAAGAGCTGCAGCAGGTAGCCCTTGTCGTCGCGGTCCACCAGCAGACCCAGTTCCTTCACGGCCTCCCGGTCCTCCTGGATGACTCCCACCCGTTCCCAAAGTTCCCGGTAGTAGCCCTCGGGAACCGCCAGGAACTCGACCCCGTTGCGGCGCAGGGCGGCGATGGTCTCCAGGATGTCGTCGGAGGCCAGGGCGATGTGCTGCACGCCGGCGGTGACGTTGGCGTCGATGTACTCCTGGATCTGGCTCTTCTTCAGGCCCTCGGCCGGCTCGTTGATGGGGAACTTGATCACCCTGTCCGCGGACGCCACGACGGTGCTGCGCAGGGCGGTGTACTCGGTGGAGATGTCCTTGTCGTCGTAGGAGACGAAGCGGCCCAGGCCGAGGGTCCTGTCGTACCAGGTCACCCAGCGGTCCATCTGGCGGTCCTCGACGTTGGCCACGATGTGATCGATGCAGGTCAGCCCGGCCCCCCGGCCCTTGATCTCCCTGATCTCGAACCCCGGCAGGAAACCGGGGTACCCGTTGCGCTGGACGAAGGTGTGGATGGTTTCCCCGTAGGCCTTGATGGCGGCGGTGCGGACGGCGCCCCTCGCATCGCCCGCATCGGCGGGAGCGGACTCGGGCTTGGCGCCCCCGGCCACCGCCTGGGCGAAGATCGCGTCGGCATCCTCCACCTCGAAGGCGATGTCCCGCACTCCGTCGCCGTGCAGGGTCAACCAGGTGTTCAACGGGTCGAGGTGGTGCAGGGGCGTGGTCAGGACGAGCCAGATGTCGCCCTGCTTCAGGACGTACGAAACCCTTCCGGGGCAGCCGGTTTCCGGCCCCCGGTAGGCCACCTGGTCGAATCCGAAGGCCTTGCGGTAATAGTAGGCGGCCTGCTTGGCGTTGCCCACGGCCAGTTCGACGTGGTGGACCCTTCTGAGTGCTTGCGCCATTCCCCTCGACTCCTTGCTGATTCGATCCGGGATTCCCTGGAAAAATGCTGCGGGATTGATGTGCACAGGGTTAGCGACAACCCGCCCGGATGTCAACTCCGGCGGCGCCGCCGTGGATTCCGCTCAATACCCTGCGGTTCCTGTCGAAAATTCAACAAGCCCGGTTGGCCCCAAGGCAGCCGGGAGTCACTCGCCCATCGATCCAGGAGCTCGGTTGAACCGCACTGCTCATGAATTGGCGCCCCGACGGGCAGCCCGGAGGATCTGGCTCCTCGGTGGCGCCGGTCTGCTGACCGGGGCCCTGCTCTGCGCGGCCGCCGTCTGGCAGGGCGTCCAGCTGAACACCGTCCGGACCCGGCTGAACGACCGGATCCAGTCCATGCACGCGCTCCAGAACCGCAACGTCCAGAGCACCCTGCACCAGCACTACAATCTGACCTACCTGGTCGTGGATCCCCGGGAAAACTCCGAGTCCGAGGCCGGCCTCGGGGAATTCACGAGGCACAACCAGGAGTTCAAGGACACCATGGCGGAGTTCGAGGCTCTGGCCGAGGAATGCGGCTTGAAGAGACACTTCGATCAGCTCGCCGTCAGCAATCTGAGATGGTCGAACCTGGCGGAGCAGGCCCTGGACGCCCGGGCCCTGTTGCTGGCGGCCAACTCCCGGGCGGACAGGCGCGCCCGGCGGGCCGAAGCCCTGCTCGACAGCCTCCGCTTCCTGCTGGAGCCCGCCCCTGCGACCGAGGAGCCCCTGCTCGTGCTGCTGGCGGAACTGCGGCTGGGCCTGGTCCTCGCCGGGGACGCCCGCGACCCCGCAGCGGTCGAGGACGTCATCCTGCACAGGATCGATCCGGACCTGGCGCGGGTGCACGCCATCCTGGCCGGCGGGACGGCCGGGGGCGCGAACGGCCCCTCCTCCCATCTCGCCCGTCTGCAGCCAATCGCCGACGAACTCCAGACGGCCCTGATGGGGGATGGACGCCCCGGCAGCCCCCTGCGCCGGGGCTATTGCGACTTCCTCCTCGAGGGCAGGCGCCTCGCCCGGGAACTCGACGGGCTGGTGCAGGAGCTGATGGCGGCCGACGAGATGTTCGCCGACGGCCTGGCCCAGTTCGACCAGGGATTCCAGGAGTTCGTCCGCCGCAGCCACCTCGAAAGCTCCCGGCGCACCCTGGTCAGCCTGGCCTGGATCATCGGGCCGGGATTCCTGCTGGCTGTCGTCTACTTCAATCTCACCCGCAAGATCGCCCTCTCGCAGGAAGTCATCACCCGGCGTGAAAGGGACGCCCTCCGGGATCTGGAGTCCTCCCGGAGGCGTTTCGCCGATCTCGCCCTGGCCTCGGGCGACCTCCTGTGGGAGGTGGATTCCGGGGGTATCATCCGTTTTGCCGCCGGCAAGCTCGAGCAGAGCGGTTTCAGGGAGGAAGACCTGGTCGGGAAGTCGTTCCGGGAACTCCTGCCCGAGGATGAGTGGCGGCGATTGAAGCCGGTCTTCCTGGCAGCCGTCCAGGCGGCGGAACCCCTGCGGGAGATCGAACACTGGATGAAGGACAGCCGGGGCGGGGATTTCTGCGTCCTGACCAGCGCCTCCCCCTGCCTCGATTCCCAGGGCCGCGCCCTGGCCTACCGCGGCGCCAGCAAGGACATCACCGACGGCATCATCGCCCGGGAGGAGATGAAGCGGGCCCGGGACGACGCCGAAGCCGCCAATCTGCAACTGGAACGCACGGCGGCCCTGGCGAACGAGATGGCCCTTGCCGCCGAGGCCGCCAGCGCCGCCAAGAGCGAGTTCCTGGCCACCATGAGCCACGAGATCCGCACTCCCATGAACGGCATCATCGGAATGACCGGCCTGTTGCGGGACACCGCCCTGGACGCCACCCAGCAGGAGTACTCCGCCAACATCCAGGCCTCGGCCGAGACCCTCCTGGCCCTGATCAACGACATCCTGGACTTCTCCAAGATCGAGGCCGGCAAGCTGGACTTCGAATCCATCCCCTTCAGCCCCCGGACCGTCATCGACGAGGTCCTCGACCTGCTGGGAATCAAGGCCTGGGAGCAGGGGCTGGCCCTGTCGGGGTTCGCGGACCGGGACGTGCCGCAGGAAGTCGCCGGGGACCCGACCCGGATCCGCCAGATCCTCATCAACCTCGTCGGCAACGCGATCAAGTTCACCCCCACCGGGAGCATCACCGTGTGGGCCAGGCTGGGCGGAGACCGGTCCCACCGCCTCCACTTCGACGTGACCGACACGGGCATCGGCATCAGCCCCCGGAACCAGGAACGCCTCTTCAAGCCCTTCCAGCAGGCGGACAGCTCCACCACCCGGAACTTCGGGGGCACGGGACTGGGCCTTTCCATCTGCAACAAGCTGGTCCGCATGATGGCAGGGGAGATCGGCGTGGAAAGCCGCGTCGGCGAGGGCGCGACCTTCTGGTTCGAGATTCCCCTGCAGGAGACCTCCGGGCAGTCTCCCGACGGGGTCCTGCTGGAGGCCGCCAGGCGCAGCCTCGCCGGCCGGCCGGCGCTGGTGGTGGCGGGGGACGAGCATGCCGCCTCCGCCCTGGTCGAGAACCTGGGCAGCCTGGGCTGCCCCGCCCTGCGATGCGCCGACCTGGCGGAAGCGGGGGAGCGCCTCGCCCTCCGGACCGGCGCGGACGACCGGCCGGGCCACCTTTTCGTCACCGACCGGCTGGCCGAGGGCTCCGGCGGCGGACCGATCACGGGGACCGCCACGGCGGGCGCCGGGTCCGGTCCGCACGTGATCATCCTGACGTCCGGGCCCAAACCTCCGAATCCCCAGGTCCTGGAGGCCTGCGGCTGCCGCAGCTGGTTGACCGCCCCGCTCAGGTACCGCAACTTCCTGCATTGCCTGGGCCGTCCGGCGGATCAGGCCGGAACGCCTGGCGCCGCCGGCGAGGCCGCCGACACCACCCCCGCCACCGGACCGGAATCCTGGCGGTCGGACCTGCGCATCCTCCTGGCCGACGACAACCTCATCAACCGCAAGGTGGGCGAGGGTGTCCTGAAGAAGATCGGGTTCACCTGCGATACGGTGGTCACGGGCCGGGAAGCCCTCGAGGCCTGGCGCACGGGCGGCTATGATCTGATCTTCATGGACTGCATGATGCCCGACATGGACGGTTACGAGGCCACCCGTCGCATCCGGCAGGAGGAAGGCGGCGGCCACGTCCCCATCATCGCCATGACGGCCAACGCCATGGCCGGTGACCGCGAGAAGTGCCTCGCCGCCGGCATGGACGATTACGTTCCCAAGCCCATCAAGCCCGACGCCATGGCGAAGGCCATCGTCGCCGCGCACCGGAAATGGCTGGTCCCCGTCGGGTGATCCCCGCTATCCTCGGGTATCCGGAAGGAAACACCCGCCCCTCCGGTGCGTAGGAGGCGGATCGACCCCCCTGCATCCCCAGCCCCGGACGGTTCCATGATCAGCCTTCGTCGCAACCTCGCAGGCAGCCTGGGCCTGGAACCGGCCGAAACCGCGCCCGTCCTGCTGTCCGCCCTCCTGTTCTACCTGTTGATGACGGGCTACTACATCCTGCGTCCCCTGCGGGAGGAGATGGGCCTGGCGGGCGGGGTCGACAACCTGCCGAAGCTGTTCCTGGTCACCCTCGCCGCCATGGTCCTGGCCGCCCCTCTGCTGGGCTGGCTGGTCCGCCGACACCGCAGGGAGACCTTCATCCCCGTGGCCTTCCGTTTCTTCGCGGTGAATCTCCTGCTGTTCTTCATCCTGCTGAAGACCGCCTCGGGAGGTCTGCTGGTCCTGGCCGGACGCGCCTTCTACGTCTGGCTGAGCGTGTTCAACCTCTTCGTGCTGTCGCTGTTCTGGTCCTTCATGGCCGACGGCTTCGGCTACCGCCGCAGCCGGCGCCTGTTCGGCATCATCGCCCTGGGCGGCACCCTGGGAGCCATGCTGGGCAGCGGCCTGACGACTCTTCTGGTGGGGGCGGTGGGCCGCCACAACCTCTTCCTGGTCGCCGCGGCGTGCCTCGAGGGAGCGGTGCGGTGCGTGGGGCCCCTGGGGCGCCGCTTCACGCAGGATGCGACTTCCCCGGACCTCGCTTTCGATTCGCCCTCCCGCGGCGGCATCCTGTCCGGGGTCACGCGAACCGCCGGATCCCCCTATCTCCTGGGCATCAGCGCCTACATCTTCTTCTACAGCCTGACCGCCACCTTCCTCTACTTCGAGCAGGCGCAGATCGTGGCCGCCAACGTCCTGGGCCGGACCGAACGCGCGGCGATGTTCGGGACCATCGACTTCTGGGCCAACACCCTGACGCTGGCGGGCCAGTTGCTGCTGACCGGACGGATGCTGCGGAAACTGGGAAGCGGCCCGGTGCTCGCCCTGTTGCCCCTGGCCGTCGCGGCGGGGTTCGCCGCCGTGGGCACCTGGCCCACCCTCACTGTCCTGGTGATCTTCCAGGTGATCCGGAGGGCCGGCAATTACGCCCTGGCCAAGCCCGCACGGGAGACCCTGTTCACGGTGGTGGATCGCAGCGACCGCTACAAGGCCAAGAACTTCATCGACACCTTCGTCTACCGGGGAGGGGACGCCCTGGGTGCGGGCATCTTCGCCAGGATCACCGCCGGCGGGGCGGGGCTGGTGACGGTGGCCTGGCTGGCCGTGCCCATCGCCCTGCTGTGGGCCGCGGTGGCGTTCTACCTGGGGCGCCGCCAGCGGGAGCTGGCGGCCGGGCGCGAAGGATCAGACGACGGGATCCCTGCCGACGGGCATGGTCATGCAACGGCACCCCCCGCCGCCCCTGGCCAGCTCTGAGCCCCTGACCGTCACCACGCAGCGGCCCGCCGACTCCAGGTCGACCTTGCCCGCGATGACGTCGTCGGCCGTGACGACGGCGAAACCCGCCCCGGCCAGCACCTCGAGGGTGTTGGTGTTGCGTCCGTAGCCGATGATCTTGCCCGGCGCCAGGGCGAAGAAGTTGGCGCCGCTGTGCCACTGTTCCCGCTCCTGGATCCAGCGGTCGCTGGCCCCTCCGCAGGGCAGGGGCTCCAGGTCCATCCCCAGCTTGGCCAGGGCCCGCGGGAGATTGTCCTCCTCGGTGATCTTCACGTCCTGGCGGCCCCGGATGTGGATGTGGACGGTGTCGTAACGGTGGGTCTGGCCGATCACCGGCTTGAACACCAGGCAGCGGTCCCGGTCCAGCAGCGTGAAGACCATGTCCAGGTGGATGAACGATTCCGGCGACCGGGGCAGCTCCTGGACCAGGATGTGCCGGTCGCGCCCCTGCTGCTTGAAGCGCTCGATGAGGAAGTCGACCGCCCGCGGGGTGGTCCGGGCGCCGATGCCGATGATCAGGATGTCCTCCGCCGCCACCAGGACGTCCCCCCCCTCGATGGTCAGGCCGGAGTCGGGCCCCTCCAGCCGGGCGGGGTTGACGGTGGGGGCTCCCACCTCGGGGTGGTGGTCGAAAACCGCCTCGACGATCCTGGTCTCCCGGCCGCGGACCTGGTTGGCCATGTGGGAGATGTAGACCTGGTCTCCCACCGTGACGGCCGAATCGCGGGTGAAGAAGAAGTTGTGCAGGGGGGGCAGGGAGAACCGGTCCCGGCTCAGGAAGCGGGTCAGGTTGTCCTTGACCAGGGGCACCCCCTCGATGAGCACCGACGCCAGGTCGGCCGAGGGCATGCCCAGCAGGTCCTCCGCCACGTCCGGCACGCCTTCGGCCTCGCAGATCCTGCGGACCAGCCCCGCCCGGATGCGCGGGTTGCCGAGGATGTCGCCGAACAGGTCCTTGATGCGGAAGACGCGCGTCCAGCGCTCCAGGACCCCCTCGATCTGACCGTATTCCTCGGCGGCCACCGTCGGATTGAGGATGTCGCTGTAGAGCGCGCGCTGGGCGGACTCAGGGGTCATGTTGGCCACTTCGGCCCCCGGCCGGTGCAGGATCACGCCCCGCAGCCTGCCGATTTCCGAATCGACCCGGATCTCGAAGTTGTTTTTCATGGGCCCAGGATACATCCGACCCCGGCGCCGGACAAGCCCGGTCCCCCTTTGGGGCTCAAGTCGGAGCGGATCGCGCCGATCCTTAGGCCGACAACCCATTTCCCGAAAGGAACGCCCATGGTGGACATGCGCCGCAGACCCCGCAAGAACACTCCTCACCTGGTCCGCGCCCTGGACGATGAGTCCGGCCAGGTCATGGGGCGGATCGTCGATATCACCTGCAACGGCATGATGCTCGTCACCGGCAGGTCGGTGCCCCTGGGCCGCCGCTTCCAGGTCCGTCTGAACCTTCCGGTCATGGTGCACAACCGCTCGGACATCAACGTCGAGGCCGAGGCGGTCTGGTGCAACCAGGACAAGAATCCCAGCTTCTACCGCGTCGGGTTCAAGTTCATCAACCTGGCCGGCGAGGACGGATACCTGCTGGAGGAAGTCATGCACAAGTTCAGTCTCGTCGGCTGACGTCAACTCCGAGGAGAGGGTCCAGGCATGCAGAAAGACGGAATCCTACTCGAATCAGGAACCAATGAGGTCGAGATCCTGGAGTTCATCCTCGGAGGCCAGTCCTTCGGCGTGAACGTCCTGAAGATCCAGGCCATCGAGCAGTTCGATCCCGCCCGCCTGACGCGACTCCAACTCGCCCACCGGGCCGTGATCGGCACGATCCTGTTCCGGGACCAGTGCATCACCCTGGTCGATCTCGGCAAGCACCTCGAATCGGCGGCGGGAGTGCGGACGGCAAGGCCGGCCAAAGGGCCCGGGACGGGCGACGAAGGCGAACTGGATGCCAAGCTGGTCCTGGTGATGGAGTTCAACGAGCGGAAGACCGCCTTCCTGGTGGACGGCGTCAACCGGATCCACCGGATCTCCTGGCAGCAGATCAGCCCCCTGAGTCCCTTCCTCGACACCCCGGACAGCAAGTTCACCGGTTCGCTCAACATCAAGGACAACGAGATCCTCATCGTGGACATGGAGAAGGTCGTCGGGGAGATCCTGCCCACCGACCTGAAGCGCCACCAGGTGGACGCCGACGAGAACAACCCCCTGCGCTCGCAGCGCGCCGAGGCCATGATCTACCTGGCCGAGGACTCGGGGATCATCCGGGAACTGCTGGTCCAGGAACTGGGCCGGGGCAACTACGCCAAGGTGCGCACCTTCGCCAACGGGGCCGACTGCTACCAGGCCATCAGCGATCTGGTCGCCCGGATCCGTGCAGAGGGCGGCGACGTCCGGGACCACCTCGCGGGGCTGGTCAGCGACATCGAGATGCCGAAGATGGACGGCCTGGCCCTGTGCCGCAACTGCAAGGAGACCCTCGGGCTCAAGGACATGCCCGTCATCCTCTTCAGTTCGCTGATCAACGAACAGATCGCGCGCAAGTGCGAGGCCGTCGGCGCGGACTCCTATCTCAGCAAACCCCAGTTCGGCCGGCTGGTGGAAGTCCTGGACGAATTGTGCCTGGGCGCCGCCGTGGGCGCCGCCTGACCATCCGGCCGTCAGGAGAAGACGCCCGTCCCCGAGGGGGCGGGCGTCTTCCTTCATGGCCCGGACTCAGCATCAGTTCGAGACGGCGCCTTCGTCCGCCGGAGGGGTTTCCGCGGCCAGCTGCTTCATCTGCTCGTTGTTCCATTCCTCGGCCAGGGCCAGCAGCTCCGGCAGGGTCCTGGCCTTGCTGAACAGTTCCAGGGCGTGGTGAAGCTGGACGTCGGCCTCGATGGCGACCCTGTAGGCCGCCTCCTGCCCGAACCCCCGCCGCGCCACCTCCCGGCGGATGCCGCGGTCGATGAACTCCCGGTTGGCCTCCAGCAGGGAATCGCTCATGGTCAGGTCGAAGACGCCCAGGTACTCGTCGATGTTCTCCCTGCCCTTGAGGAAGGTCCCGAAGTCGCGGAACACCTGCTCGGACACGTTGAAATCCTCGGGGATGGAATCGAGCCGGGCGGCCAGGTCCACCGCGAAGCTGAAAAGGGCCCCGTCCCGTTCGACCGCCACCTCGAAGTCGGTCAGGAAGTCCTGGTCGATCTCGATGTCGGGAGTGATGCCCCCGCCTCCGTAGACCACCCGGCCGCTGTCGGTGTAGTACTTCTCCTTCTGGAACCGCTCGACTTCCTTCTCCGCCGCGGGTTTGTCCAGGGGTTCGGGGTCGGCGACAGGTTCGCCGTCATCATCGAAAGCCAGCTCCCCGTCGTGGGGATTCCGCGGCCGGTCCTTGTGGATCGAGCGTCCGCTGGGCGTGTAGTAGCGCGCGGTGGTCAGCTTCAGGGCCTCGTCCTCGTCCAGCCGGAAGACCGTCTGCACCGAGCCCTTGCCGAAGGAGGTCTGGCCCACCACCAGGCCGGCGTCGTGATCCTGGATGGCCGCCGAGACGATCTCGCTGGCCGAGGCCGACGACCCGTTGATCAGCACGATCAACGGCACCTGGTTGTAGACCTTGCCGCGCGCCTGGCTGAAGAACTGCTGGTTCTGCGAACGCAGCCGCCCCTGGGTGAACACGATCAGCTTGTCCCTCTCCAGGAAGAGTTCGCTCACGCCCTGGGCCGACTCGAGCAACCCGCCCGGATTGAACCGCAGATCCAGGATCAGACCCCGCATGTTCCGGGCGGTCAGTTCGTCCAGCTTCGTCTTGAGCTCCTCGCGCGTGGTGCGGGCGAAGTTCTGGATCCGGATGTAGCCGACGTCCCCCATCATGAATCCGTAGGGAACGCTTTCCAGCTTGATGACGTCCCTGGTGATGGTCAGGGGGATGGGATCCTCCCGGCCCGGACGCTGGATCGCGATGTTCACCTTGGTCCCCGGCGTGCCCCGCAACAGCTTCACCGCGTCGCGGCTGGTCATGTCGCGGCTGCTCTCCCCCTCGATCTCGATGATCTGATCGCCGCCCTGGATGCCCATGTAGTAGGCGGGCGTCCCCTCGATGGGCGAGACGACGGTGGGATAGTGGTCACGGATGTTGATGGAGATGCCCAGGCCCCCGAACTCCCCCTCGGTGCTGGTCATCAGATCCTCGTAGTTCACCGGCGGCAGGTAGTTGGAATGCTCGTCCAGCAGCTCCAGCATCCCGTTGACCGCCCCCTCCATGACCTCGTGGGGATCCATCTCGTCCACGTAGTTGTTGATGACCCGCTCGTAGACGTCGCCCAGGATCTTGAGGTTCTCGTAGAACTCCCTGCGCCGCGCCGCAGGATCGTCCGTCCGCGCCGGTTCCTGGGCCGGGACGATCGCGGCTCCGGCCAGGGCAAAAAAGGCCGTGGCCAGCGCGATCAGCAGGGGCCGGAAGGCCGCCGCCCGGATTCCGGGCCGGGTTCGGAGGGGATGTCTCATGGCTTGTTCCTTTACGGCAACTCCCCGTCGCCAGGGATGTTAGGGTCGGCCGGGATCCGGCTGCCGGGCCGGCGGAGGGCTCGGGTGCGGCAACGGCTTAAAGGTATTTAAGCAATCCGTGTTCCAACCTTTTCAGGTGCCCCAGGGCCTGCTCCAGCATTCTTTCGGGAGACGCGGAGGCATCCACCACTTTAAAACGCAAATCGCCCGCGGCCGCCATCCCCTGATAGGCCTCGTACACCCGCTGGTGGAATTCCAGGCTCTCGGCGTCGAGCCGGTCGCGCACCCGCTCGGCCAGGCGTTCCTGGCCCTCGGCCGGGGGCAGCAGGCACAGGAGCGTCAGATCGGGGACGGTCCCGCCCAGCGCGAAGGCGTTCAGCTCGTGGACGGTCTTCTCGCCCAGCCCGCGGCCGAAACCCTGGTAGGCCACCGAGGCGTCGGCGAACCGGTCGCACAGGACGATCATGCCGGCCTCGAGGGCGGGGTTGATCTTCTCCCTGACGAGCTGGGCCCGGCTCGCCACCATCAGCAGGAGCTCGGTCTCGGCCGCCATGCCTTCGGACGCAGGATCCAGCAGAATGTTCCTGATCCGTTCCCCGATGTCCGTCCCGCCCGGCTCGCGCAGCAACTGGGGTTCCTCCCCCGCGGCGACCAGCCGGCGCGTGATGGCCTGGATCAGGGTGGTCTTGCCGCTGCCCTCGGGACCCTCGAAGGTGATCAGCAGGCCCCGGTGATCGGACGCCCCGGGACGTTCTGCGGCGCTCTTCATTCCCGG